>JBFISM010000091.1:0-15159 GCA_041608535.1 Acidimicrobiia bacterium
GCTACAGCCATGCCGACCTCCTACGCCGCCTCGACGGCTTGGCGCCACCGGAAGTATCTGCGCTCGAATGCCTGGAGGACCACCTTCTCCAAGAACAGAGCAAACACGAAGAACACGAGGATCCACGTCAGCACCTCGTCGTTCTGGAACAGCACCTGGGACACCCGTAGCTCGAAACCGATGCCCGAAGACGACGAGAACACCTCGGTGAGCACCGTCACCTTCCAGGCGATCGAGAACCCAAAGCGCATGCCGGTGAAGAGGAACGGTGCCAGGTGGGGCAGCACGACATGGCGCTGCAAGTTCAGGTTGGACACGTGAAACGCCCGCCCCATGTCGAGCAAGTCCTTCGGAAGCGACTTCACGCCCTCGTACACGTTCACCGTCACCAGACCGAACGTCGTCAGGATGATGGCGATCATCGGGCCCCACACCCGGTTGCCGAAGATGATCGCGGTGATGAGCACCCAGATGAGCCCGGGTGCCGTCAGCGAGATCAAGGTCGCGTCTTTGAAGAAACCCTCCCACCACTTGTTCTGCGAGATCACGCCGATGATCGTGCCCACCAGGAACGACAGCGCAAACGCCGAGAACAGTCGGATAAGCGTCGCCTGGAACGCAGGCAAGATGCGGCCTTCGGCCCACAGATCACCGAACGTCTCGAAGACTCGGATCGGTCCCGGGAGCAGGGCCTCCTCCAGAACCCGTCCGGAGGCAAACTCCCATATCCCGAGAATGACCACGTAACCCATGATTCGCCAGAACCATCGGGTGGTCAGCTCCTTACGGCGCGCGGCTCGCGCCAGTTCCTCCTCGGTGATGAGGAGGGACTGATCTCGCTCCTCTGCCCGTGTCGTCGTCACGACGTACCCCTTGTCACGTCACATGCCCTCCGTGTGAGGCTTCGCACGGGCGCCGACCACTGGCGCCCGTGCGAGAGTCCTCAACCTGTCTCAGCTACGGCGAGACGATCTCGAACCGCGGGGCTGGATAATCCGCCGGTAGCGAGTTCGGGTTCTCCGCCGGCAGCTTGGTCATCAGGTCGTAGATGGCCACCTCGGCATCGACCCACGCCTGGTCGAGATACACCGATTCGACGAACCAGTCGCTCTCACCGGACATGAAGTCGATCATCCACTCCACGTCTTCGTCTGCTTCGACGGCAAAGTGCTGTGGATAGGTGCGGATGACCTCTTCCTGATTGTCGTTCCACAGATCCACACCGAGCTGCCACAGCTCGAGGAAAGCGAGCGCCTCCTCCGGATGCGCATCGAACCACTCCTCGGTGGCCGTGAACAGGTTGGACATCACGTGGTTCTGCCCGTCATCGATCCCGGAGAACGTCGTGTAGAGCTGGAAGGGCATCTGCCCGTCGTACATCAGCTCCAGCTCACCGGCCCGCAGGTGCGGTGCGGCCGCCTCGGGGATGATCACGGCGACCTCGCAGTCGCCACGCAACAGGTTCGTCGGATTGACGAAGTGGTCGTTGACGATGAGGTTGAAGTCACCACCACCGACTCGGTAGTCGAGCCCGTGCAACTCGTTGGCCGCCACCGTCCAGAAACCGGTGTTCGACACCGGGCTGCTCACGCAGATGTTCGAACCGAGGGGCACGTCCTCGAGGGTGTTGTACGGATCGCCGGCGCGCCTCATCATCGGTGACCGCTGATAGTTGTACTTGCCGAACGTCACGGTCTTGATCGACGTCTCGTTCTCCAGCACCGGGATCTCCTGAGTGCCCATGGAGACGATGTCGCCATGCCCACCGGCGAAGTAGGTGAACTCGTCCCAGGTGGTGCTGGTGACGATACGGATGTTGTTCGCCGCCTCCCACTGGGCCAGATTGCCGGTGTCGGTCAAGTAGTCCCAGGCCGGATCGGGGGCGAAGGCGAACCGGATGATCGACGTCTCCTCGCGTCCCCCTTCAGCCGCCGCCGCTGCTGCATCGGCCGCTTCCTGCGCCGCCGCGGCTGCCTCCTCACGGGCGGCCGCCACCGCTGCATCGAGCTCTTCCTGTGTCACCCCGGCAGCTTCGGCTTCGGCACGAGCCGCCTCGACGGCCTCGTTGATGGCTGCCTGGAGGTCTTCTTCGGAGACGCCGGCATCGGCATCACCTCCACTGTCCCCGCACGCGGCAAGGACCAGCACGAAAGCTCCGAGCAGCGCCAACAGCCGCATCGTCGACTTTGCGTTCACCCTCTCCTCCCTTTCCGGCTCGGACGAACAAGCCGTGTTCATTCACTCCCAAACGGAGGTTCGGTCTCCCCGACAATGCCAGGTCGCCGACCCAACTCTCCACGATCGTGCAATATACAGGATCCAATTTGCACATTGCCAACGGTTTTGGTTCGGTAGGGGCCGATCGAGGGGAGTACAAACAGTGGCGCTGGGGATCGAGCTGAGCAACGTCGGGCTGACGTTCGCCGCCGCCGGTGTCGGCACCGAGGTGATCCGCAGCCTCGACCTCACCGTTGCACCGAACTCGGTCCACGTCGTGGTCGGCCCGAACGGCTGTGGGAAGAGCACACTGTTGCGACTGCTTGCCGGCGTGCTCCGCCCCAGCGCGGGCAAGATCCGCTTTGTCGGCGAGCAACGGCACAGCAATCGCACTGCTCTCGTGTTTCAGGACCCGACGCTGCTGCCGTGGTGGAACATCGGCCGCAATGTGAGTATCGGAACCGAGATGGGCAAGCGCACCCCGCCGCTGGAGAAACAGACTCGAAAGAGCCTGCTCGAGAAGGTGCGCTCGTTCCACACCGAACAGGTGGGTTTGGGTGGGATGGGGAAACGGATGCCCGGCGAGCTGTCCCACGGGATGAAGACCAGAGCCGGCGTCGCCCGTGCCTTCGCCCACGACGCCGACATCGTGCTCATGGACGAGCCCTTCGTCCATCTCGACTGGATCACCAAGCGCCGGCTGTGGGACGAGTTCGAAACCCACTGGCAGCTGGACCCGCGCACCTATGTGCTCGTCACTCACGATGTCGACGAAGCCGCGCTGCTGGGTGACCGGGTGACCGTGCTCAGCGAGAGACCCGCCACCGTCGTCGAGCACGTCGAGGTCGACCTACCCCGGCCGCGGACCAGCGATCTCATGGACCAGCCCGGCTTCCGCTCGGCGACGTCGCGCATCTGGGCCGCCCTCGACCGAGCTACGTACCGGTGAGAGTGGATACCGGGACCGCCAACACCTTGATGCGGCCGCCCCCGGCCGTTGCGCTCGTCGCCGGCACCCTCTCCATCTCGATTGCTGCACTGCCGGTGTTTCTGCTCGGGGCGCTTGCGGTTTTCGTCCGTCAGGATCTCGGCTTTGGCGAGTCGGCGCTCGGACTCGTCGTGTCCGCCTACTACCTCACGTCGGCTCTGAGCTCGGCACCTGGTGGTCGGCTGGCTGAACGGCTCGGCGCCCGCCGTGGCATCGCGCTGGCGGCCGCCATCACGGTGCTGTCGTTGTTCGGTGTCGCACTGTTTGCGCACACGTGGGGCTCGCTCGTGCCGTTCATGATGCTGGCGGGTGTCGCCAACGGGATCGCACTTCCCGCCTCCAATCTGCTGCTGGCTCGAGCCGTACCGAGCCGACACCAGGGTGTGGCGTTTGGTGTCAAGCAGTCATCGGGCCCGGTGGCCACGATGATCTCCGGCGCCGCCGTCCCACTGATCGGACTCACTGTGGGTTGGCGCTGGGCATTCGTACTCATCGCACTCGTGGGGATGCCGTTGCTGCTCTTCGCACGTGCGCAAACCCAGAACCCGCTGCACCCGCCGCCCGAGGACGGCGTCGTGCCGATGGGACCACTCGTTCTGCTCGGAATAGGTGCTGCGGCCGCCGTCATCGGCGGGAGCACACTCGGCGCCTTCTATGTCGAGTCGGCTGTCGCCGGCGGCATCGCGCCGGGCGTCGCCGGCACGCTGTTGGCGATCGGTGCGGTGACCGGGATCGTCGCCCGCATCGGGTGGGGGTGGTTCGCCGGGACCAACCACTCGAAACACGTCACGCTGCTGACGGCTCTCCTCGCTGCTGGATCTGGGGGCTATCTCTTTCTCGGCATGGTCGACACACCATTCCTTTTGGGGGTGGTCAGCGTCGTGCTGTTCGCCACCGGATGGGGCTGGCCGGCAGTGTTCCTCTACGCCATCGTCGCCCGCACCGAGCGGGCACCGGCGGCAGCAACGGGGATCGTCGGCGCCGGTCTCTACGCCGGGGGTATCTTCGGGCCTGTCGTGTTCGGGGCAATGGTGGAGTCGGGAGGCTACAGAGGGGCGTGGACGTTCGTCGCAGTCGCGTCGCTTGTCGCAGCGGGCTTCTTCTTCGTCGGGGGACGCCGATTGGATGCGACTCACCGTGAGAACTCGATATCCGTGGGAGGCCCAACATGACCTCGAGTGGTGCTGCGCTCCTGGTTCGCTGTCTCGAGGCGAACGGCGTAGCCACCGTCTTTGGAATCCCCGGCGTCGACACGCTCGCCGTGTACGACGCTTTTCTCGACCATCCCGCGATTCGGGCCATCAATGTACGCCACGAGCAGGCCGCCGTCTTCATGGCCGACGGCTGGGCCCGGGCGACGGGTGATATCGGGGTGGCGCTCACCAGCGGTGGCCCCGGCGCACTCAACACGATGACGGCCATGGCCACGGCTCATAACGACAGCGTGCCGGTGTTGCAGGTGACGAACGAGAACCCGGCTCACGTACGGCGCAAGTCCAAGGGATACTTCCACGATCTGTCCGACCAACTGGGGATGTTTCGTCCGGTTTCCGGTTTCACGACCGGCGTCGTGCTCGCCGATGAGATCCCTACGGCGGTGGCTACCGCCTTCGCTGCACTGCGCAACCGCCGTCCCCGCCCGGCGCTCGTCGAGATCGCCGGAGAGGCGCTGGCCGCTCTCACCGACGCCGCACCAATTCCCGCATCACCACGCACACCACGTTCGCCCGATGCAGGCAGTATCGCCGAGGCCGCGGCGCAGCTACGGCGAGCGGAAGCACCGATCATCTGGGCCGGAGGTGGTGCGGTCGCCGCCGAGGCGGCGGGTGAGCTGGTGGCGCTCGCCGAGCGGCTCGGGGCGCCGGTGATCACGTCGCAGAGTGGCAAGGGCGCCATCCCCGCCGATCACCGGCTCCACGTCGGCAACTGGGCGAACGAGCGACCAGTGCGCCAGATGCTCGATCGCTCCGATGTGTTGCTGGCAGTCGGCACCCGGTTCTCCTACTTCCCCACCGGCGGTTGGTCGCTGCGACTCCCGGACGCCGTCATCCAGGTCGACCTCGACGCCGAGGAGCTGGGGCGCAACTACCCCGTGGCGGTGCGTCTGCTCGGTGACGCCAAAGCGACCTTGGCGCAACTCGCAAAGGCGCTCGATGATCTCGGACACGCAGCCTCGCGATCGCGAGCGGACGAGGTCACCGCAGCTCTGGAGCAGATCAGCAACCGGGTGGGGACCCCGGTCGAGATCGACGTGCTCGACCAGATACGGATGGCGCTACCCCACGATGCTCGCGTCTTCAACGATCCCACCACCCTTGCCTTCTGGGCACGCTCGCATTGGCCGGCCTATCAGCCACGCACCTGGTTCGTCCCGTCGGGTTTCGGCACATTGGGGTACGCGCTCCCGGCGGCCATCGGAGCCAAGCTGGCCAAACCGCAGGTACCGAGCGTTGCCGTGATCGGCGACGCCGGGGTCATGTTCACCATCCAAGACCTCATGACCGCGGTCGAACATCATGTACCGGTCATCGTTCTCGTGTTCAACGATGAGGGATACGGTGTCGAGCGCCGTCACCAGGATCATCTCTTTGGACGGCGCAGCGGCGTCGATCTGAGACCGCCCGATTTCGTTGCGTTGGCGCGGGCGTTCGGCGCCGTGGGCCTGCGTGTCGACGACCTCGACGGAGTGGGCGACGCCGTGTCGCGTGCCCTCGACGCAGACGGACCCGTGCTCATCGAGGTGCCCAATCGATTCCGGCACCCCGGCTACGGATCTTTCGCCAACTGGGACGACCCGCTCGATTAGAGGATGCGCCGATAGGCGCAGACTCGGTTGCATGGGCACGGGACCCATGCAACACAGCGATGAGCCGGCAGGCGAAGAGCCAATACGAAACTCTGCGATCGCCAGCCTATCGCTGGCGCTCTCAGCCGGCAGATCAGGAGCCGGTCAGTGACCGAACCGCCTCGGGGACGGCAACGATCGAGTCGACCCGGGCGATACGAGGGTGATCACCGAGCGGTTCCACATGCTCCAACTCCCAGGTGACGTGGTACGGCACGTGGATCCCACACCCGCCGATCTCGACGACCGGGGCGATATCCGATCGCATCGAGTTGCCCACCATGCAAAACCGCTCTGCCGGCACGTCGATCGTATCCAGCAAGCGCCGGTACGTCGCTGCGTCTTTCTCGGCGACGACATCGACGCTGCCAAAGACATCGGCGAGGCCCGAGGCGGCGACCTTCGACTCCTGGTGGAACAGATCACCCTTGGTGACCAACGCGAGCCGGAAATCGCCGTGCAAGCGATGCAATGTCTCGGCTACGCCGTCGAGCAGCTCGACCGGATGATCGAGCATCTCCTTACCGAACTGCACGATCTGATGGATGCGGGCACCATCGATCTCGCCGTCGGTCAGCTCGATCGCCGTCTCGATCATCGACAGCGTGAAACCCTTCACGCCGTAACCGAACAACCGCAGGTTGCGGCGCTCCGCCTCGAGCAGCGCTGCCGCCGCAGTGTCGCGTTCCACCCATGGATCGAGCAGCTCGACGTAACGCTCTTGGGTGACCACGAAGTGCCCTTCGCTGTGCCACAGCGTGTCGTCGGCGTCGACTCCGATCACGTCGATGCCCATGGCCGCCAGGCTAGAGGCCGCCCCCGCTCAGTCCGCCGGCTGCGCCGCCTCGACGGGGAGCTCGAAGCCGACCCGCGCTCCCCCGAGGCGGGACTTGCCGGCAAACACCCGCCCTCCGTGGGCGGCGACGATCTTGCTGACGATGGCGAGCCCGAGACCGGACCCGGGTTTCGTGCGAGCCGCGTCGCTGCGATAGAACCGATCGAAGACGCGCGATTCGTCCCCAGGGGGAATCCCCGGCCCCGCATCTTCCACCGCAACGAGACCCTTGCCGACGATCGCCTCGATGGCGACACCCGGCGGACTCCACTTGAGGGCATTGTCGAGCAGGTTGCCCACGGCCCGCTCTAGTTCTGCAATTCGTCCCACCACGGTCGCTGTCTCTCCCGTCACCGTGATCTCGTGGTCCGACCGGCGGCGAAACCGCTCGGCGACCCGCTCCACCAGCTCGCGCAGATCGACCTCGACCGACGCTTCGGTCACCGCGGCCGGATCGGCCGCCAGCTCGACCAGTTCTGCAGTGAGCGTGCTGAGCTCACGAAGCTCGTCCGTAGCGGCGGCAAGCAGCTCGCGCCGTGCGCTCTCGCTGAGCTCGTGCCCACGAGCGAGCACGTCGATGTTGGTGCGCAGTGCCGTCAGCGGTGTGCGCAGCTCGTGCCCGGCATCCCGCACCAGAAGCTGCTGTTCCTGTTGGGACGACTGGAGCGCATCGAGCATCTCGTTGAAGCGTTCCGCCAAACGACCCACTTCGTCGTTGCGCTCCACGGCGATGCGAGCACCGAACTCTCGGGTCTCCGTGACGTGCTCCACGGTCTCGGTGAGCTCGTCGACGGGACGGAGTGCCGAGCGAGCGACGAGGAGTCCGGCGAGGGCAGCCAGAGCGACGCCGATTCCCCCGGCAATGCTGAGCGTGCGTCCGATCCTGGCGGTCGTGGCATTGAACTCGTCGAGGGACCGAGCGACTTGGATCGCACCACCACGCACCGGGACGGTGAGCAAGCGGTAGTCCTCCTCACCGGTCTCCACGGTACGCACCGTCTGCGGCGCCTCGCCCTGAGCGATGGTGACGTCGGTTCGATCGATGGGAAGTGGCTGGTCGGGGGGGAACACCCGCCCATCCTCGAGAATGAGTTGAAAGGTCTCATCTGATGCCCCCCGACCAAACGGGTTGTTGGGCCCAAAGCGGTCCCGACCCCTGCCCCCGGAGCCAAACTGCCCGGTGGCAACAAGGTCGTCGATGCGTCCGATGAGATTGGCCCGCTGCCGCAGCGTGACATCGATCTGAGCGAGGAACTCCCGCTCGGCGATGCGCTGGGCCCCCACCGCAGCAACGACGATGGCGACGGCAACCGTCAGCGCCGCCAGCAAGGCGAGCCGGGTGCGCAGCTTCATCCACAGCCTCGCTTCAGCTCGGCTTCAGCACGTAGCCGACGCCACGTACGGTTTGGATGAGGCGATCCTTCCCTGCGAATTCCGTCTTGCGGCGCAGGTACCCGATGTAGACGTCCAGGGAGTTCGACGAAGTCTCGAAGTCGTAACCCCAGATCCGTTCGTAGATCACCGAGCGGTTGAGCACGATGCCGGCGTTCTCCATCAGCAGTGTCAGCAGATCGAACTCGGTCTTGGTGAGCTGGATCGGCTCACCGTCGCGCCGGGCTTCTCTCGTGTCCGGGTTCAACTCGAGACCGTCGACGACGAGCGCAGCTCCACCGCCCACGCTTCGCCGGAGCAGCGCCCGCAGCCTCGCCAGCAGCTCCTCGAGGGCAAACGGCTTCACCAGATAGTCGTCTGCTCCGGCATCGAGCCCGGCCACTCGATCCGACACGGTCTCGCGCGCCGTCAGCATCAGGATGGGCACGCTGATGCCCCGATTGCGTATGCGACGCGCCGCCTCGAGACCGTCGACGAGGGGCATCATCACGTCGAGGATCACGGCATCCGGTTTGTCGTTCAGCACCGCGGCCAGACCCTCGGACCCGTCTCGTGCAGTCAACACGTCGTACCCCTCGAACCGCAGGGCGCGCGCGACGGCCTCCCGCACCGACCGATCGTCTTCGACGATCAGCACCTTGGCGGCGGCTCCATTCATTCCTGCTCCTCGTGGTCGGCTGTGGATGATGCGAGCGACCCATGTTGGTCGAGGCTGGACGCCCCGTTGCCGCAGCGGCGAGTCGAGAAACCCTCCATGTGATGCGGAGAGGGTTCCTCATCAACATGAGAATCCAATGAATGCATGGTTATAAACCCATGAGCCACAAGGCTTTTTGCCCCTCTTTGTCGAAATTCGAGAAAAAACTCAAAAAATCGAGAACTCACGAGCCGCGAGCGGCAAACAAGGGGATGTAGGTGCATCGGGGGCCGTCCCATTCCCCCAGCTTCCCGATGCTTGTGTGGTGCGGTCAGGCATCCCTCCACGATCTGCACGTTGCCTGACCGCATCCACGCTTCCGTGAGTCGGCTTCGCATCGCTCTCCCACTCCCCCAGGGAGAACGGTGCGGAACCACACCACGAGCCGTCTTCCCTCCCCCCCGGGGGAGACGGCACGTCTCGACTACCCCGAGATCTCCCTGATGACCCCCCGAGACGCTCAGGGTCTGCGCCGGGGCATACCCCATAGGCCGGCCCAACAGGCTCCCGCAGCATGACAGATGGAGAAAGCAAGACGCCGTCAGGGGACGGCCGCTCATCGGGAGGCTCCGAATGTCACCTCTGCATCGCTTCTACGAGTTCGTCAACCGTCACGCCATCGCGGCCACGATCGCGGTGATCGCAACCGCGCTCGTACTCGGTTTCGTCGGGCCCCAGGTGGCCAACACCGACGACCCGAATTTCGATCCCACCACCAAGGTCTTCCAGCTTGCGGATACGGCCGCCGAACGGCTCGACGGGTCATCCACCGTGGAGTCTGCGTTCTTCATCGTCGAGTCCGAGGACGGCACCGACGTGCTCACCGCCGATGCGTTGCGCGAATGGCAGGCAGCGGTGCAGCGCGTAGTCGCCGAGCCGGCGAACCAGGCTCACCTCATCGCCGGGTACGACGACGACTTGGCTGCCGCTCTACCCGGTATCTTCTCGATCGCCGACATCGTGGAAGGCCGGCTCGAGGGTGGGCTTGTGCAAGCCGACGATGCCGCAATCAAAGCCGTGGTAGGCGAGCTGATCGCCCAGAACCCGGCGACTCGCCAGCAGCTCTCCGAGCACGCCGCCGAAGGACCCGACGGCTGGACGTCACCAGCCTTTGCCGCTTCGGTCGTCTACGACGAGGCAACGTTCCCCACGTACGCGGATTCGGAGCTGTGGCTGCGTGAGGTTCAGGACCAGCTCGGGGACGGCGCCGTGCACATCGCACCGGTCGGTGTGGCCATCGATTTCGACACGTCCTTCGACGAGGCCATCAACGCCTCCGCTCCTTTCATCTTCCTCGCCGTTGCTCTGATCGTGCTTCTCGTCGCCATCGTCCACCGCAGCTATTGGTCGGCGATGCTGGTGGGGGCCGGGCTCGGTCTGACCGTTCTCGCTTACGGCGGAATCGCGAGCCTCATCGGGTTGAAGATGGGCTCGCTGATGCTGGTGTTCATCGTGCCGATCGCAACCATCAGCTTCGGAGTCGACTTCTACATCCACGGTGTCGGCCGCGTGCGAGAGGTGCAGGTCGACGGTGTTCCCTCCGGTCGAGCATATCCGGCCGGGATGACGGCGGTGTTCACGGCAATGCTGCTTGCGGTGCTGTCTTCGATGGCGGCTTTCCTGGCGAACGCCTCGTCGGGCACGGAGGCCATCGTCGAGTTTGGCGTCGGCGCCGCCATCGCCCTCGCCGCTGCCTATCTGATCCTGGGCCAGCTCGCTCCCAGAGTGCTGCTCGGCATCGAGGGGTGGATCGGCGAATCGCCCGCGCCCGGCCGGTGGCGCTACCTCTACCGAGCCGCCATCGTCCCCGCCGTGGTGGTCGCCGGCCTGGCCGTCACGCTGGCCGCAGTGATGCCCGAGGTGGGTGTCGTCGCCGTTGCCGCATCCGTCATCCTCTTGCTCGTCGTGCCGGTGCTCCTCACCCGGCGGCGCAACCGGAAGGCAGTGGCAGCCGGTCGGCCCACCACCACCGGAATCGCCGGAGCCGCCCATGGTCTCGCCGCTGCCGGCTCGCTCGTCGCCACCCTGGCGCGACGCCGTGCGGTGACGCTGCCGGGGGTCGTGCTCATCGGGATCGGCAGCCTGGTGCTGGCGCTGCGAGCTGAATCCGGTTTCGAGCTGGTCGACTTCCTCCCCGCCGACTCCAATCCGGTCGAGTCGATCGCTGTCGCCGATGAGCACTTCGGTGGCAACGGGCAGGGCGGCTCGCTCATCTACATCGAGGGCGACCTCAGCGAGCCCGACACCCTCGCCGCCCTCGACGCTGCGGTGGCGTCGTTGCGGGAGACCGATGCCGAGGTGGGACGGACAGCGACCGGAGAGCTCATCACCGATCCGCATGCCGGAGGCCTCGTCCGGGCCGCCGCCGCGTCACCCGACGTCGTTGCCCGCCTCGCCGCCGCCGGCACGCCACTCACCGACAGCGACGGGGATGGTCTGCCCGACACTGCGGCCCAGGTCCAAGCGGTCTTCGACGACCTCACAGTCCATGGTCTCAGCACCCCGGATGGCGAGCAGATCTACTCGGCTGCGGACATTCCGGAGCTGCTTGCCAACGACGGTCCGGGCGTTCACGCCACTGCGATCACGGTCCGCGTCGGATCGTTCACCGATGGCGACGTCATCGGGCAGGTCCGAGCCGCGCTCGAGTCGACCGCCGACGAGCTGACCGACGCTGCCCCGGCGCTCACCACCGTGGGGGTGACCGGCGAGGTGATCACCCAGTTCGAGAGCTTGGAGGCGTTCCGCGACTCCATGCTGCTGTCGCTCCCCATCGCCGTCCTGCTCACGCTGCTGCTGGCCGCAGCCGTGCTGCGGTCGTTCCGGTATGCGGTGGCGTCCGTCGTCCCCGTCGGCTTTGTGGTCGCCGGTGTGTACGCATTCATGACGATCGCCGACTATCGCATAAACGTCGTGACGGCCACCATCGCCGCCATCGCAGTCGGCGTGGGGATCGACTTCTCAACCCACTTCACCGTGCGCTTCCGGGAGGAGCTCGGCCGCAATGGCAGGCGAATCGAGGCGCTGCGTCAGGCCGGTGCCGGGACCGGAGGGGCCTTGGTGTTGTCGGCGCTCAGCTCGGTGCTCGGGTTCCTCGTGATGGCTCTGGCGCCGACTCCCATCTTCGCCACGTTCGGAATGCTGACCGCTGTCATGATCGCCCTGGCACTTGCGGCGGCCCTGGTGGTGCTCCCAAGTGTTCTGCTGTTGGTGGCACCCTCGCAACCAACATCACCGCTCCTCCACAGCGAGAAGCAAGAGACACCCGAGCTGGTTCTCGCCGGCTTCTGACCCGCCGGGACCCAGTGCGACCCGAGCCTCCGCCCCGGGGCTCGGGTCGCAAGGAACCGTTCGTGTGGGCTCCGGCCGGAGACCTACGCTGCCGTGGTGAATCCGACCGCACGCACGATCGCCGCCATAGACCACGACGGCTTGCTGGCCACACTCACGGCGCTCGTGGAGATTCCCAGCCTCGGTGACGAGGCCGGCGAGATCGAGGTGCAGCAGGCGGTCGCCGACCTGCTGGCGAGCTGGGGATGCGAGGTCGACCTGTGGGAGATCGATCTCGCAAGCCTTGCCGAACATCCGGCCTTCTCTGCCGAGTTCGCCAGGCATCGAGCTCTCGGTGTGGTCGGCGAGTACGGCGGCGACGGACCCATCCTCGTTCTCAACGGACACACCGATGTCGTCCCCGCCGGTGACCCCGCCAACTGGACCGTCGATCCGTGGCGGGCGACCGTTGCAGACGGCAAGGTCTTCGGTCGGGGCACCGTCGACATGAAGGGTGGGCTGTGCTGCGGCCTGTACGCAATCAAGGCGGCCATCGATTCCGGTGTGCCGCTGGCCGGGAAGGTGAAGCTTCAAGCCGTCATCGGCGAGGAGGACGGCGGGACGGGCACGCTGGCATCCGTGCTGCGCGGCCATACCGGCGACGGAGCGATCATCATGGAGCCCACCGGGCTGCAGGTGGTCGTGGCGCAAGCCGGGTGCTTCAACTTCCGGGTCAGCGTCCCCGGCCGAGCGGCCCACGGCGCCATCCGCCACGAGGGCGTCGACCCGATCGAGAAGTTCCTGCCGATCTACGAGGCGATCCTGGCCTTCGAGCGGGAGCGCAACACCGGGCCCCACGATCCGCTGTTCGCCGGCTACTCGGCTCCGTTTCCCATCGCGGTGGGGACACTCCGGGCGGGGGTGTGGGCCTCCACGGTGGCCGAGGAGGTGGTGTTCGAGGGTCGGTATGGAATCAAATTGGACGAGGATCTCGGGGCGGCCCGGGCGGCCTTCGAGGCGATGATCGCATCAGCCGCACACAACGACCCGTGGCTCGCCGAGCACCCGCCGGTGGTGACCTGGTGGGGTGGTCAATTCGACCCCGCCGCGACCCCGACGGATGCACGAATCGTCGAGGTGACCTCCAAGGCTGCCACGGCCGCCGCCGGCTCCCGACCCGAGGTGCACGGGGTGCCGTTCGGAGCGGACATGCGGCTGCTCACCAACGTCGGTGACACCCCGACGGTGATGTACGGTCCCGGTGACGTGCGTCGCGCCCACTACGCCGACGAATTCGTCCCGATCGACGAACTGCGCACCTGCACCGAAGCGCTGGTGAGAAGCATCCTCGACTTCTGTGGAGCCGAGTGAGGCCGTGAGTCCACGGTCTCGCCGGCCGAGAGAGCGCGCCGTCTACAAGCGCCCGGCGTCGACAATGCGCTGCAAGAACTGCTGGGTGCGGGGCTGCTGAGGTGAGGTGAAGATCTCCGCCGGCGGACCCTGCTCCAGGATCTCGCCCGCATCGAGAAAGCACACCCGATCAGCGACGTCTCTGGCAAAGCCCATCTCGTGGGTGGCGATGAGCATCGTCATTCCTTCGGCCTTCAGCTCGCGGATCACGTCGAGCACTTCCGCCACCAGCTCCGGATCGAGCGCAGAGGTCACCTCGTCGAACAACATCAGCTCGGGCTGCGTCGCCAAGGCACGACCCCCAGCGACCCGCTGCTGCTGGCCGCCCGACAGTCGATCCGGGTAGTCCTCGGCCTTGTCCTCGAGACCAAACCGCACGAGCAGCTCCATCGCCTTCGCCTCCGCCTCGTGACGAGCAGCGCCGTGGACCTTGCGTGGGCTCAGCGTGATGTTGTCGAGCACACTCATGTGGGGGAACAGGTTGAACGCCTGGAACACGATCCCCATCGTGAGCCGGACCTCATCCGGATTGACCTCGGGGCTGGTTATGACCCTGCCATCGAGCACGATGTCGCCGCCGTCGATGTCGAGGAGGAGGTTGACACATTTGAGCAGCGTCGACTTGCCCGATCCGGAGGATCCGATGAGACAGACCGCCTCGTGCGGGAGGACGACCAAGTCGATGCCGGAGAGAACGACCTTGTCGTCGAAGGCCTTGCTCACCCCCTGCAGCTCCAGCTTGGGTGCAGCAGCGGCCGTCACGGCGCCACCGCCTGCTTGCGGCGCCGATCGCGCTCGGTGTACCAGTCGGTCCACCGGGCCACCGGCACCGACACCAGCAAGAACAAGAGCGTCGCAGCGATGTAGCCGGTGTAGTTGAAGGTGCGTGCGTTGTAGATCTCTGCGGCCCGTACCCCCTCGCGGATCCCGAGCACGAACACCAGGGCCACGTCCTTTTGCAGGCTGACGAAGCCGTTGAGAAGCGCGGGGATCACGTTGCGGATCGCCTGGGGAACGATCACGTGCCGTAGCGCCTGGATCTGGGTGAGCCCCAGCGAACGCGCCGACATGCGCTGGCTCTCATGGACCGAGTCGATCCCCGCCCGGTACACCTCGGCGGTGTATGCCGAATAGCTGATGACGAGCGCCGTGATTCCCCAGAACAACTCGCCGCTCGGCACACCGGGAAGCTGCAACGCCGGCACCCCGAAACCGAGCAGCAGGATGAGCAGGATGATCGGGATTCCGCGGATCAGATCGATGAAGGCCACCGCCAGCGCCCGGATCGGGAAGAAGGCCGGCCCCCGCAGCGCCCGCGCCATCGCAATGAGGAGCGCAAACACCACGATGAGAACCTCGGCGAGCAGTAACATACGCACGTCCAGCCAGAAGCCGGCGAGCACCTCTGGAAACGACTCGCGGAAGTGGAAGCCGGAGAAGAACTGCCGTTGCACCGCCGGCCACGCCTCTGAGGTGAGGATGGCCCACAGCGCAAACCCGGCGAA
>JBFISM010000092.1:0-15141 GCA_041608535.1 Acidimicrobiia bacterium
CCCAGCTCGCCGAGGTCCACGACGGTCCCGTCGGTGAAGTAGCTCCGCTCGGCGTCGGTGACGCCGGACGGCCAGATCTCCAGCACCGCATCGAGGGTGCCGTCGGCCATGCCGGTGAACATGGCGTCGTTCTCGTTGACCTCGGTCGACTCCACCGGATAGCCCAGCTCGTTCTCGATGACGATCTTCGCCACCTCGACGTTGAGGCGGCTGGCGGTCCATGGGTTGACGATGAGATTGATTGTCGGCTTGTCGGGATCGGGGCCGTCACCGCCGGCATCGCCCTCGCCGTCACCACATGCGGCGATGACCAGGGCAAACGCAGATATGACGAGAATGGTCCTTCTCATGCTGTCTCCTCCAAGAGTGGCCCGGCCGTCGAGCCGGGCACACGCTTAAATTACCGGCATGCCCGTGGGTGTACCAGCATGCCTCGAGATTCGAAACGTCTGGAAGGTGTTCGGGCCCAAACCGGATCGGGCCCTCGCCTACGCCGACGCCGGCCACAATCGGAGCGAGGTGCTGCGCGAGACGGGCTGCACCATCGGCGTCCGCGAGGTGTCCTTCGACGTCGCCCGGGGAGAGACCTTCGTGGTCATGGGTCTGTCGGGCTCGGGCAAATCGACACTGATCCGGTGTATCGCTCAACTGACGCAGCCGTCGCGGGGCTCGGTGCAGCTCGATGGTGAGGATCTGACGAGAATGACCGAGGCGCAGCTGCGCGACGTCCGACGTCGCAAGCTGTCGATGGTCTTCCAGCACTTCGGGCTGCTCCCCCATCGCCGGGTCATCGACAACGTCGCCTACGGGCTCGAGGTGCAAGGCATACCCAAGACGGAGCGCCAGGAAACTGCCATGGGGGTGCTCGAGGTGGTCGGTCTGGAGGGTTGGGAGCACCACTACCCGCAGCAGCTCTCCGGCGGCATGCAGCAACGTGTCGGGCTGGCGAGGGCGCTCGCCGTGGACCCGGAGATCCTCTTTTTCGATGAGCCGTTCTCGGCACTCGACCCACTCATCCGACGCGACATGCAGGACGAGCTGTTGCGGATCCAGGACCGCATGCACCGCACCATCGTGTTCATCACCCACGACTTTGCCGAGGCCATCAAGCTCGGTGATCGCATCGCCATCATGAAGGACGGCGGTTTCGACCAGATCGGCACCGCCGCCGAGCTCATCACCAACCCTGCGACCGACTATGTGCGCGAGTTCACCGAGGACATACCCAAGGCGAAGGTGCTCACCGCAGCCGATGTGATGCACGCGGCCGATGGCGCGGAGGTACGCGGCACCGTGGCTGCAGCTACTGCTGTCGAGGAGATCCTTCCAGCGCTGCTCGAGGACGCTCGTCCGCTCGGGGTAGTCGACGCCGAGGGTCGGTCGGTGGGTGTGGTCGATCGTGCCGCCGTCGCCAGGATGCTGGGACGATGACGGCAGAGGCGCCCGCCCTTCGTCCGGCGGTCTCCGGCTCATTGCTCCGTGGAGCGCTGCCGTGGGCGGTGCTCGTCGGCGGCGTGGTTCTATTGCAGGTCGCCTTCGGTTCGAGCGCGACCTTCCCTGCCCGCTTCGACACGTTCATCTCGGAGCCGATCGACAACCTCGGAGAGTGGATCAGGGTCAACCGTCGCTCGCATCCGTTGTTCACCGCGTTCTTCACCCCGCTCACCTCGCTGATCGACGGTGTGATCAGCGGGCTGGAATCGTTCTTGCTGTGGTTGCCGTGGTACGTCGTCGTCGGTGCGGCGTTCCTTCTTCCGTTCCGAGTGAAGATGTGGAAGCAGGGCGCTATAGCCGGTGGCGTGCTCTTGTACACCGGACTCATCGGCCTCTGGGAGGCGACGATGGAGACGCTGGCGTTGATGTCGACTGCAGTTCTCCTGGCAGTCGCCATCGGGGTGCCGCTCGGGGTGTGGAGTGCGATGCGCCCCCGAGTGGAGGCATTCATCCGGCCGATACTCGACGCCATGCAGACGGTCCCTGCCTTCGTGTACTTCCTGCCGCTGCTGGGCTTCTTCGGTGTTGGTGCGGTGAACGCAGCCGTAGCCACCGTCATCTACGCACTGGCACCCGTGGTGCGGCTGACGGCGCTCGGCATCCGCCAGGTGCCACAGCAGTCGATTGAATCGTCGAAGGTCTACGGAGCCAGCACCCGCCAGACCTTGTTCAAGGTGCAGATCCCGATGGCCCTCCCTTCGATCCTCACCGGGCTCACCCAGACCATCATGATGGCGTTGGGCATCGTGGTCTTGGCGGCGCTCATCGGCGCCGGCGGTCTCGGCGAGAACGTATTCCAGAGCTTGTCCCAGCGGCGCACCGGGCGAGGTATCGCCGCCGGGCTCGCCATCGTGGCCGTGGCCATGGTGCTCGACAGGGTGTGGCGCAGTCTGGCGACCCTCGACCCGACACAGCGGGCGCCCCGCAAGCTGTGGTGGGGAGGCCTGGGCGCACTGGCGGCCGCCACGGTGGTTGGCCGGGTGACCGGGTTTGTCGAGTTCCCCGACGTGTGGACTCTGAGCGCCTTCGATCCCATCGACTCCGCGGTGGTGTGGGCTCGAGACAACCTGTCGTGGCTCACCCGGCCGGTCAACGACTTCATCGTCGCAACCATCTACGTCACCGTACGAGATTTCCTCACCAACACGCTGGCATGGCCCGTGCTCGTGTTCGTCACCGGCTGGGCCTGCTGGCAGGTGAAGGGGTGGCGCCTGGCGCTCTTCGGCGCCGGCGCGGTCGCCGTCATCGGCCTGATCGGCATGTGGGAGCTGTCGATCGACACGCTGGTCCAGGTGATGATCGCCACCATCTTGTCAGTCGCAATCGCAATCCCGATCGGCATCTGGGCCGGACGCAAACCCCGCATCGAGGCGGCAATGGGTCCGCTGCTCGATGCATTGCAGACCATCCCCTCGCTGGTGTACATCATCCCAGTCGTGATCCTGTTCACCGTGGGTGTGGTGCCCGGAATCATCGCTTCGGTGCTGTATGCGATCGTGCCGGGGATCAGGATCAGCGCCCTCGGCATCCGCCACGTCCCGGAGGAATCGATCGAGGCATCGCGGACCTTCGGCGCCACCCCTCGGCAGACAATGCTGGGAGTCCGCATCCCGCTGGCCGGACCCACGATCATGACGGCCGTGAATCAGGTGATCATGATGGTGCTGGCCATGGTGATCATCGCCGGCTTCGTGGGCGGTGGTGCGCTCGGCTTCGAGACCATCCGAGCGCTGACGAGGAGCCTCTTCGGTCTCGGCGCCGAGGTCGGCCTGGCGCTGGTGCTCATCGCCATGGTGCTCGACCGCTACACCCAGGCGTGGGGTGAGCGGCTGCAACCACCGGCGGCGACGAACTGATTCCACCGTGGACCGATTCCACATCCTCACCGGCGCTCCGGGCAGCGGCAAGACCGCCGTGCTCGGTGCACTGCCCGACGAGATCCACGTCGTCGGCGAGCCCGCGCGGCTGATCCTCGCCGAACACCGACGGCGAGGCTTCACCGGACAGATCGAGCCCGAGCGATTCGTGAGTCTGCTTCTCCAGCGGTCCGTCGAGCAATAACATCACGCAGCGTCGCTGGACGGCACCATCGTGTTCGATCGAGGCATTCCGGACTGTGCGGCGTATGCCAGCTACCTCGACGTCGAGCCCGGCCCCAGCCTCGCCGCCGCTGAGCGACACCGGTACACCGAACCGGCGTTGCTGCTTGCCCCATGGGAGGAGATCTACACCACCGACGACGAGCGCACGATGACGTACGACATGACCATCCGTTTCCACACCGCAGTGATCGAGGCGTACGACCGCACCGCCTACCGGCTCGAGGAAATGCCACAGGCGTCGATCGCCGAGCGAGCACGTTTCGTCGAAAACGCCATCGGTATCGCACTTGCGGAGGGAGACCCGGGCCCGGGTTAGCGTGCGGAGGTGGCGCAGCCTCTCAAGGACATGGTCGATCGCACGGTCGTGCTCGAACTGGCCGACCGTTTCGCCGAAGTGGTGCCGCAGTTCGATCGAATGGCGTTCACCTCCGAGATCATGGAGGAATTGCCTGTGCTCGAGCTGAAGCCACGCATCGAGGCCATCGCACGCAAGATCGCCGCAGGTCTGCCCGTGGAGTATCGATCGGCACTCGAGGCGGTCGTCGCCGTCTCCCGAAATGAACCCCCTGTTGCAGGGTTCGCAGCGTGGCCGCTGTGCACTTTCGTCGAGATCTTCGGGGTCGAGGATCCCGAAGCGTCGCTCGCCGCCATGGAGCATCTCACCCAGCGCGCCAGCTGCGAGTTCGCCATCCGCCCGTTCCTCGAGCACCACTTCGATGCGGCGTATGCGACGCTGCAACGTTTCGCCGAGCATCCGGAGGAAACGGTGCGGCGCTTGCCATCAGAAGGGATGCGGCCGCGGCTCCCTTGGGGCCGTCGCGTGCAGAGGTTGATCGACGATCCGGTCCCTGGTCTCGAGCTGCTGGAGCGACTCCGTCACGACCCGTCGGAATCCGTGCGCCGCTCCGTGGCCAACCACCTCAACGACGTGGCCAAGGACCATCCCGAAACAGTCATCGACACGGTGCGCCGCTGGCAGCACGAGGAGCCGGCCGTCGATGGTGCCTTGCTGCGCCACGCACTGCGGACGCTGATCAAGCGAGGAGATTCACGAGCTCTGGCCGTGCTCGGATATACCAGCGACCCTGCAGTCCGAGTAGTCGAATTCTCGGTCTCGCCGCCGGTGGTGCGCCTGGGAGAGCGCATCGAGTTGCACGCCGAACTGCATTCCACCGCAGAAGTGCCGCAGCGCTTGGTCGTCGATTTCGTGATCCACCACGTCACCTCCCGCGGGGATACCTCACCCAAGGTCTTCAAATGGACCACCGTCGAGCTACCCGCCGCGGTCCGCGTCGAGCTGACGAAACGTCGACTCATCCAGCACGCCTCGACTCGGACCTACTTCCCCGGCCTCCATCGAGTCGACCTGCAGGTGGCCGGACAGATCCTCGCTACCGCGTCATTCCAGCTGGAGACGGCCTCCTGATCGGCGTCGCGGCCGCTGCAACGTCTGTGGCTGCCGGCGGTGGCGGAGCCGTCAGGAGATCTCGATGAATCCGGCCGCTTCAGCGGCATCCACCATGGCGCGGATGTCGTCGTAGGATCCCGCATCCACTGGGGCGAAATGGTCGATCAATCCTTGCTCGAGCGCCGGTTGCGTCATCGGGTCGTGATGCATATCCAGCAGCACATCGAGGATCGACGATCGCAGCTCTGGGGACAAGCGCTTGGAGACGGCGACAGGCTGGATCGTGGAGGGACCGAGCATCTCGATCACGCGCAGTTGCCCCCGCAGCATCGGATCGTTGCGCATCTCGATCTCGAGCACATGGGAATCGATGGACGCCGAGTCCACCTCGCCATGCGTAACCATGCGGATCGACTTCTCGTGAAACCCGGACTGGACCACCCGTCCGAAGAATCCCGATGTCTCGCCCAGGCTGAGGAGATGGTGGCGCATGAGTCCGTAGCCGGACTGGGACCAGGGCTCGTTGTACGCCCAGGATCCGTGGCGCAGGTCCGCAAAGGACCGGAACGGGCTGTCGCTGTGCACGATCACGTCCGAGAAGTAGATCGGCAGACCCTGATATCGCTCACCGAAGAGAACGGGAGCTGCGATCGGCTCGGCCGGCGAGATCCCCTCCCGCTCGAACATGACGTACGGCAGGCTGCAGACGAAACACACATCGTGGAGGTCGTCGAGGCAACTCTCGTAATCCTCTTCGACGATCAGTTCCGTCGTCAGCCCGAGGCCGCGCCCCACCGCATCCGTGATGGCTTGGTATATCGGCATGAGGTCCGGTGCGAGGAAGGTGGCGAACACCAGATCGACATCCGGACGAGCACGGCGGCCGGCATGCGGACCGCCAGTCGGCACCGTCTGCGTCCATGAGATGCTGCGCCCTTCCATACCTCCACCCGCGCCCGAACGGCGGAACGCCACTTCTGCTGAATGCTACGCCCGAATCTGGGCGCTAGGGGGAGATCAACGGCAACATGACGCGTCGACCTGCCCACTACCCTCGCCGAATGAGCGACGCAATCATCCGCCAGACGCACGCCGACATCGACGCCCACCAGTTCGACACGCTGGCGTGGACCACTCCGCCACCTCTAGCCGAGGCTCGCGTCGCCGTGGTCACCACAGCAGGTCTGCGCACCGACGGGGTGACCATGTGGTCCAACAGCGACGAGGGCTTCACGATCATCCCTCACGGCGAGAAGCGGCTCACGCTGTCACATCGCAGTCAGAACTTCGACCGTTCGGGATTCAATCGCGACATCAACGTGATTCTGCCGATGGATCGGCTCGATGAGCTGGCCCGTGACGGCATGATCGGCAGCGTTGCGCCGCGTCACCTCTCGTTCATGGGGGCCCAACGAGACCACACGCTGGCAACGATGCGGCTCGACACCGGCCCTGCTGCAGCCAAGGTCCTCACGGACGACGACGTCGATGTCGTGTTGCTCACGCCGGTGTGACCGCTGTGCACGCGTATGGTCGGTACGCTCGCACATGTCCTCGAAGCGCACGGGCTGGCCACCGTGGCGATTGCCCTCATCCGCGGCCAGATCGAGAAAACGGCACCACCGAGAGCCCTCTACACCCAATTCCCCCTGGGACGCCCACTCGGCAGACCCGACGATCCTGAGTATCAGCACGAAGTGCTGGCGGCAGCGTTTGCGCTCCTGGAACGGCCCGCGGGGCCGGTCCTCGAAGACTTCCCCGAGGTGCTCGGCGACGACGGCGACACCCCCCTGTCGTGCCAGATGCCCCTACGTCACGATGCATCGCTCCATCCGGCCGTCGACGAGGCGCTGGGCATACGCCCCGCCTACAACCGCACTCTGCAGCGCACCGGTGCCTCCAGCGTCGGCCGGGTTGGGAGCGTCGATGGCATCCCGTCGATCCTGGAGGCATTCGTCCGCATCGGCGACGGCGTGCCGCACGAAGAAGCGGCGGTTCCGGGTGGGGATCTACTGGCGGCAGCGATGGATGTGCGCAGCTACTACGAGGAGGCGGCGCAAGCGCTCGTGGATCACGTGCCCGGCGCCCGCCAGGTAGACGCCTGGATCTACGGAGACACCGAGGCCGGGAAGGTGATGCACGCCGCCCAGCGCGCCCTACACGCCACCGAGGGTGTGCCTCGCCCGCTGTGGTACTTCCTCATGCCGATGATGCACTCCCGGATCAAACCCTAGGTGCAGCGCGCGTTGACCGGAAGTTCACGACCGGGGCGGATGAGCCCACATTCTTTCGGCTGTCGCGCGCGCTTTCCGCGCGCTACAGCCTTAGGTTCGCTCGAGTCACACCCGCTCGCCGGTGAACGGTAGGCCGCCCATGGGTGTGGTCACGGTGCCGGAGACGGTGTCACCGTCGACGGTGCCGGCGAACGTGAGGGCGATCTTGCCCATGGGTGTGTCGAGGGCACCGCCGAAACCGAAGGAGTCGCCGTCCACGGTGACGTCGGAGAGCTCACCAGCACCCATCGGCGTCTGATACGAGCCGGAATACGAGCCGCCGTCGTCGTTGATCGTGATCGTCGGCGTCTGCTCGCCGAGCGGCGTCATCATCTTCAACTGCCACGTCCCGACCGCGGACATGTGAACTCCAAACCTCGGATACAGCTGGGGAAGATAGCCGACATCGCACCTAGAGCATCCCCGGGCAAAGTCCGGCCGCGGCCCCACGTGGTGCACGTTGCCCCCAAGGCCGTTATCGTGGCTGTCGAGAAGGGAAAGAGTTCCCGTTCGGGGAATGCATTCGAAGAGAAGGGGAGGCCATCTCGTGGCCAGATCACGCATGCCGATGCGGTCGCGCCGTTTGCTCGTCCTCATCGCCGCGCTGTCGACGATGTTTGCACTGTTGGCGGCAGGTACGGCGTCCGCAGAGGACCATGAATTCACACTGGCGATCTTGCACAACAACGACGGTGAGTCCCAGCTCGTCAACGCCGGCTCGGGCATCGAAGACTTCGGCGGCGTCGCCCGCTTTGCCACACAGCGCCAGCTGCAACGGGCCGATGCGCTCGCTTCCGGCTATGGCACCGTGTTGGTGTCATCCGGTGACAACTTCCTCGCCGGCCCGGAGCTGGCCGCCAGTGTCGACAAAGGCGTTCCGTTCTTCGACACGATTGCGCTCGACTACTTGCGCTATGACGCGATCTCGTTCGGCAACCACGACTTCGACTTCGGCCCAGATTTCCTGGCCGAATTCCTGTCCGGCTACACGAATCCGCCGCCGCACGTGAACGTCAATCTCGATTTCAGCCTCGAGCCGGAGCTCCAGGCCTTCGTCGATGCCGGCGTCATCACCCCGTCGACCGTGGTGAACACGGGAGGCGAACGCATCGGCATCGTCGGAGCGGTCACACCCGACCTGACCTTCATCTCCAGCCCCCGCGACACGATCATCATGGACAACATCGCCGAGCTGGTGCAGCAACAGGTCGATCGCCTGGACCGCAGGGGCATCGACAAGATCATTCTCATCAGCCATCTCCAGGACGTCGACGAGGATGTTGCGCTTGCCAGTGAGCTGAGCGGGGTCGACGTGATGATCGCCGGTGGCGGCGACGAGGTGCTCGCCAACGAGGACGATCTTCTCGTCCCGGGTGACGAGGCATTCGGTCCGTACCCACTGCTGGCCACGAACGCCGACGGCGCCACCGTGCCTGTGGTCACGACCGCCGGCGATTACAAGTACCTGGGACGCCTCGACGTCACCTTCGACGATGACGGCAACGTGATCGGTTGGGACGGCGGCCCGATTCGTATCGCCGGCGGCGACAACCCCGATGCGGTTCGTCCGGATCGGACGATGCAGCGCCGCGTCGTCCAACCGGTCGCGGCCTTCCTCGATGCGCTTGCATCGAACGTGATCGCCACCTCAGAAGTGGCCCTGGAGGGTCGGCGTGATCCTGGTATCCGCACCGAGGAGACCAATCTCGGCAACCTGATGGCCGACTCTCTGCTGAACGCCGCCAACCTCAACGCCGCCGACTTCGGGGTTCCCGAAGCCGACGTGGCGTTGCAGAACGGTGGCGGGATCCGCAACAACACGCTGATCCCGGCGGGAGACATCACGGAGCTGAACACGTTCGAGATCGCACCGTTCCCGAACTTCGTGACGATCGTCCCCGACATCCCGCGCGAGCAGTTCAAGCAGATTCTGGAGAATGCGTACTCATTCGCTCCGGAGTCGAACGGACGCTTCGCACAGATCTCGGGCTTCAGCGTCACCTACGACCCGAACGGCACCCCTCAGGAGATCGACCCCGACACGGGCGACATCACCCAGGAGGGAGACAAGGTCGTCGACGTGATCCTCGATGACGGCACGGTCATCGTCGATGAGGGCGTCGTGATCGCCGGCGACGACATCGTCGTGGCCACCATCGACTTCCTGGCGCGTGGCGGCGATCAATACCCGTTCATGGGGGCGCCGTTCACGAGCGTCGGCGTCAGCTATCAGCAGGCGCTGTTCGACTACATCGTCGACGGGCTCGGGGGCCTCATCTCGGCCGCCGACTACCCCGAAGGCGGCGAGGGACGCATCACGCAACTCGCACCGTAGGCGGCACAGACTGCGCCATGGAGGGACCGGATCACCCGGTCCCTCCGTGCGCGTTGCGTCAACTTCCGGCACCCGCCGCGGCCAGCCCGGCCAAGGCGGAGGCGATGCCGTCGAGCAGCGCAGCCTGGCCCGTGATGCCATGACGCCTGGCCAGCGCATGCACGTCGTTGTAGGCGACGTACGTCGTCCCGTCCCGGTCGTACACGAGGAACTTGAGCGGTAGATCGAGGCCGATCGTCTGCGACTCCTGCATGAGCGGTGTCCCGAGCACCGGGCTGCCGAACACGATGAGCCGGGTCTCGGGCAGGTCGACACCCGCTGTTGCTGCGTTCGCCGAGTGATCGAGCGTGAAGACGACACTGGGTGGTGCGGCGTCGATGGCGGCCAGCAACCGGTCGAACGTCGCGGCGACGTCGGCGTCGGACACCAGCTGCACCAGCCTCGGGTCGACGGCATACGGCCGGGCCGAGCTCCGGTCGACCACGCTGACGCCTGATGCCGACGATGCGATCCCGGCCAGCGCCCCGGCGATGACGGGCAGCGTGGCCGCACTGCCGACACCGTGGCGAGCTGCCAAGTAGCGCGTCGAGTTGTAGCCGATGAACACCGCACCGTTCTCCTCCTCCCACACGAGGATCTTCTGTGGCAGATCGATGCCGGCCGTCTGGTTGATGGCCATCAGCGGCGATCCCAACGCAGGATTGCCGAAGAACACTTCGCGGGTGGGAGCGAGATCGAGACCGACGGCCGCTGCTGCGGCGGCGTGGTCGACGGTGGCCACGATGCCGATGTTCGGGTTTGCCTCCAGCGTCTCGATCACCGCATCCCACGTCTCCTCGAAGGAACTCGTGCTCGGTGCGATCACCATGCCTGCGACGGAAGGGACAGGAGCCGCCGACACCGCGGGTGCGGCGACGGCGGTGAGCAGAAACACGGCGACGATGGTCGCGATGCGGCGGTGGGACACGGGGGCTCCTCTCTCCTGCCGGCCGGATGGTCCGAAGATTCACCTGACGATCACGTGGCCGACACGCTGTGTTCAGCACGCTATGCGAAGGTCCGCAACGACAAGCGGCGTGCCCAACGCGCATGGACTTGGGCGTTGGACGCTCAGCGGGCTGCGCCGGCGGGGGTCAGATATGCGGCGAGCGCGTCCCCGAGAGCCGCAGGGAACCGCACCGGTCTGCCGACGGTATCGACCGAGGCTGCAGTGATCTCCTGGGTGGCCAGAACGACGCCGTTGCGGAGCAACCGTTGTCGCCACGTCGACGACGCCCGCCGAATATCAGCGATCTCGGTCTCGACGACGAGTTCGTCCCCCGGACCGGCGGAGGCCTGGTAGCGGATCGCAAGATCGGTGACCACGATGCGGTACCCCTCTCCCTCCAGCCGGACCATCCCGAAACCGATCGATTCCAGCAACTCGATCCTCGCCACCTCGAAGTACTGGATGTAGACAGAGTGGTTGAGGTGGTTGTAGGGATCGAGTTCATAGAACCGAACCCGCAGCTGGGTGCGATGCGCCATGGCCGGAAACCTAGTGCGGGCGGCGGGTGTCGCCCGTCACGGCAAATCCGAGCTGCCTCCACCCTTCGTACACGGCAACGGCGACCGCGTTCGCCAGATTGAGACTGCGGCCCTGCGGTGCGATGGGAATGCGGAGCCGCCCCGCGATGATCGGGGCATCGAGCAGTTCGCCAGGCAAGCCGACCGATTCCTTGCCGAACAGCAGATGATCCCCTCGTTCGTATGTCACATCGGCGTAGGTCATGTCCCCTCGTTCGCTGAATGCGAAGAGACGGAGCGGATCGGCGTCGTCGAGATACTGCCTGAACGAGGCATGGTGGCGCACATCGGCAAACTCTCGATAGTCCAGCCCGGCGCGCCGCATCCGGGCATCGTCGAGGGTGAAGCCGAGTGGATGGATGAGGTGCAGCACACAGCCGGTGTTCACGGTGAGCCGCATGAGGTTGCCGGTGTTCGGTGCGATCTCGGGCTCGTGGAGCACGATGTGGAACATCGCAGTCACCCTACCGATGGCGGCGATGGTCTCCGCACCGTCGACATAGCGAGAGGGGAGGCCGAAGCCTCCCCTCTCTACCGGAGCGACCCGTCCCCTTCTCAGGCCGCCGGTTCCACCAGGTGATACGCAGCGTCTGCGTCGAATGAACCGAGATTCTCTGTGATCCCGTTCGGCCAGATCACCTCGACGGTTGCCGAGGTCTCGCCGGCGAGTCCGAAGAACGCTGCTTTCTGGCTGCCACCGCCGTGGTTCGAACCGCTGGATATCAGCCGCATCTGGGTTCCGGCTGCCGTCGTGACCTTGATCACGGTGCCGATGCCGTCCCGGTTCGAGTCGGAGCCCTCCACCGTGAACACCAGGTGGTGGTTCCCGTTGCCGGCTCCGGCGCTGACGTTGTGCATGAGCAGCGGCGCCATGTCGTGGTTCGCCAGATAGACGTCGACCCACCCGTCGTTGTCGATGTCACCGAGCGCGATCCCGCGACCCTTCTCCGTGCGATCCATCCCGGTGGACGCCGAGACGTTGACGAAGGTGCCATCACCCTGGTTCTCCAGGAGCGAGTTCGCCAGCGGTGAGTTGGCGCTGATCGGACCCACGGCGAACAGGAGGTCCTCCCACCCGTCGTTGTTGAAGTCGAAGAACGCCGTACCCCACCCGGTATCGCCAGTCGTCCCGGCGGTCACGCCGGATGCGCTGCTGATGTTGGTGAACGTCGAGTCGCCGTTGTTGTGCAGCAGCTTGCCCGGCGCGGCATCGGAGTACGCCAGATCGAAATGTCCGTCGTTGTCGGGGTCGCCGATACCGAGACCCATGCCGTTGACCGACTCCCCAGAACCATTGGTGGCGCCGATCTCGGTGAACACCCACCCACCGGCACCATCCGATCCGTCGTTGCGGAACATCTTGTTCGGCTGGTTCTGGTTCAAGATGTTGTCGTTGACCAGGTAGATGTCGAGATCACCGTCCCAATCGACGTCGACGAAGCCCGGGGCGAACCCGAGACCCGAGTTGTCGTCGCACGGCTCGGTGACCCCGCCACAGAGGTAGATCGTCCAATCGGCGAACGTACCGTCACCGTTGCCGTGATAGAGGTGATCCTTGCTGTCGCCCTTGTCCTGACATGTCCCGTGCTTGGCCACGTATAGGTCGAGGTTGCCGTCGTTGTCGACATCGCCAAACGCCGCCGTCTGCACCCTGCCCTGATCGGTGAGTCCCGACGTCGCCGAGATGTCGGTGAACACCAGAGTCGCCGTCTCGATCATCTCGTTGCGGAACAGCTTGTTCCCGTCGTCGGATGCGACGAAGAGATCCTGGTCTCCGTCGTTGTCGACATCAGCGAACACGGTGGCGAAGCTGCGCGTGCCCGGCATCTCCACACCAAGGGAGGTGGCGATGTTGGTGAAGTCGGGCGTTCCGTCGCCCGACGTATCACCATCGTTGCGATAGAGATGGTTGTCACCGACCTGGTTCGTCGTATACAGGTCCTGGTCGCCATCGAGGTCGATGTCCGCCCAGGCGCCGCCGACCCCGATCGGCGGACCGCACTCGGCATCGACGTGGACGAGGGTGATGCCGGCGGCAGAGGTCACGTCCGCAAACAGGCCGTCCGACGGCGGTGGTGTCGGCGGCTCCAAGAGATGGAGCGCCTGGTTGGCCCCGACGGCGCCCATGTTCTGGACCTGACCGTTTGGCCAGTACACCACGAGATCGCCGGTGGCGTCGGCACCGAGACCAAAGAATGCGGCCTTCTGGGTGCCACCGCCATGGTTGGGGCCACTGGTGATCACCTGACGCTGCGTCCCGTGTGAGGTGGTCAACACCAGCTCGGTGCCCAACCCGTCTCGGTTGGACTCGGTGCCCTCGACCGTCACGGTGAGCCATCCGTTGGTCGCACCGTTGTCCGCCGACATGTTCTGCATCAGCAGTGGTGGCTCGTTGTAGTTGCCGATGAACACATCGACCCAGCCATCGCCGTCCATGTCGGCCAGCGCCACGCTGCGGCCCCGGCCGCTGTGATCCATCCCGGTTGCTTGCGCAACGTCGGTGAACGTGCCGTCCTTGTCGTTCTCGAGCAGCGCGTTCGGGTAGACCGGCGTGGCGTCATGGATGCCACCGTGGGCGAACAAGATGTCCTGCCAGCCGTCGTTGTTGTAGTCGTAGAGCGCTGTTCCCCAGCCGATGTCACCCGCGGTCTGGGCCTGGACCTCGGAGGACGCACTCACATCCGTGAAGGTCCCATCGCCGTCGTTGGCGAGCAAGTGGCCCGGAGCCGCATCGGAGAAGGCAAGGTCCAGCCAGCCGTCGTTGTTGTAGTCACCCCAGCCGAGACCCATGCCGTTGACGGACAGCCCGGTCCCGTCGGTCTGCCCGACCTCGGTGAACACCCATCCCCCGGCGCCGTCGGATCCGTCGTTGCGGAACATCTTGTTGGGTTGGTTGACGTCGGCGATGTTGTCGTTCACCACGTACAGGTCGTCGTCGCCGTCCTGATCGACATCGAGGAAGGCTGCGGCGAAACCGAGTCCGTTGACGTCGTCACAGGTCGCCGGGTCGCCCCCGGCGCACAGATCCGTCGTCCAGTTGGTGAAGGTTCCGTCACCGTCGCCATGGAAGAGCGCATCGGTGTTGGTGCCCCCGCAGTGCATGTGCTTGGTGATGTAGAGATCGAGCCAGCCGTCGTTGTCGAAATCGCCGAACACCACGGTCTGCGCCCTGCCGTTGTCGGCTACGCCCGCAGTTGCGGTGACGTCGACGAAGCCGAGCGAGCCGGTCTCGACGAGCTGGTTCTCCCACAGCACGTTCCCGGTCTCATCGGCAACGTACAGGTCTTGATCGCCGTCGTTGTCGATATCGGCGAACGACACGGCCCAACTGTCGAGACCTGCGTGGTCGACTCCGAGCGACATGGCGATGTCGGTGAAGTCGGGCGTCCCGTCCGTGTTGGTGTCGCCGTCGTTGCGATAGAGGCGGTTGTTGCCGGCCCGATCGGTGGTGTACAGGTCCTGGTCGCCGTCGTTGTCGACGTCGGCCCAAGCGGCGCCGATCCCGATCGGTGGATCGCACATACCAGTGGTGGAGTGGCTGAGCGTGAGCCCGGCCGCGGCGCCGACGTCCTGGTAGGTCAATCCGCCCGCCTCGAGACCCACCGCTGCTGCCGTGGTGGTTGCGTCCTGCGCGATGGCGAGCGCCTGGACACCGTTGGCGGTCGACACCGAGTAGCCGGCCGGTGGGGTGACCGTGAGCGTGCCGTCGCCCACCCCAACTTCCATCGAGAAGTCGCCCGCAGCATCGGTGGACGTGTTCGTCGTCGTGCCGCCCTCGCTGAGGAACGACACGGTGACGCCGGCAAAGCCGGCATCAGCGCCGTCCTCGACGCCATTGCCGTCGAGATCCTCGAACACGTGGCCGGCCACGGTGCCCGACCCCGGTGGCGGGTTGGTGCCCGTGACGTTGATTGCCGCGGGCAGCGTATCCGACAGGCCATCGGGATTGGTCACGGTCAGATC
>JBFISM010000093.1:0-14903 GCA_041608535.1 Acidimicrobiia bacterium
ACATGGATCTGCTCACCGAGACCCTCGAGGACGAGGGGCTCTTCAACTTCCGGGAGTACGCCACGGAGCCCAGCTGTCTCGTCGAGAGCGCCGAGCTGTTCCCGGAGGCCATACAGCGCGAGGCGATCGGCTTCATCGAACTCGACGAGCATGGCGACACCCTCGTGATCGTGCACTTCGATGAAAACGACGACGTCCTCGGCGTCGTCGCCCACGACCTCATCACCTGTGAACCGGTGAGCATCGTCACCGCAAGCCCCTGACAGGCTGCGCACGGAGGCGATCTCGCAAGCCTGGACGACGACCGTTCGCCTCTGTACGACGACGCGGTGCGGGGTGGGCGCCTCTAGCCTCGCGTGCCCAATAGCGAATGGTGTCATCGATGATTCTCTCGGTGTGCGTCAACCCGGCTCTCGACGTATCGGCGTCCGTTGACCGAGTGGAGACCGAGCGCAAGCTGCGGACGGACATCCCGATCTACGAGCCCGGGGGTGGCGGTGTCAACGTTGCCAAGGTGGCTCGCAGCCTCGGGGCCGAAACCAACCTGGTGGTAGCGCTGGGCGGTCACACCGGGTCGCGCGTGGCGGATCTCATAGCCGCGGAGGAAAACGCCTGCGACGTGGTGACGCTCGCCACCGAGACCCGGCAGTCGGTGACGATCGCGTCACGCGCTTCTGGTCGTCAGTACCGATTCGTCTTTCCCGGGGCCAGACTGACACACGAAGAGGAACAACGCTTCCACCACACTGTGGTCGCCGCCGCCGACGGCGCAAACGTGGTGGTGCTCTCCGGCTCACTGCCTCCAGGCGTCGATGTCGGGCTGTACCGGAGCATCATCGAGGATCTGCCCGACACCCCCGTGATCGTCGATACATCTGGTCCCGCCTTCGTCCAAGCAGCGAGATCGCATCCGGCGCTGCTCAAGCCGAGTGTCAACGAGCTATCCGGTGTCGTCGGGCGGACGCTGGCGAACGAGGCGGACTACCTGGATGCGGTGCGTGAGGTCCTCGCCGGAGGAAAAGCCGACGCCATCGCCGTATCGCTCGGACCCGCCGGTGCCCTCCTCGTGCGTCGCAACGGCGAGATCTATCGAGTGCGGCCCCCGGCGGTCCGACCGGTGAGCGCCGTCGGTGCCGGCGACTCGATGGTGGCTGCGATCGCCGTCGAGCTCGCCAATAGTGGCGACCTGGTGGCTGCGATCGGCGCCGGCGTGGGCGCCGGGACCGCAGCGGTGCTCACCCCAGGCTCGCAGCTGTGCCGTCCGCAAGATGCCGCCAAGCTCGCGGATCAGGTCATCGTCGAGCCGGTTGGCTGACCGAGCCACTGCGCCACGCAGATGAGCGTCGGAACTCCACCGCTACACTCCCCCGCCATGGAGGACTACCCCGCGGCGATCGCCGACTTCCTGGAGAGCACAGCGGCCAAGATCCGCGGGCTCACCGTGGATCGGGTGCGCACCTGGGCCATCTGGCTTGCGGTCGGGCTCGTGCTCGCGATGCTGGTCCTCGTGCTGATCGTGTTCCTGCTCGTCGGACTCTTCCGTCTTCTGGCCGTGGCGGTCGGGGTGGAGGTCGCCTATCTCATCCTCGGGGGATTATTCCTCGCCGCTGGGGCGTTCCTGTGGTCGAAGCGAGTGCCCAAGGGTGCGGCCCCGGGCTCCACGCTGAATGATCTCTCCGAACATGCAAGGAGCACCCATGGCTGAGAAGGTAGTGATCATCGGGTCGGGCCCGGCTGGTCTCACCGCCGCCATCTACGCGGCGCGCGCGGCGCTCGAACCTCTGATGATCGAGGGTTTCGAACGCGGCGGCCAGCTCATGCTGACCACCGACGTCGAGAACTACCCCGGGTTTCCCGACGGGATCATGGGTCCCGATCTCATGGAGCAGTTCCGCAAGCAGGCTGAACGCTTCGGTACGAAGATCATCTCCTCCGACGTCACCAAGACAGACTTCTCCCACCGCCCGTTCAAGGTGTGGGTCAATGACGATCTCCACGAGGCCGAAGCCGTGATCATCTCCACGGGCGCTTCGGCGCGCTGGCTCGGTGTTCCTGGTGAGGAGAGGCTGCGCGGCTACGGCGTCTCCTCGTGTGCAACGTGCGATGGCTTCTTCTTCCGTGACAAGAAGATCGCCGTCATCGGTGGCGGTGACAGCGCCATGGAGGAAGCCCTCTTCCTGACGAAGTTCGGCTCGCAGGTCACCATCATCCATCGCCGCGACGAGTTCCGGGCATCGAAGATCATGGCAAACCGCGCTCTCGAGCACGAGAAGATCGACGTGTTGTGGAACACCACGGTCGAGGAGATGCTCGGCGACGACACGCTCACCGGGCTGCGACTCAAGGACATCGTCACCGGGGACGAGAGGGAGATCCCGGTGGACGGAGCCTTCGTCGCCATCGGTCACATCCCGAACACTTCGGTCTTTGCCGGACAGGTGGAGATGGACGAGGCCGGATACATCCTCACCGAGCCGGGGACCACGCGCACCTCCGTCGAGGGCGTGTTCGCATCCGGCGACGTCGTCGACAAGGTGTACCGCCAGGCCATCACCGCCGCCGGAATGGGATGCCAATCGGCAATGGACGCCGAGCGCTGGCTGGAGGAGCAAGGGGCCTGACCCACGGAATATGCCGCCAACGGCGGCGTTGACCGAGGCAGGACGATGGATTGAATGCACCCCCGACAGAAGCAGTCCGGGTGCGCCGCACATGCGAAAGGAGCAGGCATGGGACAGAACACCATCGAGGCGACGGATCAGAACTTCACCGAGCTGATCACCGGGGATACTCCGGTGCTGGTGGACTTCTGGGCCGAGTGGTGTGGTCCGTGCAAGCTCATGAACGGACCGCTCGAGGATCTCGCCGGGGAGAACGAGGGCAAGCTCGCCGTCGCCAAGCTCAACGTCGACGAGAACCAGGCGACGGCGCAGCAATTCGAGGTTCTCAGCATCCCGACGATGCTGCTCTTCGAAGGTGGCGAGGTGAAGAAGAGGCTGGTCGGGGCTCGTTCCAAAGCCCAGCTGGAGAGCGAGCTGACGGAGTACATCGGCTGAACCCACCGCGCCACCGCTTGCCGCAGCTGAACGCTGCGGGTTGGGGGTGATCTGTGCCAGCATGCAGCTGTGCGGCTGTACCACCGCGGTGACGAGGGCGAGGCGATTCGCGACATCCAAGATCGTCTGGCCGCGCTCGGCTACACCACCGACGACCCCAGCGGCGTCTTCGGTGCGGCAACCCAGGCTGCAATCGAAGCGTTCCAGCGCGAACGCGGGCTGACGGTCGACGGTCTGGTCGGGCCGGACACCTGGCGAACGCTGATCGAGGCCGGTTTCGTGTTGGGAAGCCGCATGCTGTATCGCCGCTCCCCGATGATGCGTGGCGACGACGTCGCCGAGTTGCAGCGGCGCCTCAACTCGCTCGGTTTCGACGCCGGCAAGGTAGACGGCATCTTCGGCCCGGACACGCTTCGCGCCGTGTTGGACTTCCAGGCCAACCGCAGGCTCCCCGAGGACGGCATCGTGGGCGCCGGCATGGTCGAAGAGCTCCGACTCATGTTGTTCGCCACCCAGAAGACGGGTCGGGAGGCGGTGCGGGAACGGCAATGGCTGGCCTCGCTGCCCGTCCACCTCGCAGGACAGCGGGTTTACGTCGATGCCTACTGCCGCAGCGACGAGGAAGCCGCTGCTTGTTGGGAGGCGGCAGTTCGCTTTGGTCTCACCATCCAAAATATGGGAGGCCATCCGATCTACAGCCGCACGGCCGATACCCGCCCCGAGGAACCGACGCGAGCCGAGCGCGCCAACCGCTTGGGCACGGATTTCGTGGTCTCGTTCGCCTCCCCCGCCGACGGCGACGACGCTGTCCTCTATTTCCAGTCGAAGCACAGTCACTCTGCGGCAGGTGAGAAGCTGGCCGACGCCGTGGCTGCCTCCCTCGGGATCAGCGTCGAAGGACGGTCCGTACCCATGCTCAAGGACTCCCGGCCTCCCGCCATCGTGATCTGTCGGCGCCCGATGTCCCAAGCGGTGGGAGTGGCCGTGGCCGACGCTCTCGCTGAGTTGCTGGCGGCGCCGCGCGATGCAACGCCGGTGGCCGGCGGTGCTCAGCCGTAGAACTTGCGGTAGATCCGCTCCAGATCGTCGAGAGACGCAAACCGCACGACCATCTTGCCGCCTGACTGGCCGTAGTCGATCTTGACATTGGTCTCGAGATGCTCCGCCAACCGGCTCTCCAGTTCGATGATCGCCGCCGGTCGCACCGGGGGCAGCCGGCGGGGTCGTTTCGGCTCCTCGTCACCACTGCGAATCCGCGCCGCATCCTCAACTTGACGTACAGACCACCCCTCGGCGGCCGCCTTGCGGGCGACGTTGACGGCGTACGCCTCGTCTTCCACGGTCAGCAAGGCCCGGGCGTGGCCGCCGGTCAGCTCACCGCGATCCAACATGCCTTGGATCGCGGCCGGCAGTTGCAGCAGCCGGAGCATGTTGGTCACCGCACTCCGGCTCTTTCCCACGCGCTGGGCGACCTCCTCGTGGGTGAGACCGAAGTCCTCCACCAGCTGGCGATAGCCTGCGGCCTCTTCGAGCGGGCTGAGGTCCTCGCGCTGCACGTTCTCGATCAGCGCCTCCGCCAGCGTTGCGGTGCCCTGCTCGTCGGTCCGGATCACCGCCGGGACGTCTGAGAGTCCGGCGAGCCGCGCCGCCCGACAGCGGCGTTCTCCGGCAATGAGCTCATATCGGCCGGAATCGGCGACACCGCGCACCACGATGGGTTGCAGCAAACCCACCTCTCGGATCGATGCCGACAGCGCCTCGATGGCCTCGGCATCGAAATGCCTGCGTGGTTGGAGCGGGTTCGGGTCCACCCGATCCAGCGGCACTATCGAGAACCCGGCGTCGCTCCGATCGACCGGAATGAGCGCATCCAGTCCCCTACCCAGACCCGATTTACGTACGGCCATGCCGCCTCCTGAACTCTCGAGCGAGCTCCCGATAGGCGATCGCCCCCCTGGTCATCGGGTCGAACGCCTCGATTGGCTCGCCGTATGACGGTGCTTCGCTGAGCCTGACGGTGCGTGGGATGATCGTACGATATGTTGCCTCGCCGAAGTGGTCGCGAACCTGGGCGACGACGTCGGATGACAATGTGGTGCGGCCGTCGAACATGGTGAGCACCACGCCTTCAACCTCTAGGTCCGGGTTCAGGTTCTGACGGACCAACCCGATGTTGCGCAGTAGCTGGCTCACGCCCTCGAGCGCGTAGTACTCGGTCTGGATGGGGATCATCACTTCGTCCGCGGCAGCGAGACCGTTGACCGTGAGCAGGCCCAGCGACGGCGGGCAGTCGATGAGAACGAAGTCGTAGTCCTCGATGACCTCGGCAAGTGCCCGTTCCAGCCGCTTCTCCCGCGAGAACATGCTGACCAGCTCGATCTCGGCCCCAGCCAGCTCGATAGTGGCGGGAACTACGAAGAGATCGCGGACCGAGGTCGGCTCGACGACATCTTCCACCGGGGTCTCGTTGACGAGCACGTCGTAGGTGGAACCGGCGATGGCGGTGCGGTCGACACCGAGCCCCGAGCTGGTGTTGCCCTGAGGATCGAGGTCGACGACGAGGATGCGCTCCCCCTGAAGTGCGAGTCCCGCGCCCAGGTTGATCGCGGTCGTCGATTTACCGACGCCGCCTTTTTGATTTGCGATTGCAACGATGAGGGCTTTGCGGGCCGCTACGTGGTGTGAGAACTCGGTCAAGTTGGCGTCATCCTAAGGAGCCACGCAGGGGAGTCAAGCACCCCGGAAGGCACTGCCACCAAGGTCTCGGCCACACCAGGAACCGGCGCGGTGCTCCGCCAGCGCTCCAGTGCCGGAGACTGTGCGCCGCGACCGAGGCCGAACCAGAGCTCGCCGGCAGGCAGACACAGCCGAGGGCACACTCGGCGCGCCGCCTCGAGTGTCAGCGAGGCTCGCATGGTGACACGCCCATGCTGGCGCGTGTAGTCGGCAATGTCGGCAGCGACCACTTCGGCGTGCACCTCGAGAATCGCACAGATCCGATGTAGGGCGTCGCTCCGGCGTCTGCTCCGCTCCAGGAGCACGATGGGACCCTCGTGCACGATGGCCAGAGCGATGCCCGGCAAACCAACGCCACTCCCCACGTCGAGGACCGATGTCCCCGCAACGAGGTCCTTGGCGAACAGCAGCGAATCCAGAATGTGGCGATCCCATATCCGCTCCAGCTCACCCGGACCGATACCCCCGGTGCGTAGTCCCTCATCGGCGAGCCAGGCCGCATAGGCCTCCAGCTTCTCACCCACGCCTTCCGCAAAATCTGTGTCGAGCCAAGCGCCGACACGATCGAGCGCCCCCGGGGGTGGTTTCACATGAAACATCGTAGAAGAGGCCCGGTCACGTTTCACGTGGAACACAGATCATCGGAGCACGTGAGCTGGTTTTTGGAGAACCTTGCTCGCCCTCCCCGCTACGGGCGATCGACGACTAGTCGGGTGCCAGGACGACCGCCCGTTCTGGGTCTTCGCCCTCGGAGAAGGACCGTACACCGTCGATCTCGGCCACGGCATCGTGGATGACCTTACGATCAGCTGGATTCATCGGCTCGAGCATGATCTCACCGCCGTCGCTCAGCACCTTGTCGGCGAGCTTTCCGGCGTAGATCTTGAGCGCCTCACGGCGTCGTTCGGCGTACCCGGCAATGTCCATGCGCATGCGCGGAGCCCCATACGTCTTGCGTTGCACGACAGTGCGGGTGATCTCGAGCACCGACTGCATGACCGATCCTTTGGGGCCGACCAGCGCCTCGGTCTGATCGCCGGACACATCGATGCGGAGGATGTCATCGTCGATGTCCGTCGCAACCACACCCTCGAGACCGAACGCATCGAGCAGCCCCTCGATGAAGGTCTTGGCCACCTCGGCCCGCTCCTCGATGGTGGCCTCGCTGCGGCCCTCCTTGTCGCTGCTCACAGCCGCCGCCTTCCCTCGTCCACTCGTGTCGTCCTGCTTGCCTTGTCGCCCGGAACTGCGACTCTTCCTCTGGCCCCCACCACCGGATCGCCGCCCGCTCTCCCGATCTTGCGTCGACCGGCGTCGGTCGCCCCGGCTCCCGTCACCGCTTGGCCCGTTCTGTCGCTGTTGCTTGGCTTCGGTCATTGCGCCGTCAGCGGCTTCGGTCGTACCACCGGATCGGGAGCGACGCCGGCGTCGCCGCCGCTTCCGCTGCTGTTGAACCGGTTTGGGGCTGATCTTGACGTGCGCCAGTTGTCCGCCGATCCCGAGAAACCCGGACCTCGGCTCCTGCAACACCTCGATGATGGCCTGGTCGCGACTCTCGATGCCGAGCTCCTCCAGCCCGGCCCTGATCGCATCCTCCACCGTCTTGCCGGCGACTTCCACCCACTCCATCGACTACTTCCTCCTGCGCTTCTTGCGCTTCTTGCTGGCATGCGGTGACGGCTTACTAGGCGGCGGATTGGGCGGCGCCGTCTCCGCGCTCGGCGGGGGAGCCGGGTTCGCCCGGCGACCCTCGACTCCCGGTTCATCCCGAGCTTCCTCCTGCTCGTCCATCCAGAAGATCAGCGTCTGTTGCCCGATCCTGAAGATGTTCGAGGTGGCCCAGTACAGCACCAGACCCGCAGGAAAACCCCACGATACGAAGCCGATCACGATGGGCATGAACTTCATGGCAGTCTGCATTCCCTGCATCTGCGGGTTCAGCTCCTGGGTCCGCTTGCGGTTGGCGCGAGAGGTAGCTTGCTGTTGCTGGAAATATCCGGCAGCAACCACGACGAGGACGGCAAGGATGTAGGGGAGCGCCGCCACGATTCCGGACACGATGGCCTCGCTCGGGGCCAGCAGCAGATTCATACCCAGGAATGTGGTCTCGCCGTTCTCCAACGCCCGTGCGAGATCGGATCCCGCAGGAATCGCATTGTCGGTGAGCTGACCGCTCTCGTCGACACCGATCCGCAGCAGCCGGAAGAGAGCGAACCAGATCGGCGCCTGCAGGATGAGCGGGAGACATCCGGCCGCCGGATTGACCCCCCGCTCCTTGTACAGCGCCATCAGCTCCTGCTGCATCTCTTCGCGATTGTCTTTGTAATCCTTCTGGATCCGTTTGACGTCCGGCTGAATCTCCTGCATCGCCTTCATGGAGCGGGTTTGCTTCAATGTCAACGGGAACAGCAGGAAACTGACCAAAAGAGTGAGCAATACGATGGCGATACCGTAACTGGGAACGATTGAATAGAAGAACGCCAGTGTGGTGCCAAGTACGTCGACGAGGAGGTTGAACGGATTCATGACGCGGTTTCCTCGAAAGCGGGCGACAGCTCTCGGTCATCCGGAACCGGGTCGAACCCTCCCTCGTGCCATGGATGGCAACGTCCGATCCGACGCACACCCAACCAAACGCCCCGCCCCGCACCGTGGAGCTCGATGGCCCGCCGCGCGTAAGCGGAGCATGTTGGGTAGTAGCGACAGTTGGCTCCGAGCAGGGGAGAGACCAGACGCGAATACACCGCGATCGCACCGAGCAGGACTGCAGCGATCACGCCGCTCTGCCGCTCTCTTGCGCTCACGTGTCCTCCTCCTCCTCTCCTGCCAGGGCTGCAAAGCATGCCGTCAGCCATTCCACCAGCCGGGGGAAGGCGACATCGACCACCTCCCGGTCGGCAATCACGATGTAGTCCATGCCTCCCGGCGGGTTTGCGTCCCGCAAGGCGGCCCGCAAACGCCGCTTGGCCCGGTTGCGCGCAACCGCACCTCCGACCCGCTTTCCAGCAACGACGCCCACCCGCGGTGGCCCCGGCTCCCCGGCGCTCGCCAGGACGGAGACTCCGCCTCGGCGCACACGCTGCGCCTCGCGATACATGGCATCGAAGGTCGACTGCCCGGTGAGCGACCGATACGTCAAACCATCATCAGGCGCTGAGCCGTTCACGCCCTTTCTCGCGACGCCTCTTGATGATCGCGCGTCCCGCCCGGGTGCGCATCCGTGCGCGAAACCCGTGTTTGCGCTTGCGACGGCGCACGTTCGGCTGATAGGTACGTTTCATGGAAAACCTGCCCGGAGGTAAACGAGGTACGAGGTGCGAAGATGGCCAATAGGTTATGGAACCTGGCTGCGCTTTGTCAAAGCCGGGCTCCGCCCGACACGGGCGCACGCTGCCACGCACCGGGCCGAGTTGTCCACAGGTGGTCGCCACGGCACCTACGCAACCATCGTGAAGCCACGTTGGTACCCCGAACGAATGCTCCCGGTCCGACCCCCGAGGTGGCCCGCCGAGGCGACCTCGAGCCCCCAAAATGGACGTCAACCCGTGGTCGATCTCGCCCAGAGCGCGAAAGTCGCCCGGAGCCGCGAAAAATCAGCTCGAAACGCGAAAAGCTTCGCAGGAGGTCCAGGGGCGGTTCGCTCTCGACGTCGCTCGACCGGCTCTTGAGGCTTTGCGACGAAAACCCATTGGGCAAAGGGATCGACCGGCAGGACCGGCGACGACGGTCTCTAGGTGAGGCGAGTTTTGCCGCTCTTGATGCGCCCAACGGGCATTTCCTACACTCGCTCGGCGCAGCGGGTCAGCTTCCACGACTTCCTCGGGGTTCGGCCCGCCGTCACAAGGAGGGTACGCCAGGAGTAGGGGTTCTCCACATCATGTGGACACCTCTGTGGACATATGCGGGGCGGTGCGACGCCCCCGCTGTCAGGAGAGAACCAACCGTGGAAGCATCATCGCAATCCCGCCGTTCGGCGGAGGTATTTCGGAGCGCACTACAGCAGTCGACATCACCCATGACGTGGCAAACGTGGCTCGAGCCGCTCGAACCGTCCTCCAACGGTGGCAACGCAGTGGTGGTGGCGGCGCCGAGTGAGTTCCACCGGCGTTGGGTGGATGAACGCCACCGAGCCGCCATCGAAGACGCCGTCGCTGCAGCCTTTGGTACCGACGTGCAGCTCACGCTCACCGTCGACACGGCGGTTGCCCACCGGCGACCCGTCCCGGCAACGCTCGAAGACGACGAATCATCGGATCTGGGCGGGCCCTCGGCAACTCCGGCACCACCCCCGCCGATGCGGCGGCCCGGCGGGCAGGATCTCGAATCCCGGCTCATCTCGAAGTACACCTTCGAGAACTTCGTGGTGGGGCAGTCGAACCGGTTTGCCCACGCCGCGGCGATGGCGGTGGCCGAGCAACCTGGCAGCCACTACAACCCGCTCTTCATCCATGGGCACGCCGGCTTGGGCAAGACCCACCTGCTCCACGCGGTTGGCCACCATCGCCGGGAGCTGGCGCCGAGCTCACTCGTCCGCTATGTCTCGTCGGAACAGTTCTTCAACGAGTTCATCAACGGCATCCGCCGCAAGACGATGGCCGAGTTCAAAGCTCGCTACCGCACCATCGACGTACTCCTCCTCGACGACGTCCAGTTCTTCGAGGGCAAGGAGCAGATCCTCGAGGAGTTCTTCCACACCTTCAACAGTCTCTACGAGGCGGGAAGGCAGCTGGTCATAAGCGCCGACCGCCATCCCAAGGAGCTGGCAACACTGGAGGACCGGCTGCGCAGCCGTTTCGAATGGGGCCTGCTCACCGACATCCAGCCACCCGATGTCGAGACCCGGCTTGCCATCCTGCGCAAGAATGCGGAGTTCGCTCCGCGGCCGGTTCCTCGCGACGTCCTCGAGTTCATCGCCCAAAACGTCTCCAACAACATCCGCGAGCTGGAAGGAGCGCTCACCCGGGTCACCGCATACGCAGCGCTCACCAACGAGCAGATCACGCTCCAGATGGCCAAAGAGGTCCTCCAGGACATCGTGGCGGCTCGCGAGCCGAGGGCGATCACACCGGAGCTGATCATGCAGCAGGTGAGCAAGACCTACCGGCTCTCCATCGACGAGCTCGTCGGTCCCAGCCGCCGCCAACCGCTCGCCCTGTCCCGCCAGATCGCCATGTACATGTGTCGCGAGCTGACCGACCTGTCGCTACCACGCATCGGCCGGTACTTCGGTGGTCGGGATCACACCACGGTGATGCATGCCGTGGAGAAGGTGAAGCGGCTCATGCAGAGTGACAAACGGGTCTTCGACGAGGTCACGAACCTGTGCCAAGACTTGAGGAGAACTTGACCCAACGCTGGGGACAGCGTGACGTCATCCACAACGACGCCCCGACGAAACAGACACCTGTGGAAGAACCCACATACCATCCCCAAGCCGTGTGGACAGGGAACACCATGAGCGACAAGCGCTTCTGCGGATTGCCCACAATCCACACCCCCTACTACCACCACTACGATCTCGATATAAAACAGGTAGCACTCTGAGAGGACATATCAACTGTGCGTATCCGAGCAGAACGAGACGATCTCGCCGACGTGCTGGGACGTGCCGGTAGGGCGGTCGGCACCAAGTCTCCGTTGCCCATCCTCCAAGGCGTGCTGTGCGAGGTCGAGGGGAACCAGCTCAAGGTCACGGGCACCGACACGGAACTGACGATTCAGACCAAGCTGGAGGTCGATGTTCTCGAAGAGGGCCGCACACTGGTACCGGCGAAACTCGCGGCCGAAGCGGTACGCAAGCTGCCACAGGGTGCGGTCACGATTTCCGCATCCGACGGGGAGGTCGAGATCACCGGCAACGGTCCGCGGTTTCTCCTTCGGGAGCTTCTCGTCGACGATTATCCGGAGGTTTCGTTCGAGCGGAACGGTTCGGGAACCAGCATCGACGGCAAACTGCTCACCCATGCCGTAGGTCAGGTCGGGGTGGCCGCCTCGGGAGACGAGGCTCGTCCGACGCTGACCGGTGTTCTGTTCGAGAGTACCGAGGACGGGATGCGTCTCGTGGCCACGGATTCGTACCGGCTGGCCGTGCGGGACGTCCCCGGGGTCGAGGTCGAGGGACCAACCGTCGTGCCGTACCGTGCGCTTCGAGAAGTTGGACGTACCGTGGGCGACGCCCAGATGGCCTTCGATCTCGGTGATCGTGACGCGTCGTTCTCGTCGGATCGGGGCCAACTGACGGTGCGAGTGATCGAGAGCACTTTTCCCAACGTGCAACAGTTGTTCCCTGCGTCGTACCCGAACAGGCTCGTCGTGGCGAAGGCCGGATTGCTGGAGGCGGTGGGACGAGCCGCCTTGGTTGCCGAGGATCACATCCCGGTCCGGTTGGCGATGCACGATGGGGGAGTGGAGCTCAGCGTGTCCCGTCAGGAGGTCGGCGAGGAAACGGAGCATCTCGCCGGGGATTACACCGGTGAGGAGATGACGATCGCGTTCAATACGCGCTACCTCACCGACGGCGTCAGCGCGGTCGATGGTGACAACGTGGTCATCGAAACCATCGACCCGCTCAAACCGGGTCTGATCAGCGGCACCGAGGATCCCTCCTTCCGCTACCTGCTGATGCCCGTTCGTCTCTGATACTCCGCCCTCCGCATGCACCTTTCCTGGGTGGAGCTCGTCGATGTGCGCTGCTATCCAGAGCTCACCTTCCGCCCCACCTCGGGAATCAACGTCCTCATCGGAGCGAATGGCTCCGGCAAGACGACGGTGCTCGAGGGGATTGGGTACTTGTCGACGCTGCGCTCGTTTCGAAAGACGCCGGATGCGTCGCTCGTGCGTCTCGGTGCCGAGACGGCCGTGCTGCGTGGCGGCTTCGAACAACCCGCAGGGGAGACGAAGGTGGAGGTAGAGATCCCGGTGTCGGGCCGGCGCCGGGTACTGCTCAACGGGAAGAGGCCGTTGCGGCTGGCTGCGGTGACCCAGGCCGTGCCGGTGGTGGCGTTCCTTCCCGACGATCTGGACCTCGTCAAGGGTGCCGACGGCGTACGCCGGCGGTATCTCGACGACTTGGGGTCGCAGCTCACCCCGCAATACGGTGCGGCGCTCGCCGAGTTCGAGAAGACCCTCAAGCAGCGGAATGCTCTGTTGCGTAGCGAAGGACGCCATGCCGACCCGATGACGCTCCAGGTACTCGACGAACGGTTGTGCACCACGAGTGGCGAGCTGTGGGCAGAGCGCAGCGATCTGGTTGCCGCGGTGGCACCGATACTCGAAGAGGCACACGCCGAGGTGGCCGGTGCCGGCGAGCCGCTGGCGATCCGCCACGTGCCGGCGGTGGGTGGTGCGGAGCGTGCCTTCGACCCTGAAGAGACGCCGCAGCTACTCGGCGAAGCGTTGCAGCAACGCCGGACGAGGGAACTGGAGCAACGCACCACCACCGTTGGGCCGCATCGTGACGTCGTGAGGCTGCGTCTCGGTGAGCGCAACACCCGCCATGAGGCCTCACAGGGTGAGCAACGCTCTGTTGCGATCTCCCTCCGCATCGCTGCCTTTCAGCTCGTGGAGCAGCGCACGGGCGTGACGCCCGTGCTGCTGCTCGACGACGTGTTCTCCGAGCTGGATCTCGCCCGTACCGGCGCATTGGTCGACATGCTGCCCACCGGGCAAATTCTTGTCACCACCACGAGAGAAGATGAAGTACCCATCCAGGGGGAGCGTTGGGTGGTGAGAAACGGATCGGTCGAGAGATGACCGGCGGTCGACGACGGAAGGTAGAGGACATGGCAACGAATGGAGTGCAGGCCCGGCCGGGGCTGGAGAGAGTCGGCGATCTCATCGACGTGGTGCTCTCCAAGGTCGCTCATGCCGATGTGGGACCCGTGATGCGGCTCCGTCGGGATTGGCATGTGGTGGCCGGGCCGCTCGCCGCGGTCACGGCACCGCTGCGGCTCCGCAACGGGCGGCTGACAGTCGAAGTTGCCAGCGGAGCGGTCGCCACCAAGGTGCGCTACTCCGCGGAGGACCTGGTTGGCAACGCCCAGCGCGTCCTCGGTCGAGGCGTCGTAGTGAGCAGCATCTCCATTCGGGTGGCCCGAGCTGCCGGGAAGGGGGAGGAGCGGCCTCAATGACCGGCGTGACCCGGCATTTCGGGTAGAATGACAAGGTTGTGATATCGAGGTCCGACATGGGTCAGGGCCTCTTCTGAGGAGTTCTGTGGCTGTATCGAAATCGTCTTCCAACGCGTCGTACGACGCCAAGGACATCAAGGTCCTCGAAGGTTTGGAGGCGGTCCGCAAGCGTCCGGCGATGTACGTCGGGAGCACCGGACCCAGGGGACTGCATCACCTCATCTGGGAAGTGGTCGACAACGGCGTCGACGAGGCAATGGCGGGGCACGCCACCCGGATCGAGGTCACCCTGCAAGCCGACGGCGGGGTGAGAGTGCGCGACAACGGACGTGGCATACCCGTCCGTAAGCATCCCAAGACGAAACAGTCGGCGCTGACCACTGTGCTGACCACGTTGCACGCCGGAGGCAAATTCGAAGCTGGTGCCTATACCGTCTCGGGTGGATTGCACGGTGTCGGCGTGTCGGTGGTGAACGCACTCTCCACCCGCATGAATGTCAGCGTGGTGCGGGATGGGTTCCAGTGGCACCAGGCCTTCGAGTACGGCAAACCGCTGGCACCGCTGAAGAAGGGCAAGGCGGCGAAACGCACCGGTACCGAGGTGGTGTTCTGGGCAGATCCCGAGATCTTCTCCGACTCCACTACCTACGACGTGAGCACGGTCATCAGCAGGCTGCGGGAGATGGCCTTTCTCAACAAGGGCCTCGAGATCCGTTTCCGTGACGAGCGCGGCGACGAGCCGGTCGAGGAGACCTTCCAGTACAAGGGCGGGCTCATCGACTTCGTGAAGTATCTCAACGACAAGCGGGACCCGATCCACAAACAGATCGCCTACTTCGAGGAAACAACGGATGGCGCCGAGCTGGCGGTCGCCCTGCAGTGGACCACCAACTACAACGAGTCGATTCTCAGCTTCGCCAACAACATCAACACCCACGAGGAGGGTTTCCGCAAGGCGCTGACCCGGGCGATCAACGACTTC
>JBFISM010000094.1:0-14450 GCA_041608535.1 Acidimicrobiia bacterium
GCCTCCCGGGAGCGATCCCGGGAGGCACCCCAACGAACACGACTCGACAAACACAACAGAATCTCTGCACGCAACGACTGGATAGTCAATGGGCCGATACGTCATCCGGCGGACGCTGTTTGCGATCCCCACGTTGATCGCGATCAGTCTCATCATCTTCGCCATCCTCGACTTCGCCCCCGGCGATCCCGCCGCCCAGCTCCCGCTCACCATCCCCGCCGAGGTCAAAGAGCAGATGCGGGAGGCGCTCGGTCTCAACGATCCGTTCTTCGTGCAGTGGGCCAAGTGGATGCAGCTCACTTTCGTCAACGAACCGCTGCATCTCATCGGTGAGCTCTTCAACACCTGTATCGGCGACTGCGAGAATCGGGCGAGGATCATCTCGTGGTCATCCCGGGCCCCCGCCATCGACATCATCGCCGAGCGGCTGCCGCAGACGCTGTGGGTCCTCGGTCTCTCCTTCATCGTCGGCATCATCATCGCCATCCCGGTCGGAGTCATCTCGGCCTACAGGCAATACTCGGTCTTCGACAACGTGGGCACTTTCTTCTCCATGGTGGGGTTCTCGGTGCCGACGTTCTTCACCGGGCTGCTCGCCATCGTCATCTTCAGCGTGTGGCTTGGCTGGTTCCCCTCCTTCTACACCACGACTCACACCATCGTCTGGACCGACTGGTCGACGATCTGGTTCCAGATCGAGCAGATGATCATGCCCGTGGCGGTGCTGTCACTGTTCAATGCGGCGGCTCTCAGTCGATTCACCAGGGCATCGATGCTCGACAACCTGCACGAGGACTACGTGCGAACGGCGCGCTCGAAGGGACTCAACGAGCGGAAGGTCGTCATGACCCACGTGATGCGCAACTCCATGATCCCGGTCGTCACGCTCATCGCTCTCCAGGTGCCCGGCATCTTCTCCGGTGCGATCATCACGGAACAGATCTTCAGGATCAACGGGCTCGGCCAGCTCTTGATCGTGGCCATCGGCCAAGGTGACGTGCCGATGGTGCAGACACTGACGTTCATGTTTGCGATCCTCATCGTGATCTTCAACCTGGTGGCAGATGTCACGTATGGCGTGCTCGACCCGCGCATAAGATACGATTGATCGGAGGGGACAGGAGATGGCGACCACCCAAGAGAGGATCGAGGAGCACGTCGCGCTCGATGCCGGTGTCGAGCTCGGGGAGCACCGATCTCTCGGTCAGGATGTGTGGCGCCAGTTCCGCCGCCACAAGGGGGCGGTAGCGGGTCTCATCATCCTCACCATCATCGTGCTCGCCAGTGTCGTCGGCCCAACGGTGTACCCGCTCGATCCCTTCGCCATCGACACCTCCATGGCCAATCAGGGTCCCAGCCTGGATCACCTCATGGGTACCGACAACCTCGGACGCGACGTCATGGCCCGGGTTCTGGTCGGAGGGCGGATTTCCCTTGCGGTCGGATTCGCTGCCATGCTCGTGGGGCTCGTGTTCGGCACTGCGGTGGGCATCCTGTCCGGGTTCTTCCGTGTGCTCGACGGCCCACTCATGCGGTTCACCGACCTGTTCCTCGCCTTGCCGCTGCTGCCGTTGCTGTTGGTCGTGATCATGCTGTTCCGGGACCCGCTCAAAGAGGCGCTCGGCCCCAACGTCGGGATCTTCATCCTCGTCGTCGGGATCATCGGTGTGACCAGCTGGATGCAGACCGCCCGTATCGTCAGGGGAGATGTGCTGGCGCTGAAGCGCAAGGAGTTCGTGCTGGCGGCGCAGAGCATCGGCACCAGGAAGCGCAACATCGTGATGCGCCACATCCTCCCAAACGTGCTCAGCCCCGTGATGGTGGCGGCGGCGCTCGGGGTGGCGGCGGCGATTCTCACCGAGTCGGCACTGTCGTTCCTGGGGCTCGGGTTCCCCGCCGACTTCCCCACGTGGGGCCGCCTCCTGTTCGATGCAAAGGACTACATGCAGCTCGCACCGATGCGGGTGGTGTGGCCCGGCGTGATGATCTCGCTCACCGTGATGAGCGTTAACTTCATCGGGGATGGGCTTCGCGACGCCCTCGATCCCAAGCTGCGCAGCAAGGGCTGATTCCTCGCAGCGTCGATGCCTCGTCCACGTGCGCCGATACCGCTGCGGTGGGCCGTGGCAAGCACGCACAGCTTCTAGACTCGGGAGCGCACTGTGCCCTTGGGGGGTGGTGTAACTGGCAGCACAACGGGTTTTGGTCCCGTCAGTACGGGTTCGAGTCCTGTCCCCCCAGCCAGGCTTCGCCGACCAGGCGGCGAGCTTTCGACGAGGTGATACATGACACTCACGGCGATGTTGCTTGCGGCGGGCAAGGGCACGCGCATGAAGTCGGAACGGGCCAAGGTCCTGGCGGAGGCTGCGGGCTCGCCGCTGGTGCTGTGGATGTACGAGGCTGCAGTGCGCGCCGGAGCGGAATCCATCGTGGCCGTTGTCGGCTACCAAGCCGACGAGGTTGCGGCGGTTCTGCCCGGCGACGTCATCACCGTCGAGCAGACCGAACTCCTCGGGACCGGTCATGCGGCCGCCGTCGGTCTCAAGGCCATCGACACCAGACCGGGCGACACCCTCTTGGTGCTTCCTGGCGACATGCCGCTCATCCGCGGCGAGACACTGCGTCGCTTGGTCGACCATCACGAGGCCACCTCGGCAGCGGCGACCGTACTGTCGGTCGAAGTCGATGATCCGACCGGCTACGGGCGCATCGTTCGCTCCAATGGGTCTGTCGCTGCCATCGTGGAGCATCGCGACGCCAGCCGCGCGGAGCTCGAGATCACAGAGATCAACACGTCGGTGTATGCGTTCGCCGCCACGGACCTCGGCTCCGCACTCGACGGGCTCGGCAACCACAACGACCAAGGCGAGTTCTACCTCACCGACGTGGTGGGCCAGTTCGCCGCAGGGGGGAACCGGGTGGAGGCGGTGCTGGCGGATGCCGAGGAGGGGGCCGGTGTGAACTCGCACGCGCAGCTCGCCGGGGTTGCGGCGCAGTTGCGGGCGCGTATCAACCAGTTCTGGATGGATCAGGGCGTCTGGCTCGAGGACCCCGCCACGACCTACATCGATGCCGGGGTCACGCTCGAAGCCGATGCCATGGTGTATGCCGGGACGCATCTGCGCGGCGCAACACACGTCGCCGCCGGTGCTCAGGTCGGGCCCGAGGTCCACGCCACCGACACCACCATCGGGCCCGGCGCACGAGTGTGGTACTCGGTAGTGCGCGGCGCCGAGATCGGTGCCGCCGCCGAGGTCGGGCCGTATGTCAGTTTGCGGCCGGGAACGACGCTCGAGGAGGGGTCGAAGGCAGGCACCTTTGTCGAGATCAAGAATTCGGTCGTGGGATCCGGATCGAAGGTGCCGCACCTGGCCTATGTCGGTGACACCGAGATCGGTGTCGGCGCCAACGTGGGAGCCGGAACCATTGTTGCCAACTACGACGGGTACAAGAAGCACCGCACCAAGATCGGTGACGGCGTCAAGATCGGCTCGAACAACGTTTTGGTGGCCCCGGTGGCTCTCGGTGACGAAGCGTGGACCGGTGCCGGGTCCATCATCACCAGGGATGTGGCCCCGGGTGCGTTGGCGGTTTCGCGGAGCGCGCAAAGCGAGATCCCGGGCTACGCTGCGCGTCGCAGGGCAAGGGCTGAACGGGAGAGTCGATGATTGAACTCACGAGCCGCAAGCGGCTCATGATCTTCTCCGGTTCCGCCAACGAAGGGCTGGCTCGCGAGGTGGCAAACATCCTCGGCACCGACCTCGGCGGGGTGGAGCGTGGCGTGTTCGCCAACGGGGAGATCTACGTGCGCTATACCGAGAGCGTCCGTGGCGCCGATTGCTTCGTGGTGCAGAGTCACACCGCTCCGATCAACTTCCATATCATGGAGCAGTGGATCATGATCGACGCACTGAAGCGCGGATCGGCCACTCGCATCACCGCCGTTGTTCCGTTCTTCGGCTACGCCAGACAGGACAAGAAGGGGAGACCTCGCGAGGCCATCTCGGCACGGCTCATGGGCGACCTCTTCCTCGCCGCCGGGGCCGATCGCCTGGTCTCGGTGGACCTCCACACCGGACAGATCCAGGGCTTCTTCTCCAAGCCTTTCGACCATCTCACGGCATTGCCGGTGTTCGTCGACTACCTACGGTCGGTGGTCGACGACCCGATCGCCGTCGTATCACCCGACACCGGACGGGTGAAGCTGGCTTCGAAGTACGCCAGACACCTCGGTGGAACACCTGCCTTCATCCACAAGCGGCGGAGCGAAGACGTGCGCAACGAAGTGGCCGCCCTCGAGGTGGTGGGTGAGGTGGAGGACAAGCACTGTGTCGTGGTCGACGACATGATCGACACCGGCGGCACGGCGGTCGCCGCCGCCGAGCTCATCATGGATCGTGGTGCGCGGGACGTCCGGTTGGTGGCTACCCACGGGGTCTTGTCCGATCCGGCGGTCGATCGCCTCAAGAACGCACCGATCGAAGAGGTCGTGATCACCAACACGCTGCCGGTGCCCGAAGATGCGAGCAACCTCGACAAGCTCACCGTCTTGTCCATCGGGCAACTTCTCGCCGGCACCGTGAATGCGATCTTCACCGACGCCTCGGTGAGCGAGATCTTTGCCGGCGAGAACGTGTAGCCGCCCGGCGTGGACACGACGCTGCTCGACATCGACACCGGCTCGCAGCGTGGTGTCTTCGACCTCACCGACCACATCCGTACTTTCGTGGCCGGACGCCCCGATGGGCTCGTGTCGGTGTTCGCCCCGCATGCTACGGCGGGGGTGGCGATCATCGAGGTGGGAGCGGGCAGCGACGACGATCTGATGGCGGCGATCGACCGGCTCCTGCCCCGCAGCGACGCCCACTACCGTCACCGCCACGGCGCCGAGGGTCACGGGGCGGATCATGTGCTCCCGGCGCTCATCAGTCCATCGCTGACGATTCCGACCATCGATGGGAGGCCCGCGCTGGGCACCTGGCAGTCGGTGGTGCTGGTCGATCCCAACGCGGACAACCCGAAACGTCGCATCCGGCTCACGTATTTGACCGGTTGACAGCGGGCGCTCCCATCGGTTGGATGCGAAGCGAAGCCGGCTGAGCGAGCGTTGGGGCGGGGTGATGGCGGCCGAGGACACGTCGTACCACCACATCAGCACAGAAGTGGCGCCGCCGCCGGTGGGCTGTCCGGTGGTGCACGACTTCTCCCCGTTCGATGTCGAGTACATCGCCGATCCCTATGCGGTGACGGGCCGGCTGCGTGAGACCACCCCCGTCTTCTATTCAGAGGAGTTCGGCTACGTCGTCGTCACCACGATGGAAGACCTCACGGAGGTGTTCATGAATCCTGTCGTGTACTCGTCGGCCAACGTGCAGGATCCGGTGTTTCCGATCTGCCCCGAGGCGCAACAGATCCTGGCCACCCCGGATTTCGACCCCATCGCAGTGATGTCGAACCGCCAGCCGCCCGATCACGGACGCATTCGGAAGTACACCCGCAGGGGTTTCTCGCAGCGCCGTCTCAAGACCCTCGAGCCCTATATCAGACGACGTGCCAACGAGCTGGTCGACGAGATGCTGGCCGGAGAGCCTCCCGTCGACTTCGTCGCGGCCTTTGGGCATCCGCTGCCCGGAGAGGTCATCTTTCGGTTCATCGGGTTTCCCGAGGAGGCCGACGAGCAGCTCAAGGAGTGGTGCTCGGACCGGCTCGCCTTCTCTTGGGGTCGGCCGACGCCGGACGAGCAGGTCGTCATCGCACGCAAGATGCTCTCCTATTGGCGTTACGTACGCGAGTTCACCGCTCATCGCAAGGACAATCCGGCGGACGACTACGCCAGCGAGCTCTTGGCCGACCATCTCGACAACCCGGAAGACCTGCTCTATCGGGAAGTGGAGTCCGTGCTCTACGGTTTGTCGTTCGCCGGCCACGAGATCGTCTCGCACCTGCTGTCCAACACGGTGGTGAGCCTGCAGCCACCGAGTGAGGATTGGGACCGGTTGGTTCGAGATCCGTCGCTCGTGCCCAACACAGTCGAGGAGGTGATCCGGTGGAACAGTCCGCAGATCGGGTGGCGGCGCATCACTACCCAGGACACGATGCTGGGTGGCCATGAGATACCCGCAGGAACGCGTATCTTCCTCAGCCTGGGAGCCGCCAACCACCAACCGTCCGAGTTCGATGATCCCGATGCATTCGTCATCGACCGGGGGAACGCACGGCACAACATCAGCTTTGGCAAGGGCATCCACCTGTGCTTGGGCGCCGGGCTGGCCCGTCTCGAGGGAAGGGTGGCACTCGAGGTTCTGATCGACCGGATCCCCGGACTGCGGCTCGTTCCCGGGCAGTCGCTGACCTATTTCCCCAACGTGAGTTTTCGCGGACCTCGGGAGCTGCTCGTCGAGTGGTGATCACGTCACGCAGATCGGACCACAGCACCGTGGGCTGTGGCGATACGATTGAGGGTCATGAAGGCGCTCGTCCTCTCGAACCTTCCCCTCGAGGGCGAAGAGGTGTACGCCGCCGTTGCTGAGCACCGGCGAGACAGCGGCGGGGGTGACGTACATGTCGTGGTTCCGGTGTCCCTTCGCGATCACCATCCGTGGGAGGCAGCGCGGCAGAGGCTGGAAAGCGCAACCAGCCGGTTTCAAGCCATGGGTATCCACGCCACCGGCGTATTGGGCGACAGCGATCCGTATCGGGCGTTGCAGGATGCGCTCGAGCTCGATGTCTACGACCGGATCTTCATCACGACGTTGCGCAAGGACGCATCCCGCTGGCTGCGCATGGATCTGCTCAGCCGAGCCACCCGCCTGGCCGACGTTCCGGTCGAACACGTCGCCACCGCCTCCGGATGATCCGATGCGTGCAGCCGGGAGAGATCGGGTTCAGCGGAACGAGAACTCGAGACAACCGTGGTCGCCGAAGTCCACCGCGACCTCGTCGCCCGCCGCGACCAACACCGCCCGAGTGAACGAGCCGGCGAGGATGATCTGGCCCGGCTCGAGCGTCATGCCGTAGCGGGCGTATTTCGCTGCCAGCCAGGCGATGGCGTGAGCCGGATTGCCGAGGACCCCCGCACCCAGCCCGGTCTCCTCGATCACCCCGTTGTGCATCAGCACTCCGCCGACCCAGCGCAGATCGATCTTGCGCGGAAGTATGCGGCGGCCGCCGGCGATCACTCCGGCATTGGCGGCGTTGTCTGCAATGGTGTCTCTGACCGTCCTGGTCCGACCGGTGTCCGGGTCGACCCGCTGGATCCGCGAGTCGATGATCTCGACCGCAGGTCTCACGTGGTCCGTAGCGGCGATGACCTGCTCGGTGGTGACGTCGCTCCCCGCCAGCGGTCGTCGCAGGAAGAACGCCAGCTCCACTTCCACCCGTGGCTCGATGAAGTGGTCGATGGGGATCTCCGCATCGGGGTGATACACCATGTCGTCGAGTAGTGCCCCGAAATCGGGTTCGTCGATACCGACGCTGAGCTGCATCGCACGGGAGGTGAGACCGATCTTGTGACCTGCATGGCTGCGGCCCGAGGCAAGGCGACGTTCCACCCAGCGACGCTGGACCGCATAGGCGTCGTCGACGGTCATCTCGGGGTGATCCAGCGTTATCTGTCGAATCTGCCGTTTGGTGGCTCGCGCCGTGTCGAGCGCGGCGACGATCTCGTCGATGGTCGCCGCACCGAGCGTCGCGGTCACTCGCCCGCACCGAGTCTGGTCATCTCGTGGGTGTCGTAGGCGATGGCCACGTTCTTGGTCTCCATGTAGAAGTCGAACGAGTAGTCGCCACCGTCCCGGCCGACACCGCTCGCCTTGGCGCCTCCAAACGGCGTGGGCAGGTGCCGCACGTTCTCCGAGTTCACCCAAACCATGCCGGCTTCGATGTCTCGCGCCACCCGGTGCGCCCGCCCCACGTCCCGGGTCCAGACGTAGGCCGTCAAGCCGTAGCGAGTGTCGTTGGCGATCGCGATCGCATCGGCTTCGTCGTCGAAAGGAATGGCCGTCAGCACCGGGCCGAAGATCTCCTCTTGAGCGATGCGCATGTCGTTGCGTGCGCCCGTGAACAGGGTTGGCTCGACGAAATACCCACCGGCGATCGCATTCCGCACGGTTCCACCGCTGCGGACGGTGGCGCCTTCGGCTCGGGCCACGTCGAAGTAGCTGCACACTTTGTCGAGATGGCGTGGATGGATCAACGGGCCGATCTCGGTGGCCGGATCGAGCGGGTGGCCGATGCGCAGGTTCTCCACGCGGGCTGCGATGCGATCGGTGAACTCGTCGTAGATCTCCTTTTGCACGAGCAACCGGCTGGACGACGTGCAGCGCTCCCCGTTGAGGCTGTAGATCATGAACACGGCGGCGTCGAGCGCCCGGTCGAGGTCGGCGTCGGCGAACACGAGCACGGGGTTCTTCCCTCCCAGCTCGAAATGAAGCCGTTTCAGGGTCGGTGCTCCCTGCGCCTGGATGAGCTGCCCTGTCGCCGATTCTCCGACGAAGGCGACCGCCTTCACCGCAGGGTGTTGGGTGAGCGCTTTGCCCGCTACGTCACCGAATCCGTGCACGAGGTTGATCGTTCCCGGTGGTGCACCGGCGTCATCGATGATCTCGGCGAGGAGCGAGGCGGTGAGCGGACTCCACTCTGCTGGCTTGTGTACCACGGTGCACCCTGCGGCCAGCGCTGGGGCGATCTTCCACGTGGAGAGCATGAACGGCGTGTTCCACGGTGTGATCACCCCGACAGGACCGATCGGAGCTCGCAGTGTGTAGTTGAGATGGTGGGTGTCCGGCAGCGACAGCCCGTTCTCCGCCTCGGGCGCCTTGTCGGCAAAGAACCGGAAGTTGGCGGCGCCGCGGAGGGCAGCCTTGGCCATGAAACGAAGCGGCTGGCCGGTGTCGATCGACTCGAGGAAGGCGATGCGTTCCGCGTTATTCTCGATGGCATCGGCGATGCGGTGCAGCACGGCCCGGCGCCGCCTTCCCGGCGTGCGCGACCACGCCGCAAACGCCTCAGTCGCAGCTGCCGCGGCTGCTGCGACGTCCTCCTCGGTGCCGGCACGAACCTGGTTGAGCACCGAACCGTCGATCGGTGTGATGTTGTCGAAAACGTCACCACTGCCCGGTGTGGGCTCGGCGCCGATACGATGACCGAGGGGTTTGCCCCGGTAGGGCTTCACGTACTCCGCCGCCCGTTCGAGATTGCTCGCCAAGTCACTCATCGTCTCTCCTCTGTAGCGGTGCGCATCGCGACCAGCCGGTGCAGGTTGTTCTGCTTCCAGCTCAGAACGGGATCTGCGGTGAACACGTACAGCGAGATGGCGAGCGGTATGTCGCCGCTTTCAGCCGCCACCGTGGCGACGATGGCATCGAAGATGTGCTGGCCGGCGGTGCGGACGACCTCCGGTTCCCGACCCGCTCCCATCAGCAACCGCACGTCGATGAATCCATTGTCGGCGTCGCCGTCGGCGACGATGAACAGGTCGCGACGAGCGGCTCGGGTACGCATGCCGCCCACCGCGAACACCCCCGTCGCCAGCGCGGCCTCGTGGGCGGCCGACACCACCCGGGCCATATCGACGGACTCTGCGACGTTTGCGGAGTACTCGATCGTCAGGTGAGCCATCACGCCACCTCCGACTCGGCCGATACCAGATCGCCGATGATGTCGCCGAGCTTCCGGAGGACCTCCGTGTAGTCCTCTGCTCCCAGATCCTGTCTGATCCCCTCGTATGCCGCGTTGATGCGGGGTGACAGCTCGGCGATGAGCTCGATCCCGGCGGGCGTGATCGAGAGCCGGCTGCGGCGCTGGTCGTCACTGTCGGTACGCCGGGTGACGAGACCCCTGTCCACGAGGTTGCGGACGATCCGGGTCATCGACGGCGGGCGGAGCGCACACCGCTCGGCCAGCTCACCGACGCCGGCCTGGTCCACCTCGGCGAGCGTACGCAACACTCGCCATTGCTGTTCCGTCATCCCTGCCGACTTGAGGATCGGGCGGAAGCGTTGCATGGTCGCCTCGCGCGCCCGCAGCAACAGCATGGGCAGTGAGCGGTCGAAGTCGGGGAGGGCATGGCTCATGGGTGCTCGTCGGCGACGGTGTTGCGCAACACCCCGATACCGCCGACCTCGACTTCGATGACGTCTCCCGGCCGGAGCCATCGTGGCGGATCGAAGCGGGCGCCGGCGCCGGTCGGGGTGCCCGTGGCGATGAGATCGCCGGGTTTGAGGTGGAAGAAGGTGGACAGGTAGGCAATGAGCTCTTCGAAGCTGAAGATCAGGTTGGCGGTCGTGTCGTGCTGGCGTACCTCGCCGTTGACTCTCGTCTCCAGTTTCAGATCGTCGAAGCCGGGGACCTCGTCGCTCGTGACCAGCCAGGGTCCGAGGGACCCGCTGGCCACGAAGTTCTTGCCCTGGGTCACGTTGAACTTCGCATGCCGCAGCCAGTCGCGGACGGAGCCGTCGTTCATGATCGTGAGCCCGGCGATGTGATCTGCCGCATCGATCGGTTCGATGCGTCGCCCCGGCTTGCCGATGACGATCACGATCTCGCCCTCGTAGTCGAGTTGCTCGGATTCGGGCGGACGCAGAATGGGCGATTCGTGTCCGACCAGTGAGTCGGGTGTGCGCAGGAACACGCTGGGATAGGGGGCCGGAGTCGTCTCCCGGTATTCCTCGTTGCGATCGGCGTAGTTGACACCGATACCGATGATCTTCTCGGAACCGAGCACCGGAGGGAGTAACCGAACGTCGCCGAGTGTGTGATGCGGTTCGGTGACCGGTGGTGGACCCAGGGCGCCACGCCGCAGCAATTCCCGGACCGACGCGATGCCGGAGACCATCTCGCCGTCGACGATGTCTTCATCGATGACGTAACCCCAGCGGGGAGCGTCTCCGACCGAGTAGCTGCACAGCCTCATGTGGTCGTCCGGCTCAGGCGACGTCCATCAAGCCGACCGTGCACCCGACGGCGAAGATGGGGATGGGTGCATAGAACAGCACCTCGCCGCTTCGACCCTCGCAGGCGCCGCTGACGGCGATGTAGGTGCGAATCTCGAATGATCCTTGACCGGCGTCGCGGAGGCAGTCCTCGTCGGTGTACGCCAGCAGCGCATCCCGATCGTTCCGGGCCCATTTGTCCAGGAAGTCGCGGTCCCAGGATTCGTTGATCTTGCCGCTGTCGGGAGTGGCCGGCCAGTGGGAGATCCCACCTGTGCCGATGAGGGCGATGCGCTCAGGGACCGCATCGGCGGCGCGGCGGATGGATTGACCGAAGGCATAGGCCCGGCTCACCGGTGTGAGCGGTGGACCCTGACAGTTGATGTTCGCCGGGATGACGGGGAGGTCGTAGCGGGGGGCGAGGAAGTGCAGCGGGACCATGATGCCGTGGTCGAAACGCCACTCTTCGGCATAGGAGACATCCGACGTCTGCATGATCTCGGTGATCAGTCGCTTCGAGAGGTCGGCGTTCCCGGGCACCGTGGTCCGCTCGATGCCGAGCCAGTCGGGATCCTCGATCGGGCCTTCGTAGCGATCGGCCATACCGATGGCGAACGACGGCATGTTGTTCATGAAGAAGTTCGAGAAATGCTCTGCGGCGATGATCATGAGTGCATCGGGCCGGCTTGCTTCGAGCGCCTGGCGCATCTGGTCGTAGCTTGCGTAGAAGGCGTCGCGTACCTCTGGATCGGCCTGGTCGGCTCGCCCAGTGATGCCCGGGGCGTGACTGGCGACACCGGCGAAGACGAGTGGCATTCCGTTCAGCCCTCCTCGTGGTCGATGTTGGTTCGCTGACCCAGCTTTGCAGAATGCGCTTCGACCCCTTCGTAGCCCGTGGTGGCATAGACCCCTTCCCGCACCGGTCCGTGTTCGGCGACCCCATCTCGCATGCGTTGCAGGTAGTCCTGCCATTCGATGTGGTGGAAGGCGGCGAAGTGCATGAGGATCTGGCCGTTGACACCGATGTGGTACAACTTTCCGATGTCGGGTTCGGCCAGTGCGGTCCGTTCCTCTGGGGTGAGATCGAACTCGTTCAGCAGATTCTCGAGATCGGTGCGATACCTCTCTTGGAACTTCGGGTCCCGGTTCAACTCATAGAGGAACTTCTGTACGTAGTAGAGGCTCATCGCACTCCTCGGTCGCCGCCGGCGACAAAAACACTACACACGTTAAGTAGTGGGTGGAGGGACGTGGTTGGCGTGCGACCCGGTAGGAGACTGTGGCCCGTCTTGGCGGTTGCGGCGCGCGGCGGGCATAATATGGCGCTCCCACGAGTCCGACCGCCCGCGTATCGCGCCGGATCGCACGCCGCATCCGTGGGGCCGAATCATCGCTGCGACAGGAGTTTGCAAATGGATCAGGTGACGCTCGCCGCCAAACCGAGGGCAGAGAGAGGAACACGCCCGGCGCGCCGGTTGCGTCGCGATGGCATGGTCCCGGCGGTGGTGTACGGGCGAGGTCTCGATCCGGTACACGTCCAGGTGCAGCGGCTTGAGCTCTACGCCGCGCTGCGCACCGAGGCCGGGCTGAACGCCCTCATCAACGTCGACGTCGACGGTGGCGACACCGTGCTCACGGTCGCCCGTGAGATCCAGCGGCATCCGGTGCGTGGCGAGATCACCCATCTCGACTTCATCAAGGTGTCGCTCGACGTGGAGATCGAAGCCGAAGTGGTTCTCGAGTTCATCGGCACCCCGATCGGGGTCAGCGAGGACGGCGCCATCGTGGAGACGATCGAGTCCTCGGTGCTGATCTCGGCGCTTCCCACCAACATCCCGACGGCCATCGAGCTCGACATCTCCGACATGACCACGGGCGACACGAAGACGATCGGTGACCTGCCCCAGATCGACGGTGTCACCTACGTCGACGACGAGGAGCGCCCCGTGGTGACGCTGACGATTCCTCGCGCCGAGGAAGAGCCCGTGGAGGAGGAAGTAGAGCTGCTCATCGGCGAGGACGGCGAGCCGATCGAGGTGGAGGCCGCTGCCGAAGACGGCGAAGAAGCGGCGGGACCGGCGGACGAATCCGGCGAGGACGAAGGCTGAGCCTGGGGCTTCCCCTGGTCGTCGGGTTGCGCAATCCCGGCGAACGCTACGTGGCGACTCGCCACAATCTCGGTGGCGACATCGTTGCGGTTCTCGCCGAGCGCGCCGGATCCGGCTTCAAGCGAGCGCCCCGGTTCATGCGCGCCGAGGTGTGCGAGGCACGCATCGGTGGCGAGCGCACGGTGCTGACGCTGCCGCGGACGTTCATGAACGAGTCGGGTCGAGCCGTGGCGCCGCTCGTCAAGTACTACAAGATCGACTCCGATCGGCTGCTCGTCATCCACGACGACATCGATCTGGGCTTCGGCAAGCTCAGGCTGCAGATCGGACGCGGCTCCGGAGGCAACAACGGCGCCAAATCGGTGATCCAGCACCTCGGCACGACGGAGTTCTGGCGGCTGCGTTGCGGTGTCGGCCGCCCCCCGGGGCGGCAGGACCCGGCCGACTTCGTGCTGCGACCGTTCTCGAAGAAGGAGCGCCCCGAGATCGACGTGACGGTGCAACTCGCCGCCGACGTCGTGGAGACCTTCGTCGCATCGGGGGGCGAGGTGGCTCGACAACAGGCAGGAGAGATGTAGTTCCCGTCGAGTGTGCTTGCAGCGTCGATTACGCGGCGAATAAGCACACTCGACGGCGGTTACCCTCACGCCACCGCACAGGGAGGTTGTATGGCTCGGTTTGTCGGTGCCATCGATCAAGGAACGACGAGCACGCGGTTTGTGATCGTTGATGCGAATGGTGAGTTCGTTGCCATGTCGCAACGGGAGCACGAGCAGATCTACCCCCGGCCGGGGTGGGTGGAGCACGATGGCGCCGAGATCTGGGAGAACACGGAGATGGTCGTCGCCGAAGCTCTCGAGGCGGCCGGAGCCACAGTTGCCGATCTCGCTGCGGTCGGGATAACCAACCAGCGAGAGACCACGATCGCATGGGATGCCGACACCGGGGAGCCCCTGGCTCCGGCCATCGTGTGGCAGGACACCCGCACGGCTGCGCTCGTCACCGAGCTGGGTGGCGACGAAGGACCCGACCGTTTCCGCAAGAAGACCGGCCTGCCGCTCGCCACCTACTTCTCCGGCCCGAAGATGCGGTGGATGCTGGACAACGTCGATGGCCTCCGAGCCAGAGCCGAGCAAGGCGCCGCCCTGTTCGGCACCATGGATGTGTTTCTCCTGTGGAAACTGACCGGGCGACACGCCACCGACGTCACCAACGCCTCGCGAACGCTGCTGATGGATCTGGCGACGTTGGATTGGGACAAGGAGCTGCTCGATGCCATCGGTGTGCCCCGGGCGGCACTCCCGGAGATCGTGCCGTCGGTCGGCACCATCGGCCGGGCCCGCGGTGTCCTCGGTGGCACCGCCATCACCGGCGTGCTCGGCGACCAGCAAAGCGCCATGTTCGGACAGGC
>JBFISM010000095.1:0-14420 GCA_041608535.1 Acidimicrobiia bacterium
CCCTGCACCCGCAAACACTGAACCGCACTGAAACACCTCCGGCGAGAACTCGGGGGACGGAAGGGGGTGTTCGAGGGGGAACGACTCCGTCGTGCCCCCTCGATCTGGTCGCAGCGACCCGAGCGGTGCGACCAGGAGAAAAGCAGCGCGCCCCGACAGGGGCGCTCGCATGGAGCCCAAGCAAAGCTTGGGCGAGAACTCGATTCGAGCCTGCTCGAATCGAAATCCCAGCGGAGAGGGAGGGATTTGAACCCTCGAGGAGGTTCAACACCCCCTACTCGCTTAGCAGGCGAGCGCCTTCGACCGCTCGGCCACCTCTCCTTGTCGACCCGAGGTTAGTTGGATGTCACGGCCCGCTCCGCAGAGACGGGCTCGTCACCCCATGTGGCGCTCAGCGGTGTCTGGATCGTCAACGGCCAGGGCGAAGTGCAGGCGATCATCGTCACTGGGGATGAGGTAGACGGCTTCGATGTTCACTCCGGTGCCGGCCAGGGCATCCGCCAGGTCGGCGAGCGCACCGGGCTGGTCGTCGAGGCTGGCCCGGACAACGCGATGTTCGGTGAATTCGAGACCGGCGTGATTGAGGACCATGCGTGCGTCGTCCTCGTTGTCGACGACCATCTTCACGACCCCATCCGGACCGGTGGTCATCGCGGCGAGCGACTGAATGTTCACCCCCGCATCTCCCAGTTGACGTGCTACCCGAGCGAGCTGGCCCGGCTCGTTGGCGAGGTGTACGGAGAATTCGATCACCCGTCCAGCATAGATCCATGACCCGGTGCCCAGCTAGCCCCCGGCTGGGCTGAAAGCGGGGACGACAGACCCATTTCGATCGCCGCGACCCGCAGCTACGATGCCGCCCATGGATTCACCGCAGGTGGATCGGTGGACCCTGGGCCCGATGCAGAATCCCGTGCGGGGCATGCTGCACGGTGGGGCTGCCGTTCTCTCGCTCATCGGTGGCGCCGCGCTGGTGCTACGCCCCCACACCTGGCCGGGCCGTTTCGCCGTTCTCGTATTCGGGTTGGGTCTTGTTGCGCTGTACACAACGAGCAGCCTGTACCACTCGATTCCGTGGCGCCGGCTGTGGAAGAAGCGCATGCAGCGACTCGACCACTCGATGATCTTCGTCCTGATCGCCGCCAGCTACACCCCGGTGGCGGCCTTTGCGCTCGACGGCGCCTTGCGCATCGCGGCGCTGGTGGTGCCGTGGGCGGTAGCGGCGGTTGGGATCGGTCAGCAGGCCTTCTTCCCTCGCGACCGCAACACCTTCGCGGTGGCCCTGATGACTGCGCTCGGGTGGATCGCCATCGTGCTGATGTGGCCAATCGCCGCAGCAGCGGGCGTGGCGGCGGTGGCACTCATCGCCACCGGGGGGATTCTCTACACCGTGGGCATGGTGATCCTGGTGACCAACCGTCCCAGGCTGTGGCCCCGGGTGTTCTCGTATCACGAACTGTTCCACGTATTCGTGGTGACCGCATCCGCTTTTCACTTTGCGGCCACGTGGCGCTACCTCGTGCCGCTCGGCGTGTAGCCGCTAGTCGATCGCCGCCCACGTCCGCAGGATCGCATCGCTCGCCACGATGACATCGTCGGCCGTCGTCGCCCAGCTCGACACGCTGAGCCGCATCGCCCGCCTGCCGTACCACGTCGTTCCCCCGGCCCACAGCACACCACCGGACTGCACCGCAGCCACGACGGCGTCGGTGACCGCATCGTCGCCAAACGCCACCAGGACTTGGTTGAGCACTGGCGGCACCAAGATCTCGGCGCCGCCGGCGGCCAACCGAGCTGCGAATTCGGCCGCCCGATCACACAGCCGATCGACCAGACCGGCAATGCCCCGCCGGCCGAGAGTGGCGATTGCGGCGTACATGTCTACTGCGCGGAGCCGCTGTGACATCTGCAGCCCGAGGTGCATCGGTGCTCGACCGGCCTCCTCGCCGAGGTAGGCCGCATCGGCCGCCATCGCCCGGCGCAGGTCTTCGCCGCGAGCGCAGATGGCGACCCCGCAGTCATAGGGAAGGTTGGGCCACTTGTGACCGTCGGTGCTCCACGAATCCGCCAGGGCCACACCATCGACGAGATGACTGCGTGCCGGGGAGGCGGCCGCCCACAGACCGAACGCACCATCGACGTGCAGCCACGCCCTCCCATTGCAGGCCTCGGCGATGGAGCGAAACGGATCGCTGTATCCGGTGTCGACGTTGCCCGCCTGGGACAACACGATCGTGGGCCGATCGGAGATCGCCGCAGCCACTGCACCGGCGTCCATGCGTCCGTAGCGGTCCGTTGGCACCCAGGTGACGGAATCGCGACCCAAGCCCACCGCGCCGAGCGCCTTGATCACTGACACGTGGGTCTCCGTCCCCGCCACGATGTCGACAGGTGGCGCACCCACGAGCCCCCGCCGTTGGGCATCCCAACCGTGTGCCGCCAGCACCGCATCACGTGCGGCAATGATGCAGATGAGATTGGCAACCGACGCACCGGAGCAGAATGCCGCAACGCTGTGCTCGGGGAGGTCGACGAGCTCCGTCACCCAGCGGGCTGCGACGGCATCGATCATCGCACCAACCGGTGACATCGCAGGGAGGGCGACGTTCTGATCCCACGCCGTCGCCAGCACGTGTGCAGCCACCGCAGCAGGCAAGGCGCCACCGTTGACGAATCCGAAGTAGCGGCCGCCGGTACTCACCATGGTCGCCGGCGATCCCACCTCGTCGAGCAACGCAAGCACGTCACTCGGATCGATACCGTCCTCCGGTAACGGACCATCGAACCGTGGCAATGCGGCCAGCGCCTCGGGCGGCGGTGACACGCTCCGCTGTGCGGCCCCGGCGATGTATGCGGTGGCGAGTTCGGCGGCGGTGCGGATGGGATCGAGATCGGGCCGCGGCATCGGCGACGACGTTACCGGCTGCGTGCGAGCACGCCGGCGGCAGGTTCGGCCGAGCCTCCGTCACCGTCGTGGGGGCGTTCTGTTGCTCTGATCGACTGCGCCAGAGCTCGAGTCTCCGCCGGGTCAGCCGGCGGAGTCGTCGGTCTTCACCACCAGCACGTCGCAATGGGCGGCGTGGATGATTCCGTGACTGGTCGAGCCGAGCAGCAGGGAGCGCACCTCGCCGGCGCCGCGATTGCCGACCACGATGAGATCGGCACCGACCTCTTCCGCATACCGCGCCACCGTGCTCGGTGGATAGCCGGTCAGCTCGACCTTCTCCACCACGACGGATGTATCGTCGATGATGTGGTCGAGCCGGCTCCACACGTGGTCTCGCTCGGTGCGAAGCTGATCGAGAAACGTCGCACTGACTCCCCCCGGATCGGCGTACACCGCCCACGGCAGGTGGAACGCGTTGACCAGGTGGAGATCGGCGCCACGCAGCTCCGCCTCTGCAATGGCATGTTCCGCCACTTTGGCCGCCCGATCCGAATCGTCGACGGCGGCAATGACGATTGCACTGCGGTTCATGATCCGCTCCTTCTCGCCGGTGACGCTACACAGGCGAATTCACAACGACCACCGGTCGGTGTGATCGACGTACCACGCCCGTGGCCACGCTGCCCATGACGATCCGTCGCAGTCCGGATTTGCCGGTGGTGGTCATCACACACAGCGCATCCTCATCCATGAAGTCCATCAGGCTGTCGACGGGCTCGGCGCCGTGGAGCACCTCGAACTCGCCATCGACGCCATCATCCACCCGATCGGCCAGACGCTTGACGTAACCATGCTCCGCCGTGACACCGGCCTTGGCGGCCGCAGCCTGCTCGTCCGGGGAGACGACGGTGACCACCCACAGCGGCACCCCCAGGAACCGAGCCCAGCTCATCGCCGGAGTCAGGGCGACTTCGGCTGCCGGCGATCCGTCCACGGGGACGACCACCCGTTGCACATCGAGCGATGCGCCGGCGTGTGGGCCCACGAGCAGCACCGGATCGCGTACGTTCCGTACGACCTTCTCTGCGATGGATCCGAGGTGACCGTCGTGGAGTCCGAGCTTCGCCGAGGTTGCCATCGCCACCAGTGTTTCCCCACTCGCGGCTTCCTCGATGGGGCGGGCGACGTCGTGGGTGACGACCACATCGACCGACACCGTCGTCCCCGCATCACCCAGGCCATCTGCGATGGCTTTGAGCTGCGTCAGGCGGTAATCGCGCTCTTCGGGCGTGACCACAGCGCTCAGCAGCCTGACATCGACCCCGAGGCGGCGTGCGATCTCGACGGCTACCGGGATCACTCGCTCCGAGTTCTGCTCACCATCGAGCGGGACGACGACGCTCTTGACACTCTGCATGACCGACCTCCAACGTTCTTCAGATCTGGTCTACCAAACCTGGCGCCCATTTGCGAGATCTCAGGTTCGGCCGACCAGGTCTGGCCACTCAGATCTGGTGCCGGGGTGGGGCGTCATCGACGTCCCACCCCGGCTCTAGCTCGGCTCGTGGGATGGATCACCTGAGGCATGGACGCTGCGTCGCCGGTTCCGGCGGCGTGGATGAGCATCCCAACCCGGCAACCCCACCTGCCTGAGCGGCGGTGAGACCACCGGGCACCATCGCAGGGACCTCGTGTCCGCCGGTGCACCGGTGCTGCATGTGAAGTTGCGCAGCGACCCATACCCAAACGAGCAGCACCGTCCCGGAGTAGACGGTGAGCCTTGTGGTGATACCCAGCGTGAGGCCGATGCCGAGTCCGCACGACCCGAGCCGTAGTGGGTCTCCCGCTGCACTCGTACCCGACATGACGTCGGCGCCACGGGCGGGGAGACCCAAAGAGCTGTGTCGGTGCCGGCAACACAAGCCCGCCGCGCATGGTCAGGCGTGCTCCATGGCATACGACGGCGGGTGGCATGGCTGCTCCGTTCCAACTGCTGTCATCGTCGATGGTTGCCCTGAGGTCGATTAGGGCCGGTCGACCCGCACCGCATCCCACAGGTCCCAAAATCTTCGGGGATCGGCCCCGGCTTTTGCGGACCTTCTGCCCTGTTCGCCGCGTTTGGGGCCAACAACGATGCTGGTACACGTCAATGTCGTCAAGGGGGCCGCCATGCAGCTCGCAACCGTCGTATCGCCCGAGATCGTGGAGATGCCACCCGATACCAGTCTCATTGCGGCGGCGCGGGCAATGCGCAGCCAGGAACTCGGATCGGTGGCCGTGATGCGGGATTCCGAGCTCGTGGGGATCTTCACCGAGCGCGATCTGCTGCATGCCGTGGCCGACGGAGCCGACCTCGCGGAGGGACACATCGGTGAATGGATGACGGCGCCCGCCGACACGGTGGATGTGACGATGGAGATCCGTGATGCGGCAGAGTGGATGCTGGCCAGCGGATACCGGCACCTCCCGGTGATCGAGGACGAGAAGGTGGTCGGCATGGTCAGCATCAAAGACGTGATGTGGGGCATCACAGCCGACGAGCTCTGAGGAGATCCGCCGCCAGGGCCGTGGCATCCATGGCGTAGCATCGCACCGATGGTGCAGACGGGGCTGTCGACCGATCGACTGGCCGTCCTCATCGGCGCTGCTGCAGCGGTGGTGAGCGAAGGCGATCTCGACTCGCTGCTGTGCACCACCGTGGAGACCGCCAGGGCGGTGACGGCCGCGCCATATGCCGCCCTGGGTGTCATCGGAACCTACGGCTCATTGATTCAGTTCGTCCACGAAGGTCTCGACACCGAGACGGTGAAGCGAATCGGAGATTTCCCGAAAGGCCGAGGTCTGCTCGGGACGGTGGTGCGCGAGAGGCGGACCATCATGCTCGATGACCTCGGTAGCCACCCGGACTCCGTGGGCTTCCCCCCGAACCATCCCCCGATGCGGTCCTTTCTCGGGGTGCCGGTGCGAGTCGGTGACGAGGTGTACGGCAACCTCTATCTCACCGACAAATCTCCGGCCTTCACCGAAGAAGATCGCGAGAACATCGAGGCGTTGGCCACCGTGGCCGGTGCGGCGATCTCCCGGGCGCGGGTGCACGACGAGCTCCGCCGGCTCGATGTCGTGGCGGACCGAGAGCGGATCGCCCTGGATCTGCACGACTCTGTGATCCAGGACCTGTTTGCCGTGGGGCTGACCTTGCAGGGTCTGTCCCAGCGGGAGACCGATCCTGGGATCTCCGATGCGCTGATCGGCACGGTCGGCAGAATCGACGCCTGCATCGACTCGCTCCGGCAGTTCATCTTCGACACCGGGACCCGGGACGACGACGTCACGTTTGGCGACGCCGCCGCCGAGCTGATCGAAGAGCTGTCGGCAAGCTTCGACGCTGATGTGGACGTGGTGGTGGATGTGGCTCCGAGCGCCCGTACCGCGCAGCGCGAGGATCTCATGCTGGTGCTCAAGGAGGCGGCATCGAACGTCCTGAGGCACGCCCAGGCCAGCACCATCCATGTGTCGTTGCGTCGCGATCCGCAGGGCCTCGTTCTCGCCATCTCGGACGACGGCGTCGGATTCGATCCGGCCACCGTCCAGCGCGGCATGGGTCTCGCCAACTTGCAGACCCGTGTGGAGAACATGCGAGGCACCATGGCGATTCAGAGCGAGCCGGGCCGAGGGACAACCGTCTACGCAACCATTCCCACGAAGAAGTGACCGTAGTCCCGGCTACACCGCTTGGCGGTCAGCTCCATTGCTCGGGGGGATCACCCGTCGAGCTCTCCGCCTCGAGCCTGGCGACGTGGGCGGCGGCCTCGCTGCGGCGCTTCATGCCCATCTTGGCAAGCACGTTGGACACGTAGTTCTTCACCGTCTTCTCGGCGAGGAACAGCTCCTCGCCGATCTCGCGGTTGGTCAGACCGGCAGCGATGAGATGAACGATCTTGAGCTCCTGGGGAGACAACCGGCTGAGCAACGGATCCTGAGCCGGACCCTCCCGCAGCCGAGCGAAGAGATCGGCGACGACGGCGGGATCGAGAAGCGACTCGCCGGCGCCGACACGGCGGATGTCGTTGACGAGCTCGGTACCACCGACCCTCTTGAGGATGTAGCCGGAGGCGCCCGCGAGGATGGCGGCCATGAGGGCTTCGCGATCGGCGAACGAGGTGAGGATCAACACCTTCACGTTGGGGAAGCGATCGCGGATCTGCCGGCACGCCTCCACCCCGGAGCCGTCGGGCAATCGGACATCCATCACCACCACATCGGGCGAGTCGAGCCCGGTGCGGCGCACGGCCTCCTCGACGGTGCCCGCCTCCCCCACGATCTCGAGGTCATCGTGGCCGGATAGGAGCGCACGCAACCCGCTTCGCACGACCTCGTGGTCGTCGACGAGCAGCAGCTTGAGATGTCCGGTCTCCATACGCTTGAGGCTAGCCATCACTCCCCTCGTCCCTACCTCAACTCATAGCCGCCCCGGACGCATGAGCGGCTGGAGAAACCCACTGGAGGTAGCACTCGTGATGCGGTCGATGGGGACCGCGACCACGATCACCATTCCCCCCAATATCTCGGGGCGGCTCATCGTCGTCGCCGAGGCGTACTGGTCGCGATACTTCTCGAACAGCAGCTCGAGACAGCGCCCGGTCTCCCGCTCGTCGGCCTCCCTGGCGTTTCCCCATGCGATCACGCTGAACCACTCGTACGAGGCGTCGTCGTACGAGCTGGCTTCGATACACACCCTGGGGCGCTCACGAATCGCCTCGATCCGACGACCGATGTGCGTGCGAAACATCAGCATCTCGCCGTCGATGACGAACGAGAGCGGGGTGACATACGGCTCGTCGCCGTCTACCACCCCAACGTGCGCCACCCTCTGCTCGGCGAGATACTCGAGGGCCACCGGATCGAGGTTTGATTCCATGCGATCACGGTACGGGCGGCCCGTTGGGATGAGTGCGGGCAAAAGACCCTGCCTGGTCGGGCAAACGACCCGTTCCCGGACCCGGCAGGGGCGCTCCCTCCGTCAGGCGACCGGAGGCACTCTGGACCGTTGCGGGTCGGCGAGGAGGGCCACGCCGGCGACCGCGGCCAGCACGATGGCGCCTCCGATGAGTGTGGTGGTCGCCGGAGTTTCGCCCGGCCAGATCCACACCCAAAGCGGTCCCAAAATGACCTCGACGAGAAGGAGCACATTCACCTCGGCCGCGGGTATCGCACGGTGACCGGCGTTGAACATCGGCAACCCGATCCCGAGGAGCACCCCGCCACCGATCACTCCGAGAACGACATCGCGGAGGCTCACCGCAAGACCGGGTCCGCTGAGAGCAACGACTCCGGCCGCAAGGCCGGCAACGACGCCCGCCACCAGCGCCGGCACCGCCGGCTCCACCGCTGGGGTCGAGCGGAGCAGCACCGAATACACACCGAGGCCGATCGGGATTCCTCCCGCGAGAAGCAGACCCAGGGCACTCCCGGTATCGGGACGTCCCCCGACCATGAGTGCGATCCCGCTCGCTGCCACAGCCATGGCCACCCACGTCGGTCGACGAACGCGTTCGCGGAGGAAGATCCAACCGAGCAGCGCCGCGGCGAACGGTGCGGCCGCCTGCATGAAGAGAGTGATGGCCACCGTGGTACGAGCGAGAGCAGTGACGAACAGCGTGAACATGCCACCGAGGACGACACCCGCGGCGACCTGCCGCCAGCCGGCGGTGCGCAGCCGCACCAACCCAGCGCGTCCGTGACGGATCCACAGAAGCACGGCCATCGCCACAGCCACCGATGTCCCTCGGTAGAAGAGGTATTGCCAATCGGTGGCGCCCTCTACGGCACGAAACGCGAGCCCACCAAAGCTGAAGACGAACCCGGCCCCGGCCACCAGCAGCGCTCCGGACAGCGTCGAGGGTCGGGTTGACGGTTGACGCGTGCGCATCGCGCCGAGGCTAGAGGCTGAGTCGCAGAGCTTCGCCCGATGCGCTGCTGCGGGTCACACAGGTTCGCGGCGCACCACGAACAGCCAGGTCAAGACGGCCGACAGTGCGATCAGCACCAGCGAGGCCAAGCCCACCTCGGCGAAGAAGCCGTCCTCGGCCGCACTCCAAATGGTGGTGGCAAGGGTCTTGAACCCGATCGGCGCCAACAACAGCGTTGCCGGGAGCTCTTTGAGTGTCGAGAGAAGCACGAGTCCGGCCCCGGCGATCAGCCCGGGCCGGATGAGCGGCATCTCGATGGTGAAGAACCGGCGCATCGCACCCGCCCCCAGTGTCCTCGCCGCCTCGTCGTAGGCGATGGGGACGTCGGCAATGGCCGTTTGCGCTGCACGCAGCGACTGGGCGGCGAAGTGCAATACATAGGCCGCAATGAGCAAGGCAAAGCTCTGGTACAGCAGGGCCAACGGCTCAGGAGCAGCGATCGCCCAGAAGACGACGGCGAGCGCCACCACGAGTCCGGGGAGTGCAAACACCGATGCGACGGCCGCGGCCGACAGCTTCGCTGCAAGCCGCCGCGACCGCACCGCACCGTAGGCGACGGGGAGCACCACCACGGTGGCGGCAGCGGCGGTCACCACCGCAGCCACAGCCGAGTTGATGGTCGGGGTGACGAGGAACGACACATCGTCACCGAGTCCGGAGAACCCGACGCCGATCGTCGTGGAGCCACGGACGAGCCAGGCCACGAACACAGCGATCGGAGCGACCAACCCGAGGCCGACGAGAGCTACGAGCAGCAGCTGGCCGGGGAGCCTCCACCAGCCGAGTGCGTAGCGCACCTGCCGTTCTCGCGAGCCCTCGGACCCGGCCGCGGCCGGTGCTTGCGCCGCAGCTGCCACCGCCAGGGCCAGCACCGCGAGGATGAGCCCAAGCGTCACCGACGTCGCTCGGTCGAACAGGCGCGCGGAAAAGATCGCTCGAGTGATGGTGTCGTAGCGCATCAACGCCACCGCACCGAAGTCGCTCAAGACGTAGAGGAAGACCAACAATGCCCCGGCGACCGTCGACGAGCGCACCTGCGGCCACACCACACGCCGCAGAGTTCGTCGCGTTCCTGCACCGAGGAGGCGCGAAGCCTCCTCCAGCCCCGGTGCCGTGGTGCCGAGCCGAGCCGCCACCGGGAGGTAGACGTACGGGTACGTCAGCAGGGTGAGCACGAACCAGGCTCCCCAGAACCCATCGAGTCGGGGGACCCAGGGCAGCAGACCGCCGGGGCCAAAGGCGGCGAGCACCGCGGTCGCACCGACGAACGACGGGATGACGAGCGGGAGGGCGAGGGCGATCCGCCACAGCCGGCGCAAAGGAACGTCGCCGCGTACCACGATCCCTGCGGCGGCGACACCGAGGATCCCGCTGGTCGCCGTGGTTGCGACGGCCAAGATGAGGGAGTTGCGCAGCGGCTCCAGAGTGGCCGCCGACGCCAGTGTCGCACCGAGATCTCCGCCCAAGCGAGCGACGCTCCAGACGAGGTAGACCAGCGGGAAGAGGAAGAGCAGTCCGATCGCGCCAGCGATGGCGACGACAGCTGGATGCGCACGCGACTTCACCGGCGGTCAGGGGCTCTCGAGCCCGCTGTCATCGATCAACTGCTTGGTGCGCTCCAACCCACCACCGAGATCGTCGAAGTCGTACGTGGTGAGGCTGACATCAGCCAGGTCGGGCACGCTCGGGGCCGGGGTCACGTCCGCGGCAAGCGGGTATTCGAACGTCTCGTTGGTGAAGAACGTCTGCGCCGTCTCCCCGAGCATGTACTCGGCAAACCGGTTCGCCGCCTCCGGATCGTCCGATGTCGCCAGCACCCCGATCGCGGTGGCGATCAGCAGCGACCCGACGTCGCCGTCTGCGAAGAAATGGTTGGCCGAGGAGAGCGAGGGATCCTCGGCGAGCGCACGGAGGTTGTAGTAGTGGTTGACCAGTCCCATCGGCACCTCGCCCCGCCCAACCGCCTGCACGATGGCAGAGTTGTTGGCGTAGGGCTGTGCGTCGTTGTCGGCCATGGACGCAAGCCATTCGGCGGCGACGTCGTCACCGTGGATCTGGCGCATCGCAGTGACGAAATCTTGAAACGAGCCGTTGGTGGGTGCCACCGCGACCTCACCCCGATACGCCGGATCGGTGAGGTCGAATACTGAGTCGGGGAGCTCCGCCGCGGTCACCATCTCGGTGTTGTACACGAGCACGCGAATCCGACCCGACATCCCGACCCACAATCCGTCGGTGTTGCGGAACTCCGGCGCTACCTGATCCAGCACATCGTCGCTCAACCGGGCCAGCCGACCGTTGCCGGCGAGGAATCCGACCGCTCCCGGACTCTGCGAGATGACGACATCGGCGGGGCTGCGATCCCCCTCCTGGTCGATGAGCAGCGCGAGGTCGGCAGAATCGCCGTAGCGAACCTCCACCTCGATGCCGGTCTCGTCGACGAAACGATCGATCAACGGCTGGATGAGATTCTCCGTCCGACCGGAGTACACGGTGATGGTGTCGGCATCGGTGGCGCATCCGGGCAACGTTGCCGTGGCGAAGGTCAGTACGAGCAGGAGCAAGCGGATGGTCATGAGCGAATTTCCCGAGGGGAGAAGGTTTGTAAGGATACCTTGACATCAAATATCAAGGACTCCTGGCAGCGGATTCTAGAGGCCGCCCACGAACCGAGCGTTCAGCCTACGGCGACGGCCCCGGCGGGGAAGGCGACGGCGATCGGACCTCCGTAGCTCAGCTCCACGCCGTCGCCGATCTCGAAGCGGGGAGACGCGATGTGACGTACCTCGAGCGTGCGGTCTCCCATGTTCACTTCATACGAGGTGTCGTGACCGTAGAAGTTGACGCCGGTGATGATTCCCGCCGAGCCGGATCCGATCATCAGATGCTCGGGGCGCACCACGATCTTCACGGGTCCGCGGTGCCGGGCCGTCATGCGTATCGGCCCGATCGACGTGTGCGCCAGCTCGCCATCGGCGTGACCGTCGAGAAGGTTGGCATCGCCGACGAATCCGGCCACCCAGCTCGACACTGGGCGGTCGTAGACCTCGTGCGGCTTGCCGACCTGCAAGATGCGACCGTCACGCATCACCGCCACTTCGTCGCCCACGATGAACGCCTCCTCCTGGTCATGGGTGACGAACAGTGCGGTGATGTCGAGCGAGCGGAGCAAAGCAGCCACCTCCGCACGCACTCGGATCCGCAGCTCCGCATCGAGAGCGGCGAACGGCTCGTCCAACAACAGCACGTCGGGTTCGGGGACCAGAGCTCGCGCCAGAGCCACGCGTTGGGCTTGTCCGCCCGACAGCGTGGCGGGCATCCGATCTTCGTATCCGGACAGATCCACCCGCGCCAAGACGGCAGCAACCCGGTCGGCCGCAGGCTTGCGACCCAGCCCGTATCCGACGTTGTCGGCAACCGTCATGTGTGGGAACAGCGCCCCATCTTGGAAGACCATGCCGATGCGGCGCAGCTCGGGACGCACGTCGATCCCGGGAGCGACGAGGGGAACGTCGGCAAGGGTCACCGTGCCCCGATCGGGGCGTTCCAGGCCCGCGATCATCCGCAGGACGGTCGTCTTGCCGCACCCGCTCGGACCGAGAAGCGCCAGAGTTCGTCCGCGCGGCACATCGAGCGAGAGATCGGCGACGGCGGTCACGTCGCCGAATCGCTTGCTCAGGTCGCGTACGACCAAGTGTGGGGGGGAGACTTGAGAATCGGTGTTCACCTTGCTTGACAGTTTACAGCAAGCACGCTTGATGCGAACTCGAGCGAGCGGCTGTGGTTCGAACCGGGCAATCCGGGAACTCGACACCCCACATGACACGTCCAACGGCGAAGCATCCACTGAGAGCCCACTGACCGGCTCCTGGGAGGCACCCCGATATTCGCTGCACAGCGAGCGAGACCCCGATCAACCACGGAAGGTACAGAGAGTCGATGTCCACACTGCTGCTGCGCAGACGGAGGCTGATCGATCGCTCGAGTGCAATGTCGATGGCGGTGCTGTTGCTCGCACTCCTGGCTTCCGTGGCATGGTGGACCATGGGACCGTCGTATCAGTCTCCGGGGTTCCAGTTCGGAGCACCCACCTTCGGACCCCTCCCCGATGGGCAGATGTTCGCTCTGGTCAGATCGGTGTCGCCGACATCGGTCGTCGTCGACCCAGCCATGGTGCTCACGGGGGAAGCTGCGGTGGCGGCCGCCATATCCGACGGCATCATCCCCTCCGACGGTGCTCTGCCGAACGACGTGTACATCGACAACCTGGAGGAGGAATCGATCGCCGTCCCGCTGGCTCCGGACATTCGGATCTCCGTGCTGTCCTATGACTCCACAGGCCGGATCTCGCCGACCGAGGTGACGGTGGGGCAGTTCATGACCAGCCTGGACGGCGGTTATGCCGGGGTGGCGATCTACCGGCTCGACGCCGGCGCGTTTCCCATGATCGTGCAGATCCGCAACGGAGTCGTCGCCGGTCTCGTCCAGCCATACATGCCATGACGTACCGTTCACCCGCCTTTCCGGTCAATGCAGTCCTCGCCCCCGGATCGGTGCGCGCCGTGTGGTCGCCGGGCCCACAGCGTGGCTGTCAGCCGGCCCACGAGCGCAGGGTGCAGCGCATTGCGCCGTGCGCAGCGAACTGGCCATTGCGCGCCCACCCGGGTAGCCGCAGAGCTTCGTCCCTCCGCTGGCGGCCACTTCTGAGGTTCTACTCGGGCTGAGCATCCGGCAAGACTCCGCCGCAGCTCGTGACCTGACCACTGGCCGGATCCAAGAGGGCGCCTGATGTGCCCGGGCATGGTGAGCTCATCCATCGAACCAACCCGAGAAAGGACGACCATGCTCGCACGAGGCCCATCCGCCGCACTCGTGGTGCTGGCGCTGGCGGCTGCTGCATGTACCAGCGGTGCGGGTGCGGAACCACCTGACACCGTGCCCGACCACCTCCCCGATCGCGATGCTGCGGTCTTCGATTGGACCGACTCGAGAAAGATCGCAGACCTCGGCGACGGCTGGATCGTGGCGCGGTGCGAGGGAGACGGACCCTTCTTGTGCGTTGCGCGCAACGGCGAGCCGATGGGAGGTATCGAGGCTGCTTCCTACGAGCTGTCGTCGTTCGACTCGTACGATCCAGCAGCCGACGTCGAGGCGACCTTGCGTCGCATCGCCGCGGACTACGCCGCAGTCTTCGATGAGGACCGTGCCATTGGGTGCGGAGAGGACTACCGACTGCGTCACCTCGAGCCGCGCTCGTTCGTCCTGGGCGGGACCCCGGGTCTCGCTTACGGATTCGCCGGCTCGATGCCGGACGGATCGGACTCCGAGCTCAACCTCCAGTACGCCACGATCGTCGACGACAGACTGCTCTCGATCGTGGTGTCCGCCTACGACGAGGGTGGCTGCCCCGGTCCCGACGGGATAGGTCACTTCCCAACGACGACGGATCTCGAGACTTTCGTGCCGCTGCTCGAAGAGGCGCTCCACGTGTCGCCGCTGCCGTCGATCACCTGACGCAGCCCATCGCGGCACACCCTTCGTCGCCCTCCGCAGCCGCCGCGGAG
>JBFISM010000096.1:0-14399 GCA_041608535.1 Acidimicrobiia bacterium
AGGATCATCGATGCGCTGACGTCTCACGACGGCATCCGCAGCTGGTGGACGCCGGACGCCATTGTCACCACCGACGCACTCGACCTGGGATTTCCCGAAGCGCCGGCTCGGTTCGCTCTCTCGGTCGACGAGGTTGCGGCCGATTCGGTGCGCTGGACCTCGAAGGGCGATTTTCCCCCACATTGGGTGGGCACCGAGGTGGCGTGGCAGCTGATGGACCACCCCAGCGGCTCGGGCAGTCAGATCTTCTTCTCGCACTCAGGGTTTGCCGCGGCGGACCCGATGCTGGGCCACACGGCGTACACATGGGCGATGCTTCTGGCGCAACTGAAGGCGTACCTCGAGACGGGAGCGGAAGGGGACTTGTTCGACTAGCGCGTCGGCCGATCCGACGAGCGGGGAGCGGCCGGGGACGTCCTCGAGCCGCCAACGCCGTCGAGTCTTTCGATCAGGAGGCGAGGACGGCTCGGGCGGCTCGATCGGCCTGGTTCGCTTCGCATCGAATGGCCCGAGCAAGCTCTGCGGCCCGAAACCAGATGGCGCAAGTATCCAGCGTGGGTTCCTGGAGGAATTCACGTTCTCGTAGCGCATGGATAACATTCCGGAAACCTCGGCGTGGCACGATGAGCGCCGACAGGACACACGACACGCTCCGGACCGCACCACCGGCCAGACCTTCACGGCGGGCACCGTCCCGCTTTCCTCTCTTTGAATCACGAGAGTCCGGAGCGACGTGACGATCGGTTCTGCCAGCTCTGTCGCTTGCAAGCGCTGCTGCGGGTGAGCCGTACGACCCCGAAACCAACGTTCATCACCTGGAGTCACCATGAACATTCATCGCGAACATCTTCTCGTTGTCGTCGATCCCACGACCACCGACGGGGAGGCCGGCTTGGCCGAAGCCGAAGCCGTGCTCGTCTCCGGCGGCGCCGTGACCCTCCTGACCTTCCTGACGGGGAGTCCTGCGCTGCGTGCGTTTGCCCAGGGGGAGGAAGTGAGCATCGGTGAGGCTGGCGACATCTACTTGGCGCAGGTAGCCGAGCGGTTGGCCGCACCCTCCGTCGGGGTTCTCTCCTCCCTGGGTGCAGACGTCGCGGCCGAGCTTCTCGGGATCGTCGCCGGCGGCGGCTTTTCCAGGGTGGTTGTGCCGGCGAGCGTTGCTGTGCGCCTGCCTGCGGCAGTGGCCGACCTGGCCAGCCGGGCGCCGATCCCGGTGACCATCACTGCGGGAAGGACGAGCGCAGCCTGAGTCCGGTATCGGCCGGGACTCACCACGACTGCGGCGGGTCGGATGCGGGGAAGGATTCCCGCATCCACTCGTCGACGATCGAGCCTCCGGCTTCGGTGCGCTGGCCGGCTCGTGGTGAGCGTGGCAGTTTCTCGCGGCTAACCGTGCGCACTTCTTTGGCCGAGCGTGTGGCGCCGCTGCGCTGAGATCTACGGGTGGCGTGGCGTCGGGCGAGCGCTGTGGCACCGGCGACGGCGATCGCCGTTGGCAGCATCAACAGCCGACGCATGGCACTCCTCCTGATTGGAGCATACGCACCCACCGGCCGGCATCGGCCCACTGACGCGTCTGCGGTTGTGTTTGCGGCGGCGATCAGGCCGAGCCAGGATCAGGATCGCATCTTGCCGGCCCTGCCGAGCAGGATCGGTGATGGTATCGGGTTACCGGTCGCCGAGCGGTGTACGCTCGGCGACGGGTGACTGAGCCGGACTACATCCTGCGCAACCGAGAGCACTGGGACAAGTGGGCGCACGCCTGGGTCCAGGCTGGGGAACGACACTGGGCGGGGGAGCCGGCGTGGGGGATATGGGGGATCCCAGAGAGCGAGCTGCGGCTGCTGCCCGACGACATGTCTGGGATGCGGGCGATCGAGCTGGGTTGTGGGACCGGGTATGTCGCGTCGTGGATGGTGCGGCGCGGTGCCAGCGTCGTCGGGATCGACAACTCCGCAGAGCAGCTGGAGACGGCCCGCCGGCTCGCTGTGGAGCACGGATTCGAGATCGACCTCATGCACGGTATCGCCGAGCAGGTGCCGTTCCCGGCCGAGAGCTTCGACTTCGCCATCTCCGAGTACGGCGCAGCCATCTGGTCGGACCCGTACATCTGGGTGCCCGAGGCGTGGCGGGTGCTGCGGCCCGGCGGGAGTCTCGTAATCCTGGGCCATCACCCATTCGTGATGCTCACCGAGGACTTCTCGAGCGACGAGCCGGCGACACACACCTTGCTCGAGCCGTACTTCGGGATGCATCGCATCGACTGGGATGACGGCGAAGATCAAGGCACGGAGTTCAATCTTCCGATCGCGACTTGGTTTTCCTTGTTCGATGACGTGGGCTTCGACGTCATGGCATATCACGAGCTGCAGGCGCCACACCCCGGCCCGGAGCGGAGGTTCTATGTAACCGCCGATTGGGCACACGCCTATCCGTCCGAGCAGGCGTGGGTGCTGCGCAAACGCGGCTGAGAGACGTCGCGACGACACAGACCGCACGGGGCGACCAACCCGTGGTGGTGAATCCATGAGATCAGACGCACGGGCCTCCGGGCTCTGCGGGACCGCGCAGCGAGTCGCACATGTTGGTGATCTCGGCGCTCCCGAGCGAAAACGTACCGGCGTCCGGCTGACCGAAGACGTGGACGCGGAGCGCATGGACGGAGTCGTCGGCGAGACCGACCACGTCATAGGTGACCTCGCCGAGATCGCCCAGGCTCGGTGCCACCACCATCACAATCGATGTGTTCACGTCGGGATCGGCCGGGGCGAGGACTTCGGCGACCAGCAGTCCCAGGGCGGCCATGTCGGCCGCTTGCGGGATGCCGCCGAGGCGTTCGACCACGAATGACGTGCCGTCGTCGGTGACGCCTTCGCGAGCGGTGAAGCGGGAGGACACCCAGCCGTAGATGTCATCGGCCGTGATCACCTCCCACCAGATGGATTGGGTGAGCATTCTCGCCCGCCCGGTGGCGACGAAATCATTGGCGGTGGGCGCCAGCGTGTCGACGATTGCATAGTTGGTCCCCGGTGCGTGCCGCACGTTGAGCACGTCGTCGTACTGCACCCCGACCACCGAGAGGACAGCACCTTCAGCCGGGCTCAGATCAAAGGCCGTCCCGGGCAGTAGGACCTCGGGGAGGGGTCCCGTGGGGGGAGGCAATGTGGTCGTCGTGGTCGTTGTGGTGGTGGTCGTGGTGGTGGTCGATGTCGTCGACGTCGTGGTGCTGGCCGGGCCGGTCGTGGTCGTCGATGTCGTCGTCGATGTCGTGGGCGGCGCCGTAGTCGTGGTGGTGACGGTTGCCGGCGTCGTGGTGGCGACCGTGGTGGTGACGTCGCCGGCGGCCGCGGTCGTGTCCACGGCATCGTCTCCGCACGTCGTCAGGACGGCGGCGAGCATCGAGAGTATGACGACGACCAGCGTGGTGTGTCGCTTCATGGTACGGACATCGTCTCCCCGAACCGACCCGGAGGCAAGGGCCTTCGGTCATGATCGGATGGATGACCTCAGGGTGTCGCTTCCGCCTCGGCCACCTCGATGATCGCGGCAATATCGGCTTCGCCGAGCCCGATGTCGTGCGCCTGTTCCAGCATGCGGCGTGACACGTCGCTGAGTTCCGACGGGGGCAGGGCTTCGGCGGCGATGGCGAGATCTTTGCGCATGAGGTCTACGGTGAAGTACGGCGTGAAGTCGCGTGTCGCCAGCGCATCGGCCTTGTACTCGAGCAGCTTCGCCACGGCGCCCGCCTTGATGATGTCGATGCACCGGGCGACGTCGAGCCCCAAGTGCTCCAGCTCCACGATCGCATCCGCCAGGGCAGCCAGATGGGTGGTGAGGAGCCGGTTGGTGACCAGCTTCAGCTCCAGTCCTGCTCCGTTGGGGCCGACATGGTCGACCCGCTCCGCAAACGTCTCGATGACGGGCCGCGCCCTGTCAAGGGCGGCCGGGTCGCCACCCACCATCACCACCGCCGTTGCGTCTTCGACGTGGATCGAGGTACCGCTCACCGGAGCGTCGAGGAAGCTCAGTTCGCGGCGCCGTGCGATCGCAGCGAGGTCTCGTGATCCCCCCAGGGAGATGGTCGACAGATCGACACATACCGTTCCGGGGCGGACCGTGTCGAAGATTGCTCCCTGGTCGGTGTACACCGCACGGACGTGCGGTGTGTCGGGAAGAGATGTGCACACGACGTCCCGATCGGCCATCTCCGCAACGCGGGCGACCTCGAGCCCGGCGGCGGCGGCGCGCTCGAGGGCTTCTTGCACGATGTCGGTCACGATCAGATCGTGACCGGCGGCCGCGATGTGCTTCGCCATCGGGAATCCCATCCTGCCCAAGCCGATGAGCGCGACCTTCAAGGTTCCAACTCGATTCGTCGTCCGCTGCGAGCAGCTTCGTCGATGGCAAGAGTGACCGCCAGGGTCCGGCGGGCCTCGCGCGCATCGGCGATGTGAACGGGGGCGTGCGTGGTCAGGTGGTCGAGCCACGCTCGGGTCTCATCCGCAACACGACCGAACATCCTTCCCTGGGCCCATTCTCCCGAGGTGCGACTTCCCAGGAAGGCGAGGTGGAGCCGCTGGTCGACGTACGCGTTCTCGTAGCCGGCTTCGGTGTAGAGGATCTGGTCGCCGTGGTCCTCGGTTATGAACAGCACCCCGTCGGTGCCGAGCAGTTCGATCCGGGCCGCCATGCCGTTGATGGGGAAGCCTTTGGGAAGCGTGTAGCTGGTGGCGAACTCGAACACGCTGCCGTCGTCGTAGGCGACTATGGCGAGGGTGAGATCATCGGTGTCGTGACCCTGTCTACGCATCGTCGATCCGTGGGAACGGGCGATCACCTCGACCGGACGCTGCGGGTGATACCAGCCGACGAGGTCGACGAGATAGGTGAGGATGTCCATCACCGGGGTCGCGGTCGGGGAGCGTCCGAGGATCGCTTCACCGACCGCCCGGGTGTCGTAGCAGCGAGCCAGCCCACCGACGACCTCGCCGATCCTCTTCTCGTCCATTTGCTGTTTGCCCACGGCGTAGCGTTGTGCGTAGCGCATGGAGTAGCCCACCCACAGCGGCACCCCGGCCGCATCGGCTGCGGCGATCATGGCATCGGCGTCCTCCAGGGTCAGGGCGATCGGCTTTTCCACCAAGGTCGGCTTCCCCGCCTCGAGAGCGGCGATCACCGGGTCCCGATGTGACTTCTCCTCCGTCGATACGATCACTGCGTCGACCTCGTTGCGGCCAGCGATCTCGGCTACTTCGGTGGACGAGGCGGCGGCGCCGACCTCAGCGGCGAGCCGCGCTGCCTTTTCGGCGTCCCTATCGGCGATGGCGAGCCAGTGCACCCCGGCATGCTCGGCGGCAAGACGCGCCCGGTGGCGGCCGATCTTGCCGGCACCGATCACGGCGATGCCGACGCCTCGTTTGTTGGTCATGAGCCTCCGTCGGCGTAGTGCGACCGGTGCATCTGCGCCTGAGTGTCGAACAACCCGAGCGCACGTTGCAGGGGAAGAGGGATCCGGACGGGGGAGCCGTCGAGTCGTGCGTCGCGAGTGGGTTCGCCACGCAGCAACCGCTCGTCCCACGGCGGCCAGTCGTCCGGCTGGTGATGTGCCATCAGGGGCCAGGCATCGGCGGCGGCATACCCTTGGAGGAGGAGGCGGCGGGTGTGCGCCGAGAGATTCGGCGCCGAGCCGTGGAGGACGCGGACGTGGTGTATCGAGATGTCACCCGTTTCCAACTCCACCGGGACTGCGGCACCCATGTCGAAGCTGCCGGGCGCAACGGCACCGACGAAGCGGTCGCCTTCGTAGTGATCCCACACCGGACCGAGATGGGATCCGGGAAGGATGTGGAGACAGCCATTCTGGGTGGTGATGGAGTCGAGGGCGATGCCCACCTCGAGCAGGTCGGAGTTGGTGTGCGGGTAGTAGGCCCAATCGGTGTGCCATTCCACCTGGCGCCCACCTTCGGGTGCCTTGGCGTTGAGCTTGGAGTGGTGCCAGCGGATGTTCGGCCCCAGCAGCGACTCGACGCGGTCGAGGATCTCGGGGTTGTCGAGCGACCGGGCGAATGTCTCATGGTGGCGGTGCGGGCTCTTGATGCGGCGGATGCGCGGTGTGGCGGCGCTGTGCCCCTCGTCGAGCTCGATGAGCGCGTCGCTCTCGGTCATCGATCGCGATCGCTCGATGAACTCGTCGGCGACGCTCTGCAGCTCGGCGATCTCGTCGGAATCCAACACCCCCCGCACGATCACATATCCCTCGGTGCGATAGAACTCGATCTGCTCGGGGGTCAGCGCGGCCCGTGCCGCTTCGGTGCTCGTCATGGCGAAGATCGTACGATGCGATCTTGCATATTGCAGGATCTTGTTGCGAACCTAAGGCTGCAGCTCGCGGAATACGCGCGCGACAGCCGAAAGAATGGATTCGATGGCGTCTGAAGTGTCTGGACCGTTGGCCGGGATCCGTGTGATCGAGTTCGGTAACCTCATCGCCGGGCCGTATTGCGCCATGCTCCTCGCCGATCTCGGTGCGGATGTCGTCAAGGTGGAGCACCCCAACGGCGACCTCGCACGTGCCTTCGGCCCGTACGTGGATGGCGTCAGCTACTACTTCGCCGCGATCAATCGGGGGAAGCGCAGCATCGCGGTCAACCCACGGCATACCGAAGCCGCGCCGTGGATCCGCAAGTTGTGTCTGGGAGCCGACGTGATCGTCAACAATCTCCGCTACGGAGCAATGTCTCGCGCCGGGCTCGGCTACGAGAACCTCAGAGACGACAATCCCGGTGTCGTCTACGCCGAGGTGTCCGCCTTCGGCAATACCGGGCCGGATGCGGAACGGGCCGGCATCGACATCCTGTTCCAGGGAGAGTCCGGGATGATGTCGATAACCGGTGCCGAGGGCGACCCGCCCATGAAGACGGCGACAACCGTGGGGGACTTTCTGGCGGGCACCAACGCCGCGCTGGCGATCTCGGCCGCGCTGGCGGGTCGAGCCGCGACCGGGCGCGGACGCCGGGTCGATGTCTCGCTCCGGGATGGGCTCATCGCCATCCAGTCAGCGTGGAACGCCATGTTCTTCGCCGATGGGCGGCAGCCCGGCCGGATCGGCACCGCATCGTGGTTCACCGGACCGACGGGCACCTTCGAGACGAGGGACGGCTACCTCAACATCGCGATTGTCAGCGACCGCCATTTCGAGCTGTTCTGCGACGTGATGGGTCTCGACATCGCCAGTGACCCGCGGTTTGCCAGCAACGAGCTGCGGGTGGCGAATCGAGCGACGCTGCACGATCTGGTGGGCGAGATCACCGCCACAGCAACCACCGACGAGTGGATGGCGCGACTCCTCGAAGTCGGGCTTCCCGTCGGCCGGCTGAAGACGATCCCCGAGACCTTCGACGACCCGCAGGTGCGCCACAATCAGATGCGGGTCGAGCTGCCCCATCCCCAGCTGGGAACGGTGCCGGTGACCGGCTCACCGATGCGCATCGACGGCAACCAGTCCATCAGCCGGGGAGCGCCGCCGGAGCTGGGAGAGCACACCGCCCAGGTGCTCGGTCAGCTCGGGGCGAGTCATGCCGAGATCGAAGCGCTCGTGGCGGCTGGGGCGGTGCGCCTTCCCTAGGTGCCGATCAGCAGTCTGTTGAAGCGCTCGTTTCCAAACGTCAACTGCGCCACACCCCCTGCGGAGTGGCGGTTGCTCTCAGCCGTCGACCATCTCGAAGCTCACCTCTTGGAACGTGCGGCTCCCGGTGGCGTCGATCGAACCGACCTCGACCTTGTGTTCGCCTGGCACGACAAAGGTCTCTGGTACGGCGATCTCGGCCACTGATGCCGGGACCTCGACGTCGAGCGTCATCCCGGTGTCCTCATTGCTGAGGGTCACTTGGTACTCGGTGACCTCTACCCCCGGAGGCTGGGGCGTCCCCTCCCAGACGATCAGGAGCCGAGCAGCGGACACCAGACCGTCGTCTTCGGGAAAGATGATGATGGGCTCGACGGGAAACGCATGAACGAACTCGACGTCACTGCGCAGACGAACGCCATCGATGGTCCGCCCGGTGAATCGATAGGTCCCTTCGGGCCAGAGCTGCTTGAACTCGTCTAGGGGCAGCTCGGTGAACGGCGGCTCGGACGACTCGGCGAACAGCTCCGTAAGACCGAAGCCGGCGAGGTCGCCCCGGTTGCGCAGATCCAGCAGCTTCTTCCCGTCAGGGCCGGCGATCGTGAGCGATTGCCACGGTTCATGATCCAGATCGATCTGTAAACCGGCATCGCCATCGGTGGCGTTGATTTCGACAATGAGCGATGCGTCCTTGAACTCGACCGTATCGGACCCTTGCGATGGGATTGCGGGCGGGGCGATCAGCAGCAGCGCCGCCAGCGGCACGAACGCCCGCAGCTTGATGGCAGGCACGACAGCTCTCTTTCCAACGTCGTTGGTGACCAGCACTGGCACCGCATGCCGAGGCTTCTGAAGATTGGCTGACCGGCCCCCGGGATCGGTCAGCAGGCCGGTCGCGCAGTTGGACGGGGAGGGCTCGTCCAGGACCTCGTAGGCTGTCGGCATGGATGCCATGCTGATCGCTCCGGATGCGTCGTCGGCCGCTCGATTTGCCGGCTCGCGCGAGGATGCGCAGTTCTCCGGACGAGTCGTGCTGGTCGATGCCGCTGCGGTCGCCGAAGTGCCGGAGGGCTGGGTGCACATCCCCCGGGGTACCGAGCCGGACGCGGCGGCGGTGGAGTCGATGAGCGAGGATGAGCGGCTGTTCGCGGCCGCCTGGTTACGTGACATCGGTCATGGCGACATACCTGAAGGCGATGACCGGCAGGGCGACGCCGCCAACTAGGCCGGCGCCCTACACACGTAGTCGACTACCCGGCTCAATTACCCGGCTCGAACAGCCCGAAGCGCCAGGTGGGGTCGTCGGGGACCATGGTTCCGAGGTGTTGGGACGCTTCGCCCATTGCTTGCGTCTTGGCGGCGGCGTGGCGGGCCACGGCTAGCTGCTGTTCACCCCACTCGGCGAGGGCGGCCTCCAGGTCGTCGGTCGTCTGGGCGAGATGATCCCGCAGCGCCCACGCATCGGCGCAGGCCTTGGCGGTGCCGGCGGCCACGTGGGGTCGCAGCGAGCATGCGGCGTCACCGATGACGCACACCCGGTTGTAGACGAAACGCTCCATCATCATGTCGTAGATGGCCTGGATGAATGGCTCGTCGCACGCCAGCACCACCTCGCGCAACTGGGGAGCCAAGTGCGCCGTAGCGTCATCCCGCATCTCATCGAGATACTTCTGTTGCACTGCTCCCGGCGGCATCGTGGCCCCGCGATGCACGCCGTCGCTGTCGGTCATGAGATCGTGGAATCCCGGCTCGGGAGCATTGCGATACCAGACGAAGTTGAGCGCCCGTTCTCCAGGGATGATCGTGTCACCGGGTCCCGGGATGGCGTAGACGAGGATGTGCGAGTGGTCGAGGACCTGGTACACCATGGCGTCCTCGAACATCGCCTGGGTCTCCGTAGTGAGCTCGCTCTCCATGACCGTGCCCCGCCAGGCCACGTAGCCTGCATAGATGGGCCCCGTCTGCGGCTCCAGCACGGAGCGCACGGTCGAGGCGATACCGTCGGCGCCGACCAGCAGGTCGCACACGTGGTTCTCTCCGCCGGCGAAGTGCACCTCGACCTTTTCGGCGGTTTGGGTGAACCCGACGACCTCCGCAGACAAGTGGTATCGCTCGCTGGGCAACGCATCGAGCAGCGCTCGATACACCGTGTTCCACGAGGAGAAGCGGTTGTACGTCGGAGTCTCCGACGTGAGGTTCCCCGCCGCATCCACGTAGCTCCAATCCGTCAGCGTCAGCGCGACTTCGCCGCCATCGGCACCGTGTGTTCGCAATCCGGAGCCACGCGCGGTGAAGTACTTCTCCGTCATGGGGAGCACGACGATGCCGGCGCCACGGGCCTGCAGTGCGGCGGTGGACCGCTCGTAGACGTTGACGTCGTGGCCCAACTCGTGCAGCAACACCCCTGCCGTCAACCCCCCGATGGATCCTCCGGCAACGGCGATGCGGAGGCGATCCACGGCCGATCAGTGCCGGGCGGCCACGTGTGCCCGCAGCACGTCCCGGCCGAAGTCGCGCACCGGGTCGCGCCAGATGGCGTGGATGTGGTTGCCGTCGTCCTGTACGCAGTCGTACTCGACCAAGAAGCTCGGTCCGTGCAATCGGTAGTAGTGCAAGGCGCCGGGCTCGGTGGGTCCGGCCCAGGCAAAATGCACGTCGCTGCGGCCGGCATCGTCGAGGCGAGCCGTCTCGGTCTCCCGTAAGGGCTCGGGCAGGCGCGACACATAGATGTCGATGAGGTCGTCGAGGACCGCCTGCTCGGCCGAGTCCATGTCGGCGCGCCGCAGACCGAGTGGTCGCTCTCGGTCGAAGCGCACCGATCGCTTGTATTCGTCATCCATCTGCTCGAACGCGTTCTGGAAGCCGGCAAGCGCATGGCGGGGATCGCCCAGATCCGACACGTCGGGTACGTACGAGAGGTTCGGGACCACCATGTCGAGCGGAGCCACCTCGCTGAGCAGCGCCGCGGAGAACCGATCGGGATCGAGCATGGTGACGAGCTCGCGTCCCGCCTCTTCCTCCTCGGCCAGGGGCCGGATGATGGCATGACCGTGGTGCATCACCCGAGCCGGATTGGATCCCAGGAAGAGCGGAGTGCTCGCCACGACCTCTCCCGCAACGATGGTGTGGTGGATCGAGACGTGGTGGCCTTCGTAGCGCCACGCCCAGGTCCCGTCGAGGCTCGGTTCGCCGAAGATCGCGACCCAGTACCTGCCGGCGTTGCGGAGGTCGACGTTCTTCCCATAGCCCTCGATCTTGTTGAGCACCTGTTCGAGCGACATGATCGAGGCGATCTTGGCGAAGGTGTGATGGCTGACGCCGGTTTCCAGTAGGCGGTACACCAGCGTGCGCTCTGGGTGGCTGAGGTCCTCCATCGGGAGGCCCTGCGCCTCGTCGCCCGCCATCTCTCGTGGGTAATAGGCCCAGTCGATCCGGTAGGGATCTTCGAAGTCGAATGTCGCCTGGGCGGCTTGGTCTGCCGGTAGCCCCTGGAGGAGGGCCGTCGCCCGCTCCACCATGAGCCGTGCGACCGAACCCGCCACGTCAGCCCGCCACCAGGTCGGGTACGACGCCGAGTCCCGGGGCCGACGGAACCTCAAACACGCCGGCGTCGGCGGTCAAAGGGCTCGAGCTGACGTCCTGGCTCACGCCCTGATTGGCCGGGCTGCACCCGAAGTCGACCGCCCTCATCGCGGCGGCGCAGTGGACGTTGGCGCTGGCGGCCACCGACGATTCGGCGATCTTGCCGGCGAGGTTGATAGACAACCCCAGCGACTCGCAGAGCGCAGCACCTCGCATCACCCCCGTGATACCCCCGAGCTTCACCAGCTTGAGACTCACCCCGGCAACGCCGGAGCGGCCAAACGCCATGATGTCGTTGAGCGAATGCACGCTCTGGTCGGCGCACACCGGTATGGGTGAGCTGCGGGCGATGCGGATGAGCGCAGCATGATCGCCTTGCGGGATCGGTTGCTCGATGAATTGCACGTCGACTCCCTCGAGGGCTCGCAGGAAGCGAACCGACTGGGGCTCGGTCCACCCCTGGTTGGCGTCGCCGCACACCACCGCATCGGGCGGCAGGGCGTTGCGGATGCCACGGACGGTCTTGAGCTCGTCTTCCAACTCGCCGATGCCGAGCTTGATCTTGATCCATCGATATCCAGCGTCGTACTTGGCGACGGCGGCCGGGACGTCGGCATCGGGGTCACCGCTCCCCACCATGGTGAGCGCCGGGACGTGATCGCGCTGCTTGCCACCGATCAGCTCGTACACCGGTACACCGAATGCCTTCCCGGCGAGGTCGTACAGCGCCATGTCGATTGCGCCGATCGCGGTCTCGTTGCCGTAGATCGCCTTCGCCATGGCCCACCACAGCTCGGTGCGTCGCAACGGATCCTTCCCGATGAGCAGGGGCGCCAGGAACTCGATGCCGGCTCGTATGGAGTCTTGTGTCTCGCCGGTGAGATCGGTCGCCTCGACTCCTTCTCCCCAGCCTTCCAACCCGTCCTCGGTGGTGATGCGCACCAGCACGTTGTGCGACCGCTCCACCGTGATGTGCGACATGACGACCGGTTTGGCGAGTGGGACGGTGATCGGTATCGCATCGACGCTGACGATCTGCATGGTCCCTCCGAGTGGCAGCTGCGATCGTGCATCTTATAGGATCGGCGTGAGGCCGGACCGAGCGGGAGAGCGGGGAACCGGATGTCACAAGCCGTGGTGCGAGTCGGGGGCTATGCCCCCCCGGAGAGCACCCATAGCCGGGCTATCGACCATTTCGCTCGCCGCATGCACGAGGTGTTCGGGAACACCGTCGAGGTGGATCTGCTGCACAACGTGCTCGATCTGGGCCACCCGGCGCCCGAGCTGCTCGACATGGTCGCTGCCGGCGATCTCACCTGGTGCTATTTCTCTACGGCCTATCTCGGGAAGCGGGTACCGGAGCTCGACGCCATCGAGATCCCGTTTCTCTTCGATGATCTCGAACAGGCGCACACTGCCATGGACGGGGCACTCGGCGAGGCGTTGTCTGCGGCCACCTTGCAGAAGGCCGGGTACGAGGTGCTCGGTTATTGGGACAATGGCTTTCGCCACCTCACCAACGCGGTACGGGATGTCGCTACACCTGCGGACGCCGCCGGGCTGCGGATCCGGTTGCAGCCCAATGTCATCCACGAAGCCATGGTTGCGACATGGGGAATGAGACCGGTAACCGCTGAGCTCAGCGAGGGGATCCGGATGATCCGCGACGGCGAAGTCGACGCTCAAGAGAATCCGCTGGCCAATACCGCCGCCTACGGCGTGGAGCACCCGTTCGTCACGCTGACCGGTCATCTCTATGGCGCCCGCGGCCTCTATGCCAACCCGGACGTGATGGCGGGCTACCCGGACGACATCGCTCACGAGATCCGCCTGGTCGCCAGGGAGACCGTCGAGTTTCAGCGATTGTCGGCCGCTGCATACGAGAAGGAGCTGGTGGAACGCTTCCGCAGTGAGGGACGCACGGTTCGGGAGCTGTCGGCGGAAGAGCGAGCAGCTTTCCGGGCACCGCTCGCCGACGTGATCGACCGGCTGCGAGCCGACACCGCGCCGCACATCCGAGAGCTGCTGCCATGACTGTGTCCCACCCGCCGGGGGGGACAGATAGGAGAACTATGGCTGAATTGATCGAGTTCGCATCGGCGCCGCGCGTGGAGCGGGGCAATGGCATCACCAGCGTGCGGTTGACCGACCCACCGTTGCCCGAGCAGGACTTCACGATGGGGATCACGACGTTCCCGCCCGGGACGAGTATCAAGCTGCACAGTCACAACACGATCGAGCAGGTCACGGTCATCGAGGGCAGCGGCACTGTCGTCCTCAACGGCGAGGAACGGCCGGCGGTCCCGTACGACACGACCCACGTGCCGGCCGGCGAGCCGCATCGATTCATCAACACCGGTGACAACGTCATGCGCATCCTGTGGGTATACGGGTCGACCCACGTGACCCGCACCTTCACCGAGACCGGGGAGACGGTGGAGCAGTTCGCCGCACCGGCGGAGGCCTGAGTGGCCGACCGCATCCCCCACGAACGTCTGGAGCGGTTTGCGGCAGACGTGCTCGTTGCGGTGGGTGTCGGCAGAGACCATGCCGAGATCACGGCCAAACGGCTCGTCGAAGCGGATCTGCGGGGCCGCACCGGGCACGGGCTCATCCGGCTGGGGCCCTACGTGGACCGCATCGAAGCGGGCGGTATCAACCTGCAACCGGACATTCAGGTGCGTCACGAGACTCCGGTCTCGGCCCTGGTGGACGGCGACAACGCCCTCGGCCAGGTGGTGATGTCCCGGGCCACCGAGCTGGCCATCGCCAAAGCAGAGGACCAGGGGATGGCGTGGGTCGGCACCGTCCACTCCAACCACGCCGGCGCAGCCGGGCTGTATCCGGCAATGGCCATGCGGCGCGGGTTGATCGGGCTCTATTTCGCCGTTGCCAATGCCAACGGGATGCCGCCGTGGGGAGGTGTCGAACGCATTCTGGGAACCAACCCGATCGCCGTTGCCATCCCCGCTGCCGATGGTGACGGGTTCCAGCTCGACATCGCAACGACGGTTGCTTCGCATGGGACGATCAAGGTGGTGGCGCAGGCCGGTGAGCAGATGCCGGAAGGCTGGGTCGTCGACGAGGAGGGCGACCCGATAACCGACCCGGCAGAGGCGCACCGCGGCTTTCTGGTGCCGATCGGTGGCTACAAGGGATCCGGGCTCAACATCATGATCGGTCTGCTCGCCGG
>JBFISM010000097.1:0-14268 GCA_041608535.1 Acidimicrobiia bacterium
CGAAGATCACTACTGGGACGGCACCGACGCCGCCGTCGTCTTCAAGCGGTACGACCACGGCAGCGGCGAGACCCGGTTCATCTACCACGGCAACGACGGCACGGCGATGCCGTGGAATGACACGGCCCAGCTCGACTACCTCAAAGCCGAAGTCCGCGAAGGCGTCATCCAGACGATCCTGCACGTCGCCCACAAGTTTCCGATCATCCGCTTCGACGCCGCCATGACCCTGGCCAAGCGCCACATCCGCAGACTCTGGTTCCCCGCGCCGGGCGAGGGTGGCGCCATCCCGTCCCGTGCGCAGCATGGCATGACCGAGGCCGAGTTCGAGGCTGCCATCCCCGAGGAGTTCTGGCGCGAAGTGGTCGATCGCGTCGCAGCCGAGGTGCCCGACACGCTGCTTCTCGCCGAGGCCTTTTGGATGATGGAGGGCTACTTCGTGCGCACCCTCGGTATGCACCGCGTCTACAACAGCGCGTTCATGCACATGCTCTCCGCCGAGCGCAACGGCGAGTACCGGCAGCTCATGCGCAACGTTCTCGAGTTCGATCCTGAGATCCTCAAGCGATATGTGAACTTCATGAACAACCCGGACGAGGAGACCGCCGTCGACCAGTTCGGCAAGGACGGCAAGTACTTCGGGGTCGCCACCGTCATGGCGACCATGCCGGGCCTGCCGATGTTCGGCCATGGCCAGATCGAAGGCTATGGCGAGAAGTATGGGATGGAGTTCCGCCGGCCGCGACGGGACGAGTATCCCGACGAGTGGCTCGTCGCACGCCACCACCGCGAGATCTTCCCGCTGCTGCACCGGCGGGCGCAGTTCGCCCAGGTAGACAACTTCCTCCTCTTCGATCTCGTGGCGCCGGAGGGCCACGTCAACGAGGACGTGTACGCATACTCCAACCACCATGACGGGGCGGCGTCGCTGGTGGTGTTCCACAACAAGTGGGGGGATGCCCTCGGCCGGATCCACACCTCTGCGGCCTACCGAGACAAGAGCGCAGGCGAGATGCGGACCCGGACCCTCGCCGCAGGGCTCGGACTGCGGGCGGACGACGACGACTGGCTGGTCTTCCGGGAGCACGTTTCCGGCTTGGAGTATTTGCGACATTCGCGAGACATCGCCGACAACGGATTCGAGGTGCGGCTCGGAGCGTTCGAGTATCAGGTGTTTCTCGACTTCCGTGAGGTGCAGGGCGAGCAGTTTGCTCGCCTGGCGGAGCGGCTCGGTGGGGCCGGGGTGCCCAGCCTCGATGCCGAATTGGAGGACATGCGACTGGAGCCACTTCGTGACGCAATGGCCGGTTTCGTGGCCGCTGCTGCAGCGGATGAGTTCGCCGACGAGGTGCCGGCGGCGCTACGGAGACTCATTGACGTGGCCGACGAGTTCGGCGAGACCGTCGACGTCGAGCCGAAGCCGTTCGTGGCCGAGCTGGCGCGGGTGAGCGACGAAACCGGGCTCGACGAGGAGCTGATCGAGCGGCTTCACCCGGCGGAGTGGCGGCGAGCGTTCCACGCCGCCGGCGTCGTCACCGACCCCGTCGGAGTTCGCAACGGGTTTGCCACGGTGGGTCTGGCGGCGCTGCCGGCGGAGCTGCTGGCGGTGGCCACTCGCAACCTCGAGCCACCACCGGACAAAGACGCGCGGCATCCGGCGGCCAAGAACGTCGCCAGCACATTCCTCGCGTCCCTCGCCGACGACGAGGAAGCCCGCGCCGCCCTCGACGTCAACGAGCACAAAGGTGTCGAGTGGTTCAACCAGGAACGGTTCCGGGCCCTGGTGTCGGGCCTGGCCACAAGCGCGTTGGCCGCCGCAACCACGGAGGCGGAGCGGAAACGCATCGGCAGCATCCTCGCCGCACTCAGCGCCGCTGAGGATGCCAGCAGCTACCGATGGGACCGGCTGAGCAAAGCATGACCTCGAGTGTGCTTACAGACTCGTATACGCGGTGAATAAGCACACTCGTCGGTGATCCCCCCTTTGGGTGGCACTGCAACCACCTAGGCATCGTGTCCTCGATGGCCGATACTTGACACTAATCAACGTAATCGAACATCGCTATGCCCATGTACGCTGCAGATGCAGAGCTCCTCGAGCGCCTCGCCGTCGCGCTGGAAGTCACTGCTGATGAGCTGACGACGTCGGCCGGAACCATCACGTCACTCGACACGGCCGGCTACCCGGTGGCCGCGCCTACCGCCCAGCTCGACACCATCGGGGCCTGGGCGCTCGACTGGGCGGTGTCGCTGCGAGGACGAGCCGGCGCGCTGCGCCGCATGCGGTGGGTGTCCGTGGGGAGACCCGGATCGACGGTGCCGCCACTCGACTTGCGCAGCTGGGTGTACGAGGACGGCAGCACGCAACCATTCGCCGCATACCAACAGCAGCGGTTCGCAGACGAGGTCAACGCCTATGAGAAGCAGACAGCCGAACTCGAAGAACAGATCACGGCGTTCGAGCAGCAAGCACCGTCGCACTATCAGGCGATGGCTCTCTCCTTTGCCTCACGGGCGCAGCGTCGGCTGCAGTCGGATCGATACCGCGAGCTGCAGCTGCGACTCGCCGGGGGTACGCCCGACACCGCCGTGATCGCAGACATCCAACGCCACATCCAGGACGTGGCCGCCGACCTGGGTCTCACCGCGGACGGCTTTGCCGGGGCCGCCGCTGCGATGACCAGAGGCATCCCCCCATCACGGGCCGGCCTCGATCCGCACTATTTCCCTGCCTGGTACGTCGCCGAGAGCGAAGGCCACGCCCGGCTCCACGCCGAGCTCGCGGCGATCACCGAGGACCATCCGCGGCATCCGAAACAAACCGGATACCGCGAGTGGCTCGCCGCCAGACAAGAGCTCGTCGCAGCCATCGAGGATCTCGACTTCCGACCACCGGCACATCCGGACGTCGTCGCCTGGTTGGATGGTCCACTGCCGGTCACACCGCCCGAGCAGCTGCGGCTCGTCGGTGGATACCTGGCTACCGAGCTGGCTCGAGCCGGCGGCCACGACCCGGATCTCATGCGGGACCTCAGCCGGCTCGTCGGGTGGCACGTCACCACCCCCGGTGCGGCGGTAGCCATGCTCAACGCCCTCGACGAGGTGACGCTCGCCAACCTGCAGCAACTGAGCGGAGCCGCCAACGCCTGGGACGGGAGCCTCCATCAGTTCATGGCCCCGTTCGCAGATGCGCTCGCCATGGCCGGCGGCCACTCGGAGCTCGACATCGACATCGCCGACATCGTCGACAACCCCGACGCCGCGTTTTGGTTCATGAGCGACGAGCACTACGACGTCGATCTCCTGATCGACGCCGGCACCGCACTCACGAGGGTCGGGAGCTGGGACTTCACGGGCGCATCTACCACTCGCGATGGCACTGAATGGTCTCTCGACCCTCGGGTCATCGTCTACAACCGCATCTCCCGGTACCCGGAAAATCAGGCCGAAGCGCTCCTCGCCTCGATCGTCACCACCGGCGACCTCGGCGCCTTCATCGAACCCGAGCAATGGTCGACCTACGGCGACAAGGGCGCCGCCGCCGGGGCGATCCTGGCTCTGCTCGGCACGGGGAGGGACAAATCCAGCGCTGCGCTCATTGGCGACGTGATGGTGGCGATCGGCACCAGCCATCCGCCGCCCGGCGTGCTGCGCGGTGGTGCGCTGATGCTGCTGGGACACACCGGATCTCTGACAGAAGGCAAAGATGGTGATGCCCTCCCGTCGACACCACTTCGCGATGTGCTCGATGCGCTGCCAGATCGCCAGGAGACGGTCACGACCTACCTCGAAGTGACCATGGGCGACCCCGTTGCAGCCGATCACATCTACCGCGGTCTGAGCCTGACGATGGCGAGGGCGGTGCAGATGGCTTTCGACCCGACGGACACCGATGCTCACGCCGAAGCCTTCGGCGACTCGGGCCGGCTCCTCGATCGGCTCACCAGAACCCACCTTCGAGTAGCGCTCGAGGAGGCGGGCGAGACCGACACACGGAACGCCATCTGGCAAGGAGCCTTCTCCACCGCGATCGACATCGGATCGGCCATCGCGCTCATGCCAACCGGAGGCACCAGCGGGTTCATCTACGGTGTCATCGCATCGGCGGGGAACAACGTCGGGCTTCCACTGGTCACCGACTTCGGTCTCTCCACCAACAACACCGTGAATATCCTCGAGCGGGGCTTCGAGCTGGAGAATGACTTCGTCGATGAGGCCGTGCTCCTGCTTGCCGGTCATCTCCACGACGCCGGCGTGATCGAGCTCCCCGCAGACTGGTTCGTTCACGGGGTGCTCGAGCCGATTCCGTTCCAGGTATGGGAGGAATACCGACTGACACTCGAGACGGCCGGGTTCCCGTATGACGCATGGTTCAACGACGTGATGGCGTTGAGTGGAGCCTTCCGTGGAGTGAGATGATGCGTCGCTCCTCGCCAACGCTCCGTTCCCTCGCAATCTGTGCGGTGACGGCCCTGTCCTTCGGCGCCTGCTTCGGCGGCACTCCACCCGAGATCGACGCGCTCGAAACCTCGCTCTCCTTGATCAACTCGATCGCGTATGAACCCGTAGAAGGGCGCCTCTACTACACGCAGGAAGATGGCGTCTGGACCCTGGATCCGGACACGGCGATGGCGACCCGGATCAGACGGGGTGCCGACCGTCTGTCCGAGCTGCATCACTCGTCCGCCGGCATGCTCCTCGCCAGGGACAACCGCATCCTCGTGATCGGTCCGAACGGCGACGAGGTGCTGCACGAGCTCGAATCAAACGTTGTCGCCTTCGAGGGAGACGATCCGCTGTGGGTGCTGACTGCCGACGGTCTCCACCGCATCGACGCCGATGGCACCCAGACCCGGTTTGAGGTCACCACGTACATCGCAGACATTGGTGTATCGGGCGACGGAACCGTTTTCGGAGCCTCAGGCAGAACCATTTATCAGATCGATCCGGCGACCGGGCGTCTCACCGACTTCGCAGGCGGTGGCGAAGCGGACATCGACACGGCGGTGTCGGTACGAGATGCGGAGCTGTTGCTCCTGCGGGACGAGGAGATCACCGGCACGGACACAGGCTTCGTGCTCTCTAACCATCTGCTCATCACCTTCATCGACACGGCCGGCATCATCGACCGATCGAAGTCGATACCCCGACACACCACACCGATCTTCGTCCGGGGACACCCGGGTGGCGACATCGAGGCCACTCCGATCGGGACGTTCGTCGCATCGAACAGCAAGGACCGCTCCGTGTCCTCCGTCATCCATTTCGTGACCGACGACGCCGCGACGGTCGTCGCCGGCGTCTTGGCCGACACCTGATTGCGTATCCAGCCGCTCCCCCGGATCTGACATCGCCGTGCGTGCGCTGGCGGACATGCGCGAGCGGCGATCACCCGAGGTGTGATCGCCAGCGGTGCAGGGTGGTTGCGAACAGGTCGGGATCGTCCATCATCGGGAAGTGGTTCCCCTTGGCGACGACGATGCCGTGGTGATTGGGGAAGATCGCGTGATGTCGCTCCTGGAAGCCGAACGGGTCGTTGCGCTCCCCGAAGATGGTCAGGATCGGGAGGTCACCGAGGCCGTCTGCGATTCCGGCTGCGATCCGGTCGCTCAGCTCCTGGGAGTCGAGGGCATTGCCGATGAGGTCGTGGAAACGGCGCACCCGTCGCCGGGTCACCGGGCCGAGGAAGGCTCGCTTTCCGGCCCTACTGAGATGGCGACCCACACCGAACCTCGTCGTTGACAGGCGCGGGATGAGCCTCGTGGCGACATCGGCTGCGGTGACGGGTCGGCTGGAGGCGAGACGCAGCATCCGGATCAGACCTGTGCGATCAGGCTCCCAGGCAAACGTGTTCGCCATCACCAGCGCCACCACCCGGTCGGGGTGGGCTGCGGCGAACCCCATGCCCACGAGACCGCCGAGGTCGTGGAGCACCAGCGTGATGTCTCGGAGGTCGAGCGCCGCCACGAACCGACCCAGCAGCTCGCTCTGCTCCGCCAGGTCCAGATTCCGCCCTGGTGGCTCGCTAGAGAGACCAAAGCCGGGGAAGTCCAGCGCCACACAGCGGTAGTGGTGGCGCAGCCAAACGATCACGTCACGGAACACGAACGACCACATGCCCGTGTGAACGAACAGAAGGGTCGCGCCTTCGCCCTCATCGACATAGGTAACGGCATGGTCGCCCAGCTCGATCGCGCGCAATTGGAACGGGTACTCGGCAACAGGGAGCCACGAAGGCCGCGAGGTCTGGGTAGAGGTTGGGTTGGTGGTCATCGGTAGTCTCCTCAGCGTTCGGCGCACGCAGCTTGCGTGCGCTGGCGGTGCCCGTCCTCGCCGGTGCCTGCACAGCTCAGTGGGGGCGGGCGCTTTCGATCGGCGTCGGTATCTGCTCGAACATCACCTCCCGGGGCTATCCCTCCCCGCCGGCGAGTGCGCACGCATCCCCCCGGCGAGGAACGTCACCAGACGGGCGAGCACCACCTCGGCCGCGTCCTCGCTCATCCCCTCTTCCGGCCAGGTGGTGAACAGGTGCACGATCACGGCAACCACCTGCCGCACCCTCCATGCGATCTCCTCTCGATCGAGATGAGGAAGTGCTGCGCCGAGATGGGGGTAGAACTCCGCTGCCTGGGCATACTGCTCGGCGGCCATCTGCTGGATCCAGTCGGTCTGATCGCTGTAGGTGCGCCCCAGGAAACGAGCCACCTTGGGGCCTCGCTCCTGGAGCTCCAGCAGCACCTCGATGTCGGCTCGCAGGAACGCATCCAGCAGCGCCTCGACCTCGGGCGCCCCCGGCCCTGCGGTCTCCACCACGGACTGCAGCAGGTGGCGCCGCTTGTCCGATATCGGGTGGGCCACCCGGTCGCTCACGCCACGGAGGACGGCTTCTTTGGTGCCGAAGTGGTAGTGCACCGCGGCGACGTTGACCCCGGCGCGGCGGGTGATCTCCCGGATGGACGTGCCGTCGAACCCGTGCACCGCAAACAGCTCTTCGGCGGCGTCGAGGATCCGAGTGCGCGTGTCATTGGGCTCTTCAATCATTCGATTGAAACATACGATTGAGAAGCGCTCAGGTCAAGCCGGATGGTCGTAGGAACGACACAGCTGGTCACAGCGGCCGTCTCGCACTACTCGGTTCAAGCTCGGTAGCCTGAACGTCGGCGTGTCCTTGGAGGTTGCCGCATGCGGTTCGGACTGTTTGGTCTCCACAAGGGCCCGGGAATCGATCCGACCGTGCTGGCTCACCGAGCTCGCAACGCCGAGGAGGCAGGATTCGAGTCGTTGGGGGTGGGTGACCACCTCGCCCTCCCCTCCGTCATGCCTGGTGCGGAGGAGCCGCGGTTGGAGGCCCTGGCGACGCTCCTCTATCTGGCGGCAGCCACGTCGACCATCCGCCTCGCCGCCGGTGTGATCGTCGTGTCGCAGCGAGAGCCCGTGTTGCTCGCCAAACAGTTGACCTCGCTCGACGTTCTGTCCGGGGGGCGGTTGATCTTCGGCGTGGGCGTCGGTCACCTCGAGCCGGAGCTGGCTGCGCTGGGCGTGCCGATGACCGAGCGCGGCCGGCGAGCGGATGCAGCGCTGGTCCGCATCCTGGAGTTGTGGGAGTCGGCGCGCCGGCAACCCGCCTCAGGAGACGTCGTGCAGTTCCCGCCCCCAGTACAACAACCTCACCCACCGATCGTCGTCGGAGGTGACTCCGATGCTGCGCTGGCCCGAACCGCTCGGTTGGCGGCAGGCTGGTTTGGCTGGCTCACCTCGGTCGAGGCGACCTCGCAGGTGATCGGGCGGCTGGACGAGATCGTTGCGAAGGGCGAGCGTCCCGAGGCGCTCGGGCCCATCGAGATCACCGTGGCATCTCCCGGAACGGTGACTCCCGACGTGGTCGACGCCTATGCCGCGATCGGGGTCAGCCGCCTCGTCGTCGGGCCGGACTCGTCGGACGGTGACGAACCCGATCGCTTCCTCGAGGAGTTTCACCGCTCCGTGCTGAGCCATCCGTAGCGGGCGGCTTCGGGAGCGCCCTGCGGTGGAGCCGGATCGCGTAGAGGATCGTTGCCACGCCGAGTGCGGCGAACATCCCGAGCTGGGCTGCCGAGGCGCTGGGGTCGTCCTTGACGAGCATGGTTGCGGACATCACGCCGACGGCGATGGTGGTGAGAGTGAACCAGGCGACGCAACCTCGCAGCACGTGCCAGGCCTCTGCCGAGCGACGCAGCACCGCCCAGCCGGCGACGACCGCAGTCGGAACGAAGATCCCGAGATCCATCAGCACGATGAGCCAGTACATGGCCGGGTCCGCCGCCGCTTCGGCCGGTAGCGGCTGCTCCGTGAGGCTGCCGGCGATACCAGGGAGGTAGCGAAGCAATACAAAACCTGCCATGGCCCACAGCACGTATGCGTGGCGGCGGTCGGCCGGGCGGGCGTTTTCGGCGTCGAGGTGACTCCAAGCCAGGGCGACCAGGGCCCAACCGGCAACGAACACTGCGAGCTGGAGCAGCAGTACCCTCCGATACACGAGGTGATCGGGGCCGGCAACGTACTGGGCGAACATGTAGGCCGCATACGACGCCGGACCGAGCGTCAGCAGCGGCGCAACCTGGCTCCCCCGAAGCGCCAACAGGCCCACCAGGACCGAGAGCGGGGCGACAACCAAGAGGTTGGCGAGATCGAGCCCGATCGTCTGGTTGCGCATCGACTCGGATACCGGATAGTCGATCGCATCGAATACGAGCGGGCCGAGCAGCGAGTTCGCCGCGATCGCCACACCGAGACCGATCAACCCGAATCCGAGCCACTGCAACCGGCGGTCCTCTGCTGCCCCCGCAGCGACGTCCCGCTCGAGACGTGCGGTCATGCCTCCCATCGCTCTCCTCCATGTCTCATCTGTTGCGACGGTCGCACCGGCTGTGCGCCCGTCCCAACCGCAAGCATCTCGTCGGTCAGGAGTATTGGTTAGGGGCGAAGACCCCGGTCCCGAGGGACGGTTGTCGTCGCAAGTCGTGCGTTCAAGGGACCGGTTGATGTGCATCGACCGGCGTCCCCTCTTCGCGCTGTCAACATCTCAACGGCGCCGACGTAGGCTCCCGCCCCATGTGGATGTCCGATGTTGTGCGGCTGGACAGCACCACCTGCCGCTACGCGCTGGAGGACGACGCCGGGCCGGTGACGTGGCGGCAGGTGGCTTCGCTGTGGCAAAGCAACCCGGACTTCACCGTATGGTTCTCGACGGTGCTGGCCGAGAGCCCGTTATCGGCGTTCTTCTGGGAGACCCCGCCTCTCGTCGCCAGCCGGTGGCAAGACCCGTTCGAGTTCGTGCTCGTCGCCAGCCCGACTCTGGCCGGTGTGAGCGCCAACCCTCGAGCCTTCGCCGGGCTCCTCGAATCGCATGATCCGGTCGTGGCCTTCGACAACCTGAGCGGCGATGCTCACCTGATAGCTCCCACCCGGGGCGACGGCACGGCAGACTCGGCTCACCTGGCGGCGTTTGTGCGAACCGCTACGGCCGAAGCGACCGATGCGCTGTGGAGTGCCGTCGGTCACGCCCTCGAGATGCGAGTGGGCTCAAACCCGATCTGGTGCAGCACGTCCGGCCTCGGCGTCCTCTGGCTCCATGTGCGACTCGACACCCACCCCAAGTACTACACCCATGCCCCCTACCGGCGACTGCCGACATGATCGAGCGGAGCATCACCCCGCTTCGGTTTCTCTGTCGAAGAGCTTCTCGATCTCGGCATTGAGCTCGGCGCCGACGAGCAAGGACACCGCGGTGACGTAGAGCCACAGGAGCACGACGATCGGCGTGCCCAGCACCCCATAGGCCGAGTTGGGCTCGATGAACTCAGTGGCGTAGATCCTCAATCCGAGACTGCCCAGCAGCCAGATCACGAACGCAAGAACCGCCCCCGGCACGTCGCGCCGCCACGGTGTCGAATGCGGGGGGACGAGGTGATACACCCACGCCAGAATCGACAGCCCGAGGACGATCACGACCGGGTAGTAGAAGACACTCCACGCGGTCTCGAACGCTTCGGCGAATCCGAACCGATCAGCCAGGCCTGCCCCGGCTTCGGGCCCGACCACCAACAGAGGAAGCAGCACCGCCAGCGTCACCACCCCGGCCAATGTCAGCGCCATCCCGACGAGGCGGCGCTGCCACCATGATCGCGGATCCTCGAGATCGTATGCGATGGTCACCGCCTCGACGATCACCTTGATCGCACGAGAACCGGACCACAGCGCCAAGATCGCACCGATGGAGAGAACGTCGGCCCGGCCCTGCTCGAGCAGATTGCCGACGGTTGGCTCGACGACGTCCTGCACGGTGTCCGCCGTCAGTACGGTCGACGCCGCTTCGATTATCCGCTGCTCGACAGCTGATACGGCATCGGCACCGAAGAAATCACCGATGTATCCGAGCGCTCCCAGACCGACGAGGAGCAAGGGTGGCAGCGCAACCAGCAGATAGAACGACACCTCGGCGGCGAGGCCGGGGAGTCGATCCTGCAGCGAATCGCGGAGGGTGCGCACCGCCAGGATCCGCGCCGTACGCACCCAACCGAAGCTCGCGGCGACCGCTTCGGTGGGCTGGGTGTCGTCTGTCACAGCGCCCACCGTAGGCTCGACCGGCCCTTGCGCATCGGTTTTGCCGCCACCGGACTGTCAGCGGTCGGCCGGCCGCTTGCCGGTGGCGATCGCGTAAGCAATGACCCGTCGGGTACCCATGGGTCGACAACGGCCAACAGGACGACCAGGAGACTGCGCCGCCGCGTAGCCTTCTCTTGGGGGATGAGAGGAGAGAGCATCATGCGCGGACGTTCCGTTGTCATGTTGGTCTTCACCGGCGCACTCGCCGTCGCCATGCTGGCTCCACTACCGGTATCTGCGGGAGCGACACCAAGCGCCGAGGAGCTGAAAGCCCAGGCGAGATTGGCGCTCGACGAAAACGATGCCACCGCCACTGTGGCAACAGCGGCCGCCGCCGGCGTTGTCTCGACGTCGACGGCCGCATCGGCAGCGCTGGCACCCGCGATTGGTGGCAACGTGCAGGTGAGCATGGATCAGGATCCGGCGGCGACGCTCCGCTCCGGGGCGAGTGAGCTGACGCTGGCGGTCACGAGCAACGGCAGACGGGTGGTCGCCGGATGGAATGACGGCGAAGGCTTCGGCTTCGCTCCCTTCACCCCGGGCCCACCACTGGGTTTGTCCGGCTACGGCTTTTCCACCGACGGTGGCGCCACCTTCACCGACGGTGGGGCTCCACCGATCGGCAACGTCGTGGCGTTCGGGCCCGGGACCCAGGGGCGGAGCGCCACCGGCAACTTCGTGACCCGAGGCGATCCGTGGCTCGATGTGAGCGGCACCGGAAACTCGGCCAAGTTCTACTACGCCAACCTCGCCGTGTGGGAGGACGACGCCGCCCTACCCCCGGCCGGTATCAGCGTCCACCGTGGCGGCTTCACCGGCAACAGCTTCGTCTGGAACGACTCGGTGCTCGTCCAGTCGCCGAACTACCCCGGTGACTTCGTCGACAAGGAAGCGCTGGCGGTGACCAAGGCCGGCAACCGGGACATCCTCGACGTCACCCTGACCAACTTCATCGAGCTGTGCGGTCTGCCATTCTTCGGGTGGGGCCAGATCGAGCTGTATCGCTCCACCGACGGGGGCGACACCTGGGCGAGGACCATCATCCAACCCGACGAGTCCTTCGTCGCCGATCCCAACGATCCCGCATGTGGCTCGGACGGCGTCATCAACCAGGGCTCGATGCCCGCGGTGGGCCCGGAGGGCAATCTCTACGTGGCCTGGGAGCGCGGTTGGCTGGCTCCCTTGATCGGCGGTGCTGCGCTGCCGCGGGCGACGATCGTCGTAGCAACGTCGACCGACGGTGGGGCCACGTTCACGCCTCCGGTGGAACTCGCCTCGATCTGCTCGGGTGCGCTCAACCCGCCGGCCGCGTACAACCGAACGTCGCAGAATGACTTCCCCCGGATCGCCGTCGCTGAGACGGGTCCGGACAAAGGTCGTGTCTACGTCACATACCAGGACTGCAGCTCCGCCTCCGGGGCAGCGCCCTTCGGAATCGACACCGATGTGTACGTGACGTACTCCGATGATGGGGGCGCCAGCTGGAGCGCACCCGCTGCGGTGCACACCACTGCCGACGGGTTCCAGCAGATGTGGCCGGTGGTCAGTGTCGACTCCGCGGGCAACGTGGACGTGACCTACTACCAGATGGCCGACGTCAACGTCACGCCGAATCCGACCGACATCGAGTGCAGCGTCCGTATCGGCGGGCCGCTCGACAACCCGACCCTCAAGGAGAGCACGGTAACCACCTTCTCCGACGTCTACTGGGTACGGTCGACCGATGGCGGTGTCACGTGGCGCAAGCCGCAGAAAGTCACCGACAGACGCACCAACTGGTGTGCGGCCACGCCGATCAACAGCATCATCCCCAACTTCGGGGACTACAACACCAGCCTCTCCGGTACCCAGCGAGTGTTCGTGTCGTGGGCCGACGGCCGGAACGACGGCATCCCCGACCGGGTGCCCACCGCGTTCTACGCACGGATCAGCACACCACGCTGACACCCGTGCAGCCGGGACTTGCTCGTGAGCAAGGGGTCGGATCGTCATCGATCCAGCCCCTCGCCTGCGCTTCGCCGCCGGGTGCGCGAAGATGCGGCAATGGTGACACGGCACCCCGGTGCGCTACTCGCCCGGGGCAACACCTCAGATGTGTACGCATGGGGGCCGCGGTCGATCGTCAAGCTCCTGCGACCCGGCATCCCTCCGCAGTGGGCGGAGCGCGAAGCCCGTACCACGACGCTGGTATGTGACGCCGGTCTCCCGGCGCCACGTGTCGAGGACACCGTTGTCGTGGACGATCGGCCCGGGATCGTTTTGGAGCGCATCGACGGGATCTCGATGTGGGACCGGATGCGTCGGTCACCACGAGACGTCGGCGAGCTGAGCCGGCTGATCGCCGACCTGCAACAGAACATCAACGCCACGCCGGCACCAACCGGCTTACCGACACTTCATGATCGTCTGCGCGGCCACATCTCCAAGGCGGACCGGCTCACCAGAGTCGAAGCGGTGCGATCGCAGACCCTCCTCTCCGATCTGCCCACCGGGACATCGCTGTGCCATTTCGACATGCATCCCGACAACGTGCTGCTCGCCAAGAAAGGACCAGTGGTCATCGACTGGTTCGATGCCGCTGCAGGCATCCCGGCCGCCGACATCGTGCGCTCCTCCGTACTGATGCGCTCGGACGCATTCGAAGCCGAACTCGCCGGAGCTCGTCCCGAAATCGTGAAACGATTCCACGACCAGTACATCGCAAGCATCGTCGCCATGCAGCACCACACCATGCAGTCTCTCCTGCGGTGGGAGCCGATCGTGCTCGCCGCACGCCTCGCCGAGCTGCTCGATGTCCAAGTCCTCGCCGCAACGGAACGAGCCCTGCGCCGACCACAGAACGAATCACCCTTGTGGGTCGCGCTCATCGCAGCAGCAGGCGTCGACTCGGCAACGTGAGAGAGAGGATGCGCCGATAGGCGCAGACTCGGTTGCATGGGCACGGGACCCAGGCAACACCGCGATGAGCCGCCAGGCGAAGAGCCAAACAACAAGAAGGATGCGCCGATAGGCGCAGACTCGGTTGCATGGGCACGGGACCCAGGCAACACCGCGATGAGCCGCCAGGCGAGCCTCGTACGCCAGCCCGTTTGCTGGCGCTCCAAGACCTCAGTCGCTCACCAGAGTGCGGAGAGCCGCGGTGATCCCCGGCGTAGCCGCAAGGACCGAGCCGCTCCCGCCGGGTGTGGCGATCTCGACATCGGCCCCAGCCTCTACGGCGATCAAGGAGCCGGCAGCCACATCCCAGTGGTTCGTTTCGCCCTCCCAGTAACCATCGAGCCGCCCGCACGCCACCCAAGCGAGATTCAGGGCAGCCGAGCCGAAGCAGCGGATATCGCGCGCCACCGGAAGAATCCGCTGGATCGTCTCCGCCTCTTCGGCCCGACGAGCCGACGTATATGAGAAACCCGTGCCGATCAGCGCATCACCAATCTTGTCCACTCCGCTCACCGACACCGCCTGCCCGTCGAGGCGCGCTCCACCTCCTCGGTAGGCGGTGAAGACCTCCTGCCGCACCACGTCCGCAATGGCTCCTGCGACGGTCGAGCCGTCGACCGAGGCGGCGATCGATACGGCAATCACGGGCAGGTCATAGATGAAGTTGACGGTGCCGTCGAGAGGATC
>JBFISM010000098.1:0-13964 GCA_041608535.1 Acidimicrobiia bacterium
GCCTCCGCACACTGCGAAGGCTCCGCACCACTTGCTTGCTTCGTCTGCCGTATCGTCAGTCCACCAGTGCTGCTTGCTCATCAGCGGACATCTCCGCCGAGAGGTAGATATCACCCGGCAAATCCGGTTCGCACTGGACCGGGTTCGGGTCCCCAGTCACCGAGTTCTCGAACGGCAGCTGATCGTGCGTCGGAGTGGGAGGCGGGGTTCCACCTGTCGCAAGGGCGACGGCCCATTGCACCGCAAAGCGAGCATGGTCGTTTCCGGTCGCCACCGTGTACAGCTTGAAGTCGGGGTTGTCCGCCTGCACATCATGCCAGAAGCAGCCAAGGAGGTTCCCGTCCGAGGTGGCGATCGCCGGAATCGAGCGGCCGCTCTTCTCGAACTCCGGCAGCGCACCGACCAGCGAGGGGCCGAAGTCGGACACGATGACGTCGATCTCTGGGAACTTGGCAATCGCCGCTGTCAGCACTTGCTGGGTCACGGCCGGATCCCATCCCGTCGGCTCGAAGGGCTGCTCGCCGATGAACTCGTACAGCCCGGTGGGATCGAGCACCTCATGCAGACCTTGCGCCTCGAGAACTCCCTGGCTGTTACCGGGCGGGCCGCTCAGCATGAGAACCGTGCCGCCCTCGGGCATGACTTCGAGAATCCACTCGCCCCAGTTGCGACCGTGCTGCACGAAATCGGTGTCGACGTAAACGTCGTAGTCCTCACCAGGCGCGCCGCCGGCCTCGACGCGATAGGGCACCGTGACGACACCGGCCTCATAGGAACTCCGCAGCGCCGGCAAGATCGCCTCGCCAGCGTCGGGAAACACCACGAGTGCGTCGACACCAGTGGCCACCATGCCCTGGATGTCGGAGATGGCCTTCTGCGTGTCACCCTGGCCGTCGGCGTAGACGAACTCGGTGACGCTCGGGCACTTGGCCGCCTCGAGCCGTGCGGATTCCGTGGTGACGAGCCTCCAGCTGTTGCCGCCAAACCCGTCGGTCATGCCAAGCACGATCTCTTCGGGACCGCACCAGCTGGGCACGTCCCCGGCAGCGGGCGCATCCGTGCCGGCGGGTGCTTCGGTGCCAGCGGGCGCCTCGGTCGCGGCAGGTGCCTGGGTGTCTGGTGCGCCGGTGTCGGTCGTGGCCTCGCCGCCGCCACAGGCTGCAACGACCACGGCAAACCCCGCCAACACGATCAGTGGGTGACGCCAACCTCTCATAGCCTCTCCATTCCTTATGTGGTCTGCAGGCTCATTCTCGGACGGCACCGCGCCTGCGTTCTGGTGTGTTGTCGTGGGGGCGGTTCCGCTGGGACTGCTCCGCCGGCGTCGTCATCCTCCTTGGTGGGCACGCCGACGGGGATCATAGCGATGGGCGGGGCATTGATGCAAGCGCTTGCATCCCGAACGTGTCCTGAGTAGTTTTTACACGCCACAGCGGCTGAGCAGACCGCAGGAGGAGCAACCGGTGGCCGACCACACCACCCGAACCGACGACCAGGTCCTGAGCGACCACCAAGCCCAGATCGGCGATCTCACCACCGAGTCATGGTTGCAACGCACACCGAGCGGGCTCATCACCGTCGTCGCTGCGCTCGTACTGCTGTTGGTCGCCGGTGCTTGGCTCGCCCCATCGAGTGTGAGCCGGGGAGCGCTCCTCGGGATGCTGCCATTCGCATCGGTCCTTGCGATCGCGGCGCTTGGGCAGACGCTCGTCGTGCAGCAAGGAGGAATCGACCTCTCCGTCCCCGGTGCCATGTCTCTCACGATCGTCATCAGCACCCATCAGGCCCAAGGCCAGGACAGCCGAGTGCTGCCCGCCATTCTCATGGCGCTCGGCATCGTGGTGCTCGCAGGGTTGATCAACGGCTACCTGATCAGCATGCGGGGATTGAATCCAATCATTGCCACGCTCGGGATGAACGCTCTTCTTTATGCAGTGGTGCTGGGCGTGTCCGACGGCATCCCGCGCGGGACCACCCAGCTGCTCTCCAATGTGGCAGGAAGGCTGAGCCTCGGTATTCCCAACGCCGTGTACTTCGCCGTCGGGGCGACCGCCATCGTCGCGGTCGTATCGAAGAAGACCGTAGCGGGGCGAAGATTCGAAGCTGTCGGAGCGAATCCGATAGCGGCGTGGGCAGCCGGCTTGCGTGCGAGGCGCTCCGGCATGGCCGCCTACGTCGGGGCGATGGTGCTGTATTGGGTGGCAGGTGTGCTGATTGCTGGCATCGTTGCCCAGCCGACTGCGTTTCAGGGAGATGCGTACCTCTTGCCGACTGTGGCCGCAGTCGTCCTGGGCGGCACCTCGCTCCTGGGCGGGAAGGGCTATCCGATAGCCACGGTGATAGCCGCCCTGTTCCTCACCCAGTTGAGCCAGTTCGTTCTCGCACTCGGCGTCTCGACCGCCATCCGCACGTTGGTGCAGGCCGCTGCGCTGGCCGTCGGCGTTGCTCTCCACACGGTCGACTGGACCGCGCTGCGAGAGCGGCTCAGGCCCAGCAGCGAAGCCGTCCATGCAGCGGTGTAGCCCGTGGCCCCCAGGTTGATTGCATGTTGCCATTGCTGCTCGCGGGTTCATCCGGTCCGCAAGACACGATCGATTAAGGAGTGCCTACGCCATGAGAGCCGTGCAATTCGTCGCCCCCAACGAAGCCCATGTTTCCGACGTGGACGACCCCTCGATAGGTCCGGATGACGTCCTGGTGGCGTCCCGGGCTGTCGGGATCTGCCACTCGGACTTCGAGCTGCTCTCCGGTCAGTACATCATCCCGTTCAGCTATCCGGTGACCCCTGGACATGAGTGGTGCGGAGAGGTCGTGGAAGTGGGTGGCGCGGTCGAGGGCCTGGCTCCCGGGGACCGCGTCGTCGGGGAGTGTGTCGTGGGGCCGGGAGGTCGGGACCACTTTGGGTTCAACATCAACGGGGCAGCCGCCCAACTGGTACGTGCTCGAGGGGAGTGGCTCCACAAGATCCCCGACGAGCTCACCGATACGCAGGGAGCGCTCGTCGAGCCTTTCTCCGTTGCGTACAACGCGCTCCGCCACCTCGGCCGGGTCGATCCCAGCGACCACGTGGCTGTCCTCGGCGGCGGCCCTATCGGCCTGATGTGCGTCATGGCCGCCGCAGCCTGCAACGCCACGGTCACGCTTGTCGAGCCAGAAGAGCGCCGTCGGGCGCTAGGGCTGGAGTCAGGAGCCTCGAGCACCGTCGATCCGACCGATGATCGGTTCGGCGACGCAGTGGGCGAGCTGACCGCAGGTCGAGGCTTTGACGCCGTGATCGAAGCGGCGGGCTCGCCGGCTGCCATGGCGCAGGCGCTCGATGTGGTCTGCCATGGTGGGCGGATTGCGTACGTCGGGATCAACATTGGTTCCAACCCTCCGACCGCAATGGGCACTATCCAGTCGAAGGCACTGACCATGCGAGGTCTCATCGGATCGATGAACGTGTGGCCAGAATCGATCCGTTTCCTGGCCAGTGGGGTCGTCGATCCGTCCACGCTGGTCACGGCATCGTTCGATCTGGACCGTGCACTCGACGCCTACAGCGCGGCACGTGACACCGAGAACAACATCAAAGTCCATATCAGGACGGCGTCATGAGAGCCGCCGTCTATCGCGGTCCGGGACAACTGGCCATCGAGGATGTGGCTCGGCCCGAACCGCCAGGGCGGAACGAGGTGCAGGTCAGGGTGACACGCGCCGCAGTCTGTGGCACCGATTCGTCGGAATGGGATCATGGCCCGCTCTTGACTCGGCCGCCGGTCATCCTCGGACACGAATTCACTGGCGTCGTGGATGTGATCGGCCCGTCAGTGAGCGCCTTTCGACACGGCGATCGAGTCGTTGCCGGAGCCGGTGTCTCGTGCGGCGAGTGCGAATGGTGCCGCTCAGGGCGGACCAACCTGTGTAGCTCCTACCACACCCTCGGGCTGCACGTCGATGGAGGTCTGGCGGAATATGTCAACGCTCCGGTCTCCACACTCATCAGGGTGCCGGACGACGTCACCGACGACGAAGCAGCGCTTGCTCAACCCTTGGCAGTTGCCATCCACGCCGTCCGGCGCAGCGGCGTCACCCCGAACGAGTCGTGCGTCGTAATCGGTGTCGGCGGGATCGGCGCCTTCGTGATCTCGGCGGCCAAGGCTCGCGGCGTCGAGAACCTCATCGCTCTCGACATCGACGAAGAACGGTTGGAGACGGCGAAACGGCTCGGAGCCTCCTCAGCATTCAACGTCTCCGGCGTCGATTTGGCCGAAGGGATTCGAGACGCGGCAGGCGGGGACGGGCCACATGTCGTGATCGAAGCGAGCGGCATCGCCCAAGCGCCCGCCGCAGCGTGCGAGGCGGTGCGGCGAGGAGGTCGTGTGCTGCTGGTGGGTCTCCAGGGGGCGCCTCGCGAGATCGATCTTTTTTCCCTGACGCTGCGCGAGGTCGACGTCACGACGACGCTCGCCCATGTCTTTGCAGACGACCTGCCCGATGCGCTGGAAGTGCTGCGAACCACGGATCTCTACAAAGTGGTGGTCGACCGCACCATTCGTTTGGACCAACTCGTCGAGGGAGCGATTCGCCCCCTCGCCGAGCGAAGGGCCAGAGGCAAGATCGTGGTGGATCTCACTCGATGAGCTGGGTGCGGTCACCCGGCAGTAGCGGAGCCGAGCACCTTCACTTCGTTGCCAGTCGGGTCTATCAAACGATCGAATCCGTTGGTCACGATGTCGCCTAGGCCAAGCTGTGACGTGACGATCTTCTCGACCGGGTATTTGCCAGTGGCGATCAGCCGGATGACACGGGGCCAGTCGGTCACGCCGTAACACCAGGTCCCTTCGATGGTGAGGTCTTTGAGGCTCCACGTCTCCGGGACGGTCGTTGCCGGTGCCACATGCAAGCCGGTCTGGACGACGCTTCCTTGTGGCTTCACAGCATCGATGCAGGCATTGAGCGCAGCAGGCTTGCCAGCGCACTCGATGGCGGCGTCCACACCTTCGCCTTGCGTGAGATCGCGCAGTCCGTTGACGAGCGCCTCTCCCGTGTCGGTCAACACCGGGCCGACATCGAGCGACTCAGCGAAAGCTCCGCGATTGGGGTTCGGCTCGGAGATGATGACCTCACCGGCGCCGAGAGCGGCAGCCGCGAGCGCAGCCAGCGCCCCAATGGGACCAGCGCCGGCGATGAGGACTCGGCCGCCGGCGGGGAATCGAGCCCGCTCGACTCCGTAAAGGGCAACGGCGGCGGGCTCGACGGCTGCGCCCTGCACGTCGCTGACATCGTCGGGCAGTTGCGCCACTTGATAGTCCTTTACTACCGCCAGCTCGGACAGGCCGCCGGTGGCCGAGCTGAGCCCGGTGCAAGCCATGGTCCGGCACATGTGGTTTTGGCCACGGCGGCACATGTCGCAGTGTCCACAGAAGATGAGCGGCATCACCGATACCCGATCGCCGGCCCGCACCGACCTGACACCATCACCAACCGAAACGACCTCCGCCGAGAACTCGTGTCCCAGCACCTGAGGATTGCTCGCTCCAGTGAGCGGGTGGGGCTCGACCGGGGTGACGATTGGCCCTGACGTGTACTCATGGAGGTCGGTACCGCAGATCCCGCACCACGCCGGTCGGACGAGGACCTCGCCGGCTCCCGGTCCCTCCGGCTCGGGGAGGTCTTCGACCTTGATGTCGCCCGGCCCGTGATATACGACTGCTTGCATCTTTCATCCCTCCTCGTCAACGGCCGCACGATCCTCGGATTCCGTGACGTATCCGGCCTGGGCCAATGTCCCGGCGCCGCCATAGCACCACACCATCACCGCGCGTTCGGTATCCGACGTGTTGTAGAAGCCGTGGTATTCGTTCGTCGGAACGAACACGATGTCACCCGGCCCCATGGTCACGTCGTCGGAACCAACGCGGGCGATGCCGTGACCCTCCACGATGTACTCGGTTTCCTCGGCGTTGGGGTGTCTGTGGATGTCGTGTTTGGCGCCAGGGGGAAACACCGTGATGCCAAACACCGTCTGCTGTGCGTTGACGGAGTCCGTGGTGACCAGGAACTTGACGTTCATGTTCACCCACCCGTCCTCTGCGCGGAGCGAACCATCAGCCTGGAAGGTGTCGACGTGAACCTTCATCGGATGGCGTTCGTGAACATGGTCGGGCATCGATGTTGCTCCTTCGTGATGCGGTGCGACCGGCCGCAAGCTACCCCGCTACACTTCGCGCTGCAAGCGCTTGCAACCGGAGGTCGTATGCGGATGAAAGGTCGAACCGTCATCGTGACGGGGGGTGCGCAAGGCATTGGTCGGGGCATCGCCGCACGGCTTGCCGAGGAGGGGGCCAACGTGATGATCGCAGATCTCAATGCTGATGGCGCAGAGGAGGCTGCTTCGAGCCTCGCCGAAGCCGGACACGAGGTTGCAGCGCACGCGGTGGACGTGTCCGACCGAACCTCGACCAGAGAGCTCGTCGCTGCGTGCGTCGACCGGTTTGGGCGCCTCGATGTCATGTTCAACAACGCTGGATTCAACAAACCAGAGCCCTTCCTCGAGATCACCGAGGAGGTCTGGCATCGGGTGATGAACGTCAACGGTCTCGGGGTGCTGATCGGCACCCAGGAAGCGGCCAAGGCGATGATCGCTCAGGGGGAGGGCGGCAAGATCATCAACACCGCATCGATCGCCTCCCGACAGGGTTACCCGAGTTTCGTTCCCTATTGTGCGTCCAAGTTCGCCGTGGTCTCGATCATCCAAGGCGCCGCCAGGGCGCTCGCTGTCCATGGAATCACCGTGAACGGTTTCGCTCCAGGGGTGGTGGACACTCCGTTGTGGGAGCAGCTCGACAAGGATCTCGTTGCGATCGGCGACGCCGAGGAGCCCGGGCAGGCGATGAGGGACTTCTCCGCCGGCATCCTCGTTGGCCGTCCCGCCCAACCGGAAGACGTCGCCGGAACCGCCCTGTTCTTGGCGTCCTCCGACTCCGATTACATGACCGGACAAGTCGTGATGATCGACGGTGGCATGGTGCTCGTCTAGGGCCGCCGGAGCCTTTGGCACCCTTCACGGCCGCCCCAGCGTCTAGTCGACGTTTTCACCACCGGCTAGCGTCGCGGCTCCCAGGGGTGCAGTCGTAGAAGCCCGTGGCACGAGGACCGGGTCGAGGATCACCGAGTCCACGTGCTCAGCTCTATCGAGGAGGCGGATCGCCACAGCGGCAGCAGCGTGTCCGACCTCCCAGCCCGGATAACGCACCGTCGTGAGCCCGGGTGTCAGTACCTCTGTCAGTGGCATGTCATTGGAGCCGGCGATCGAGATGTCGTCTGGGACCGCAAACCCGAGTTCGCGAAGGGCCACGATGGCGCCGACCGCCATGGGGTCGTTCTGGGCGAAAACCGCCGTGGGTCGGCCGGTGGCGTCGGTGAGCAGCTGGTGCATGAGGCGGCGTCCTTCTTCCTGGGTGGGCAGCGCCGCCTCGCCGAGGATGGGCAGCTCGCGGAGCCCGCGGCGCTTCGCTGCCGCTGAGAAGCCTTCACGTCGCAGCGAGAAGTTCGAGACATCCGGTGGGCCCATCAACTGGGCGACGACTTGGTGCCCGAGATCCGCAAAGTGCTCGGCCACTACTTCGCCGCCCAGCCGATCGTCGACAGTGACCGATGGCACGTCGACAGCAGGAAGACCGCGAGCAGCCACCACCAGGGGCACGATGCGCGCCGCCGAGCTGATGACCGCCGCATCCGGGAGCCGCGCGGCGAGGATGATCATGCCGTCGACCCGCCGCGAGAGCATGTGGTCGATGAGGTTGGCGAGCACAGCCGAATCGTCGTTTGTCTCGGCGATGATCGGCACGATCCCTTCCACGGACACACGGCTGGCGATGCCATGCACGATCGGCGTGACCCAGGTGTTGCCAAGGTCGGCGGCGATCACCGCGATCGTCTGGGTCCTCCCGGTCATCAGGCTGCGCGCCTGGACGTCGGGCCGGTAGCCGAGCCGTCCGGCGGCTTCCATGATGCGCTCCCGTGTTGCACTGTTGACCATCGACGAACGGCCTGGATCCAGCGCTCGCGAAACCGTGGATGGGCTGAGACCGACCTCGCGGGCCACGTCGGCGAGGGTGGCGCGCTTTCCCGAGATCGTGAGGTCGGTCGGAGTGGTCACGGCAAGGGCGGGATGGTCCGCTCGGCGCGAAGGCGGTCGAACAAGTCGAGGAACGATCCGGCCGTCGGCTGGTAGTCCGTAAATCCGAGCATGCGGCTCTTCGTCATGTCCGTGAACGTCTCGATCTGTCGGCCGAGATCAGCATCGCTGTGCCACCATGATGCGAGTCTCTCGACCGGATTGGGGACGAGGTCGTACTTGTCGACGATGCCGTCCCAGATCGGGGCCGCATCTTCCATCTGCTCGACGAGCGGCGTCGGATGCCCCGGATAATCCGCTGGTTCAACGCCGAGTCCCTCGGCGACGATCGCCCACATCCGTCGCCAGCGGAACTGGTCGCCATTGACGATGTTGAACGCCTCGTTGGCTGCTTCGGGCGTGACCGATGCCCACTCCAGATGTCGTGCGAGGATGCGGGCATCCGTGACATCGGTGACGGCGTTGTACTGCTCTGGCGAACCAGGAAAGACGAACGGACGGCCGGTTTCGCGACAGATGGCGGCATAGACAGCGAGGGTCACGCCCATGTTCATGGCGTTGCCGATGGCCCAACCAATGACCGTGTGCGGTCGATGCACGGACCAGGTGAACCCGACGTCGTCGGCGAACTCCCAGAGGATGTCTTCCTGGTCGTAGTAGAAGTTCTCGTATGGGAGGCGCTCTTGCTCCTCGCGGAACGGGGTGTCCGGATCGATCAGGGCGTACGCCTCGAAGGGCCCCAGGTAGTGTTTCAGGCCCGTGGTGAGTGCCACATGGCGCAGATGCGGAGACCCCGCCACCGCCGCCAGGAAGTTGCGCAGCATCGCGCCGTTGACCCGGCAGTTCTCCGCTTCGGTCGGCTGGCGGGCCCACGCGGTGAAGAAGACGTGGGTCGGGTCGACCCCATCGAGGTCGGTGGCGACGGCATCTGGGTCGGTCAGGTCGGTGGCAATCGGGGTCAGCCCGGGAACGTCGGCGGGCGGCCGCCGCGACACACCGATGACGTCCCAACCTTCGTCGATGAGGTGGCTGGCCAGGTTGTTTCCCTGGATGCCGGTCACGCCGACAATGATGGCTCTCCGCTCTTCGTGCTCCACAACATCTCCTTGCAAGCGCTTGCAGGTCGCAGAGTGTAGGCGACTGAAGTTGTCGGTGTCTCACGGTGGGCAACGGATGTGGACCCCGGTTCGCGGGGAACATCGGCGTGGTTCGAACCCGTTCCAGCGGGCGTCGCTGGACGAGCTTCGGCAACCTGCGAGGAACGCGCCAATGCTGCCGAGCGACTCAGGCGCAGACCGGCTGGGCGGCGTTGGCGTTCCAGCGGGTACCGAACTTCATCTCGACGTCTCCATTGGCGATCCGGTGCACTCTTAGTCGCCCGATTCGCTCGCGCGAAAGTAGGTGAGCCGCATGGCCGGACGGGCTGGTCGAATCGGTTCTCTGATGGCGGGCGTCGGCAGCGGGTCAGTCGGCCTCCGTGATGTGCCGCATCGACCACAGCAATGTGCGCACCGTCGGGGGCTGGGAGAGCACCGTGACGATGGCGTGGGCGACGTCTTCGGCCCGAAGCATGTTGGCCAGACCGGGCATGTCCTCGGTCCGGCCCGTGCCCATGGCGAACTCGGTGGCCACTCCGCCCGGGGCGATCACCGTGGTCTTGATGTTCTCCCCGTGCAGCTCGCGGTCCAGCCCACCGGCCAAGCCCACCTGGGCGAACTTGGTGGCGGCGTAGACCGCCTCGTCGCCGGCGCCGCGCAGTCCTGCCACCGATGCCACGATGACGATGTCGCCGCCGCCGTGGCGCCGGAAGTGCGGAACCGCTGCCCGAACGGCCCACACGGTGCCGTTGACGTTCGTCTCGATCATGTCGACCAGCTGCTCGTCCGTCAGGTCCATGATCCCGCCGTACGCGCCGATCCCGGCGTTGGGAACGACGGCGTCGAGGCGTCCGAATCGGGCGACGGCCTGGTCGATGAACCGGTTCATGTCGGCGGCGCTACGCACATCAACCGAGACGCCCAGGACGGCGTCGCCCAACTCGGCCTCCAGCTCCTCCAAACGCTCGGTGCGCCGCCCGGCCAGGGCCACGTGTGCTCCGGCATCGACCAGTGCCCGGGCCGCGGCCCGTCCGATTCCCGCCGTTGCTCCGGTGATGGCCACGACCTTCCCGTTCAACTGTTCCATCGTCACCTCCAAGGCTGCGAGGCTAACCGGCGCCGGCGAGGGGTCGGTCGGCTGGGGGAGGAGTAGGCTCGACTCAGAGTGGCGGGTGTCCCGCGCTCGGATGAGGGAGCCATGGCACGGCAGTACCTCGATTTCGATCTCGCCATCGAACCGGCTGACGGCGGATACGTCGCCCGGGTGCTCCGCTCGCCGGCAGGAGAAGCCGAAGCGCCGTTCGAATGGCCCTTCTCACTCCAAGATCTCGAGATCTTCATTCTCCGAATCGGCCACACGCGGCGAGGCACCCGGCGCAGCGATTCGCCGGAAATGCACCACGCCCGGGATTTCGGGCGCACGCTGTACGACACAGTCTTTTCGGGAGCCACGAGGACAGCGCTGGTCCGGAGCATCGACGAAGCGGAGCGGCGCGACGCCGGCCTGCGGATCCGACTGCGCCTGGGCAGCTCACCGCAACTCAACGACGTTCCTTGGGAGTTCCTGTACAGCGACGATCTCAATCGATTTCTGATCGTGTCGTCGGATACGCCACTCGTGCGATACGTCGACCTGAGCCGACCGCCCCGGCCGGTGGGTGTGGATCTGCCCTTGCACATCTTGGCGGTCGTGTCCGATCCGACCAACCTTCCGGAGCTGGACGTCGAAGGCGAGTGGGAGCGGCTGCAGCAGGCGCTGGGCCGCCTGGTGCGAGAGAGTTCGGTCACGCTGGAGAGGCTCGAAGCGCCCACGCTCGAGAAACTGCAGCAGCGGTTGTGGGAAGACCCAATCCATGTGCTCCACTTCATCGGCCATGGCGCTTTTCGGCCTCTCACCGACGAGGGAGTTCTCTTTTTCACCAACGAGCGAGGCGGGTCGCATGCGGTGACGGGCGAGAACCTGGGAACGGTGCTGCATGATCATCGGTCGTTGCGGCTGGTCATTCTCAACTCATGTGAGGGGGCGAGAAGCGATCCGGCTGATCCGTTTTCCGGAGCCGCCCAAGCGTTGGTGACCCAGGGGATTCCGGCGGTGATCGCGATGCAGTTCGAGATCACCGACCAGGCCGCCCTTACGATCGCCAAGAACTTCTACGGCTCGCTCGCCAACGGATACGCAGTGGACGCCGCGTTGGCGGAAGCTCGCAAAGCCATCTTCAGCCAAGGCAACGACGTCGAATGGGGCACACCGGTGCTGTACATGCGGTCGCCGGACGGGCAGCTGTTCGACATCGAACGGGGTGCGCCAGCTCCTGCGGTGGTCGACATCGAGCCCGAGTCGGATCACGAGGCGCTGGCAACAGCTCGAGCGGCAGCCGATCGGGCCGAATGGGGCGAGGTCGTCTCCATACTCGAGGAGGCCATCGACGATGCTCCAGAGCACCTCGATGCCCAGGCGTTGCTGGAGGAGGCGCGCCGGCAGCAGGTGGCAGCCAACCTCTATCGAGGGGCCGGGTTTCTCGCCGCCGCCGAGCAGTGGGAGGCAGTGCTCGAGCGATTCCGCGACATCGACGCACTGAACGTGACTGTCGACGATCCGGATCAACTCCGGCAGCAAGCGGGGGACGCAGTCGAAGCACGACGCCAGATCCGATGGCTCGACGAGCAGCTGGCCCGCGCACGCGCCGCCTTGTCCCAGTCGGACTGGACGGTCGCTCAAGAGACGGCCGCCGGGATACTGCAGGAGCTGCCAAGCCATGAGGAGGCGCAGCGCATCGCCGCCGAAGCAACCGATCGGGCGGCGGTGGCGGAGCTGTACGACCTGGCTCGCCAGGCAGTGGAGGAGGAGCGGTTCGATCAAGCGCTGCAGCGCCTCGACGACATCGAGGCCATCGATGTGGCGTACTTGGATGACACCGATCAGCTCCGGCAACGGGCGGCGGCCGGCCAGGCCCAACGGCTCCGTACCCAGGCACTCGCCACCCGATACGACGACGCGGTGACGCTCATCGATGCCGAGCAATGGGACCAGGCGCGGTCGATCCTCGACGGCATTGCCGCCGACGAGCCCGGCTATCGGGGCGTCGAGAAGCTACGAGACGAAGTCGCCGCGCAGATGGAAGCCGAGCAGCGAGCGGCGGCGGAGGCGGCCGCCGAGCGGAGATATGTCGATGCGATCCGGGCGGCGGCTGCCGGCGATTGGGACGCCGTCGTCGCCGAGCTCGACGCGATCGACCAGCTCGCTCCGGGATTCGGCGACCCGGAGAACCTGCGAACCCAGGCCGAATTAGCGGTCGCCAAGGCGAGGCCTCCGGCTCCGGCTTCAGAAGTGGCTGATCCCACGGCACCCGAAGTGCCCGAATCGGACGCCGAAATGGCGACCGTGGCAGATCCATACGCAGGAACGGAAGTGGATGTTCCAACGCCTCCCGATGAGGCCTCGCCGCAAGCAGCGGAGGAGCTGCCCGAACCCGATGAGTCCGCCGCTGCCGATGAGGGTCCCCAGGCCAGGCGTCTGCCGGCGTGGCTCCCCGGGCTCTTGGTGCTAGTTGCGGCGAACCTGCAGTGGAGCACCGACTTCTCCGGACTTGAAACCGGCGAGATTCCCATCGGTTACCCGCTCGGCCTGCGTGAATTCTCACCTGCGACGCTCAACCTTCGCACTCTCCTATTGGCCCTGGCGTTCTTGATTGCCATCCAGCCGTACCGATATCCGAACCGTCCTATATTGCGCCAGTCGGCTGCAGTCGCCGTCCTGATGGTGGCTGTCGGCGCAGCGATCAGTGCTGCAGGGGTCGGATCGTTCGAACTGGCGAGCGGCGGACCATGGTTGGCAGCGATCGGTGGCGCGGCGGCAATCCCACGGAAGTTGCCGCGGTTCCTACGGCCGTCGTCCCGGGGTGGGGTTCTTGTCGAGGCGGCGCCGATCCCGTTCTCCCTTGCAGTCGTTGGGTCTCTTCTCATCCTCGCGTCGACGCCGGTCCCCTGGTGGGCGGGTGGGGTCACGCAGAGCGAATCGGCCTTCGATCTCGGCTTTCACTTGTACCCTCACCATGGCGATCGTGTGTTCGGCAACGTGCTCGCAATCACCAGTCTGGCCGTTCTGACGGCGGCTGTGGTCGGCCGGGTGAGGCGGCGTCCGCTAGCCACCTGGGTCGGTCTCGTAGGTTTGGCAGTATACGTCTACGCCGTTGCCTTCCAGGCCGCTTTCATGTGGGGATCGGACGATGTACTCGAAGATGTCGGCGTGGCGCCCGGCATTTGGCTGGCGGCACTTGGTGGGCTCCTATTGGCAGCCGGTCATCGGCTTCGCTGGCTGCGGGTGGGGGCGCTGGCGGTGCCGTCCGTGATCGCGTTCTGGGTCTGGAGCCGGGCCGGGCCGCTCGCTGCAGCTTGGTGGAACAACGTCGGTTCCGAGATGGAAGAGATGTGGGTGGTGGGGTTGGTTGGTCTCGGTGCCTCCCTCGTGGTTGCGAGCGCCATCGGGTTGACGGTCGCGAGGATCCGACCTCGGTACACCCGGCCCACGTTGAAGCGCTGGGCGCAGGTGATCGGCGCCAGCGCTTTGGCTGGATTCCTGGTGTTCGCATTCGGTGAGACGGGCCTCGACAAGTACGGCGGCTACTGGGGGAGCATCGTCGGCTCGGTCGTCACGCTGCTGGCGCTGGTGATCGTTGTCGACAAGTTGGGCGTTCCGCCTCCGGTAGAGGTGGCGGCTGACGAGGGTTCAGCCAAGGTCCTCTGAC
>JBFISM010000099.1:0-13830 GCA_041608535.1 Acidimicrobiia bacterium
CAATTGGACGAGCGCCGGCTTCGGGAGCCGGAGGCTGTGGGTTCGAGTCCCACGACGCTGACCAGGGCGTAGTAGCTCCAACCGGTAGAGCACCTGACCGTCGATCAGGAGGCTGCGGGTTCGAACCCCGTCTGCGCCGCGTGATCTGTCCCCCTGCTGTGTGGTATTCCGGAACGTTGTTGACGCGGGGGGACAGATATGGCCCACTCGTTCAGTGGTAGGACACGAGGCCCTCAACCTCGAGACAAGGGTTCGATTCCCTTGTGGGTCACGACACACCGAGTCCGGCTCTGGGAGCCAGTCGGCCTGTAAAGCCGATGCCACTGGCATGCGAGGTTCGATTCCTCGGCTCGGTACGCCGCCGTGGTGCAAGGGACAGCATTCCTGGCTTCGAACCAGGCGATGGGGTTTCGAGTCCCTCCGGCGGTACGACGATCCGGTGTAGCTCAACACGGCTGAGCAGCTCCCTGTTACGGAGAAGGATGGAAGTTCGACTCTTCCCACCGGAGCGCATGGGGCTTTAGTTCATTTGGCAGAGCGCCTGCCTTGCGAGCAGGAGGCAGTGGGTTCGACTCCCACAAGCTCCACGTGTTGTTACCCGGGCGGCCTGGCGTCTGTTCGGCGGCGGGACCGCCGAAGTCGGCTCGGGGGTGAGACGGCCGTTGTGGGGTTGGGGCCCCACGTGCGGAGGAGGGCCGACCGGCGTCTGTTTGCGAGCGTCAGCTCGCAAAGTCGGCCCGGGAATGAGCAAGGTGTTCAAGCTGAAGTGGCGCAAGCGCCCGGTTGAAGCCCGGGAGAACCAAGTTCGATTCTTGGGGACACCACGACGAAGCGATGCGGAGAGGTGAGTTACTTCTGGTGAAACGTTGGTTCGAGTCCAACAGCGGTCATCCGATCGTTGGTCTTGCCTCGCTGGGTACTCGTTTCGTCACCACGCCTGGCTAGCTCAATGGAAGAGCATCTGTCTTACAAACAGAGGACGGCAGTTCGATTCTGTCGCCGGGTACGAACGCCGATGTGAAGAGACGGGATACTTCGCCTATCAAGCGGGAGACGAGGGTTCGAATCCCTCCTTGGCCGAAGGGCCACGTAGCTCAGTGGAAGAGCACCACGTACCTGACTCGACTCGGTTCCCGGCGTTCCCTGGGATCAAAGCATTGCTGGCGATGCAGCGGACTCTTAATCCGAAGAACAGGGTTCGATTCCTTGTGATCCCACTATCTGTCCCCCCGGAGGGGGGAAGGGGCCCCCGGCGGAGCTGCGCAGCAGCGAAGCCGGGGTAGGGGGGCATGGTGAACACCCTCGGATGCTCGTACCGTGACCAGCCATCTTCGAACAACATGGTGCCGGCAACGCGCCGTTGCTTTCGTGCTCCCTCCGTGACCCAGTCATCCTTGGCCGGAACGGTGCCCCCCTACCTCCGAGCCCTTTCGGGCTCGCAGGGACCTTCCCCCCAATGGGGGGACAGATATGGAAGGCAGTGCGCGGTGGTGCGCAACCGGCCTCGAAAGCCGGGCCAGCCTGACGGCTGAGGGTTCGACTCCTTTGCCTTCCTCACTTGTGTCAATTCCCGCCGCTCTAGCCCAAATGGCAGAGGCACCTGTTTCAGAAGCAGTTCAGTCCGAGTTCGAGTCTCGGGGGCGGTACGACAAGGGATCGGAGGGTTGGCAGAGTGGTAATGCGCCGGGTTGCTGACCCGTGGCTGGGTTGACGCCCACGGACGTTCGAATCGTCCACCCTCCGCTCACGATCCCGACTGGTGTAACCGGTAGCACACCTGGCTCTGAACCAGGAGGTTGGAGTTCGAGTCTTCAGACGGGAGCGATCGATCCGATGTGAGATCCGAGGAGTTCTTCGGACCTGGAGCAGCTGCCGAGCAGCGCCGGGATTGAGCTTCGGACACTTGGTTCACGGATCGATGCACGTGGTCGTGGTGTCAATTGGCAGCACGCCGGCCCGCCACGCCGGAAGTGGGAGTTCGAACCTCCCCGGCCGCACGAGATCGGGTCGGGCCAGGCAGGCCTGGCCCGAGCTATCGCTCACTTCGTTCGCTCCAAGCGTGCGGCCTGCGGCCGCATCGATTGCTGGCGGAGTCCACAGCACATGTCGGCTCGCGTTGTTCAAGGGGAACGGCGCAGCCTTTCCCCCTTCGAGCTACCCCCTTGTCTTCACAGGACCTTGTTGTCGATGCGTTGGTGAGGGCTACTTCTCTCGACCAGACAGCGGATAGAGAAACCGCAACGGACCACAAGGTCGCCGTAAGTGACTCGGCGATCGCGGTGGGTTGGAGTGGGGGTCCGTGTCACCTTCACCCCCCAGTCCCCGACAACAAGCACACCCGCTTTGAAGTGGGAGCTCGAGGGGGGAGCGAGGCTGCCGGGCAGCCTCGGTGGCCTGGGCAGGGGCCCCAGGCCACACAGCGATGATCCGTATTGCGAAGAGCCAGACAACGCGGCTCCGCCGTCCCCTCGATCGAACCGCACTGTCTCGGAGTTTCGGTGGAACGTAAACTCCAACGCCTCGGCGTAGCCGAGGCGCAGTGACATGCGCGGTCGAATCCGCAGCAATACGAGGCGCCCGCCAGGGCGCCACAAGACAACTCGAAGCAAGCCCGCTTGCTTCGACACACCTGGAGGAGGTGATCAATGATGGTGAAGTTCGCAAACAAGCGAGTGCGCCCGAATGTGCGCTCGGTGATCAAGACGGTCGGTGCACAGACGTCACGCACGCACGAGGGCGCTCGAGCTTGGCTCCGCGACGAGAAGTCGGAGCTGTTCCTGCTGGCGATCACCAACATGGTCGCCGAGGAGACGTTCTACGAGGCAGCCGCAGCGCGCGACGCACGCTTCCGTGCACTGGTTCGTTCGGTGACGCAGACGGACCCGGAGTGGATCCTGCGCTTCGTACCGTGGCTGCGCAACACGGCACAGATGCGTTCGGCGGCTGTCGTGATGGCGGCCGAGTACGTCGCAGCCGGCGGCCCGAACGGTCGTGCGGTGGTTGCGTCGGCGATGACCCGCGCCGATGAACCGGCGGAGATGCTGGCGTACTGGGCACAGGAGCACGGCAAGCGCTTCCCGCAGCCGGTGAAGCGTGGTGTCGCCGACAGCGTGCGCCGTCTGTACACGGAGTACGCCGCGCTCAAGTACGACGGTCTGTCACGCGCCTGGCGCATGGCCGACGTCGTCGAGCTGACGCACCCGAAGCCGGCCGACGCAACGCAGTCGGACCTGTTCCGCTACCTGCTCGACCGTCGTCACCACCCGGAGACGCTGACGGTCTCGCCGTCGCTGGAGAAGGTGACGCGTCGTACGGCGCTGGATGCAGTGGCCGTTGACGAGCGCCGCCCGCTACTGCGCACGCAGGGTCCGCAGCTTCTGCGCGAGGCAGGTGCAACCTGGGAGTGGCTGTCGGGCTGGATCCCGGGCGGCATGGACGCCGAGGCGTGGGAGGCCGTGATCCCGTCGATGGGCTACATGGCCCTGCTGCGCAACCTGCGCAACTTCGACGAGGCAGGCATCTCGGACGAGGCCGTTCGCTTCGTCAAGGGTGTGCTGGCCGACCCGCACCGGGTGGCGCGTTCGCGCCAGTTCCCGTACCGATTCTGGTCGGCATACCGCCACGCCCCGTCGCTGCGCTGGGCGCAGACGCTGGAGGCGGCGCTGGACCTGTCGGTGCGCAACATCCCGGAGCTGCCGGGTCGCACGCTGGTGCTGGCGGACACGTCGGCATCGATGACGGGCTCGGTGGCACGCCGCTCGGCGATTCGCCACTTCGAGATCGCCGCACTCTTCGCCGCAGCTGTGGCAAAGCGTGCGGAGGATCTGGAGCTGGTGTCGTTCGCCGAGGGCTCGGAGATGATTCGCTTCCGCCCGACGCAGTCGGTGCTGCGCACGATCGAGCACGTCGAGAAGCGTATCGGTCGCGTGGGTCACGCCACCCGCCTGGGTGCTGCCGTCGACCGCTGGTACGACGGTCACGACCGTGTCGTCGTGTTCTCGGACATGCAGACGCACGATCAGCTCCCGGAGCTGACCGGCACGATCACGTACGTGTTCAACACCGGCGGCTACCGCACGACCCCGTTCGCCGTAGGCGACAAGGGTCACTACGAGCTGGGCGGCTTCTCGGACGCCACGTTCCGCCTGATGGCGCTGCTGGAGCAGACGACCGACGCGGACTGGCCGTTTTGAGTTTCGAGCCAGGCAGGCCTGGCTCGAGTTGAATTCGAGCGGCTTCGCCGCGCTGTCTGTCTGCGAATCGCACCGCGCATGTCGCTGCGATTCGATTGAGGGGGGAGCACGGAGTGCTCCCCCCTCAAACTCCCCCCTCTCGAGGATGGGGAGGATGCGATCTGTTTGCGGAGGCTGAAGGGGGAGCTCGAGGGGGAAAGGCTCCGCCGTCCCCCTCGATCGGATTCGAGCGACATGTGCGGTCGAATCTGCAACAAGACGTGCCGCCGCAGGCGGCTCGAGTCAGACTCGAAGCGAGCCTGCTCGCGTCAAATGCAAATAGCCTGTCACCCAGAGGCGCCCTCGGCGGGGTTGTAGGGGTGACATGACCAACGAGGAGATCTATCGCAAACATGCGGATGAGCTGGTGCGATTCGCCACCGGGCTCGTCGGGCCGGTCGACGCTCCGGACGTCGTGACGGATGCATGTCTTGCAGCCTTCCGATCGAGCCGCTGGGGCGAGATCACCAATCACCGCGCCTATCTGTATCGATCGGTCCTCAACACGGCTCGCAACCATCACCGGGGAACACTCCGGCGGCGAGTTCGCGAGTTGAAGGCGGCAGGAGAGACGACGAGCTATCCCGTCGAAGTCGACGTGGACGTACTCGCTGCGGTGGATCGACTCAGCGTTCAGCAACGGGCAGCTGTCGTCCTCACGTATTGGGAAGACCTAACTCCTGTACAGGTCGCCACACGGCTTGGCGTCTCGGAGGGATCGGTCAAACGGCAGCTCGCTCGCGCCAGATCTCGTTTGAAGGAGTTTCTCGATGGCTGACCATCACGATCCGAGGCTGCGTGAGCTGACCTACCGGCTCGTCCAGATGGCGCCCCAGGCTCCGCCGTTTCCGGAGGAAACAGTGACCCAGCTCAAACCCCGCCTCGAAACCAAACAACCGCACGTCACCCAGCGGCGGCCCTGGCTCGTCGGTCTTGCCGCAGCTGCCGCCGTGGTGGTATTCCTCGGTGTTCCGCTGCTCCTGCTGCCCCGGCTGATCGAAGAGCAGACTCCGGCGACGCAGCCGCCGGGGATCATGACGACTGTCGCCTCCACGACCGGCGCTCCTGCGACGGAAGCGCCCACGACGACCATTGCCCCGCAACCTGTCGTGCCCGTCGAAGCCAAGGTGTATGGATTCGGCGAGCTCGATCTGAGCTCGACGCTCGTCGAGCCAGGTGCGGCCATCGGTGGACCGGTGCTCCGTCCATTCAACGTCGAGGTCGCCGACGACAGCCCTGCGGGGCTCATTGCAGCGATGATCGACATCGCCCAGCTCGAGGACAACGAGATCATCCCCATGGGAAGTGATACGGAGCTTCTCGGGTTGTCCATGAGCGATGGTGTCGCCTCGATCGACTTCAACGCCGCTTTCTACGACATGTCGTCGGTCACCGAGACGCAACTCGCACTGGGCACGGTCGTGTACACCCTCACGCAGTTCGACGACATCGACTCGGTGCTGTTCTTGCGTGACGGCGAGATCGCAGACGTCGTCGGGGCTGATGGCATCGTGCTGGACGGGCCGCAGACCCGAGAGGGGTATTACGACCTCTTGCCGCTGATCTTCATCGACAGCCCTGCCGATGGGGCCACCGTCGAGCCGACGTTCACCATCAGCGGTCTCGCCAACACCTTCGAGGCCAGCCTGGCGTGGCGCATCTATCTGGACGATGGCACCACCGTCGCCGAGGGTTTCGACACGGCAACCTGCGGCTCGGGGTGCTGGGGCGAGTATGCAATAGACATCGACAGGCTCTTCGCCGTAAATACGCATGTCCACATCGAATTGTTCGAGTACTCGGCGAAAGACGGCAGCGTGCAGAACCGCACCGAGATCGAGGTCGACGTGCTCGGGACCGACAGCACCGACGGCTGAGCCCATCTCTCTCTCGCCCCCGGAGGGCCGGCGACATCGTCGGCCCTCCATCGGCGTGATTACCGATCCATGCGCCGCTCGTGGGACCGTTCGCCATTTGGGCCCGGCGACCGATTGGCGCCGCGGATTCCGCCGCTACAGTGGTCCCGATGACGTTCATGCGCTGTTGTCGGTGTCAAAGCGCTCGGGTGGGTTGCCCGGCGGACGCCGCCATGCGTGTCTCCTGAAACCGACGCCCCACCTCTGAGCGCATCCCCCGCAGCGTCGGTGCCTTCGCATCTCCTCTCGTTCATCGGAGCCACACGTGTCCCTCGTTCAGTCAACCCCGACAATCGACGTCAACATCCCCAGGTTCAACCAAAGCGTGGTCGCCGCCCTGATCGCGCTTGCGTTCATCAGCCAATCCTCGTGGCCGGTCGCGGTCACCGCCGTGCTGCTGACGGCGGCCGGTCTTCTTGGTCCACGAGCCAACCTCACGGCTCGCATCTACACCGCGTGGATCCGTGACCTGGTCGATCCGGGTGGTCCGAGTGAGGTAGAAGCCGCCGGACCACCTCGATTTGCCTCGCGCGTTGGCGCCGTCTTCACCGTGGCGGCCACGGTCGCGTTCATATTGGGCTGGACTCTCGCGGGCTGGGTGCTGGCCGGGACAGTCGGGGCGCTGGCGCTGCTCGCCGCCACCTCCCGGATCTGTGTTGGCTGCCTCATCTACGAAAGACTGGTGCGATGACGGAGGTGCTCCTCCGGTTCGTGCTGGTTGCCCTGGTGGCGACGGCGCTGCCGCTCACCGCCGACCGCATCCAGGCCCGGTCCCGACGTGGGGTGGCCACCCGGCTCCCTGCGGGGATCTCGGTCGTTGTGACTCCGGCATGTCATCTCTGCGACGCGCTGCGCGCCCAACTGCTGCGGCGAGGAGTGGCCTACACCACTGTTGACGCCGGCGATGACCGGCTGGGTAGCCTGTCGGTGAGGACCGCCCCTGCGCTCATCCGCGTGGACGAGCACGGTGCCGTGGAGGCGATGCGAGTGGGTCGGTCCGCACTCCACGACATCGACGATGTCGTGGTCGGTGCCAGCGGACGCACAGGAGGCGAAGAACATGGCCGGTGAGATAGCCGAGGTGTCGCTGCAACACACGTGGGATGCGCTTGCCCATCAGCCCGAATCCGTGCTCATCGATGTGCGCACCGTGCCGGAATGGCAGTTCGTCGGGCTCCCGAACCTCGCCCCGATCGGCAAGCAGGTCATCACGATCTCCTGGGCGCATTACCCGAACGTGCCCAACCACTCGTTTGTCGACGAGGTGGTGGCCGCCGGGATCGATCCGGACGCACCCGTATATCTCCTGTGCCGGTCCGGAGCTCGGTCCCGCAGCGCCGCTGCGGCACTCCAGCAACGCGGCTTTTCGCACTGTTTCAATGTCACCGAGGGGTTCGAGGGCGCCGCCGACGGCGCCGGGCACCGGCTGGGGGGCTGGAAGGGCGCAGGTCTGCCATGGCATCAGAGCTGATCAGCGAAGCCACCAAATTGGTGCGCGGCGGTCTCACCCGCAGCGAGTTCGACGAGACCGCAGAGGCGCTCTACCTCACCTCGGGATACGTCTACGGGTCGGCTGCCGAAGCCGAGGCGGCGTTCGCCGGCGATGTCGACCACTACATCTACTCGCGTTACGGCAACCCGACAGTGACCACCTTCGAAGAGCGACTCCGGCTCCTCGAAGGTGCGGAGGCGTGTCTCGCTACCGGCTCCGGAATGGCCGCAGTCTTTGCGTCGCTCGCGTGTCAGCTGTCCGCGGGGGATCGGCTGGTCGCGTCCCGGGCTCTGTTCGGCTCGTGTCACGTCATCGCCACCGAGATCCTGCCGCGTTTCGGCGTGGAGACCGTTGTCGTGGACGGCACCGATCTCGACGCCTGGGCCGATGCGCTCAGCGTGCCGACGTCGGCTGTGTTCTTGGAGACTCCGTCGAACCCCGGTCTCGAGATCATCGATCTGCCTCAGGTCGCCGATCTGGCCCATGCCACCGGGGCCAAAGTGGTGGTCGACAACGTGTTCGCCACACCCGTGCTGCAGAAGCCACTCGAGCTTGGCGCCGACATCGTGGTCTACTCGGCCACGAAGCACATCGACGGCCAAGGACGCACTTTGGGGGGTGCGGTGCTCGGCTCCACTGAGTTCATCTCCGAGCAGTTGATGGGATTCACCCGTCACACCGGTCCCAGCCTCAGCCCTTTCAACGCATGGGTCCTGGTGAAGGGTTTGGAGACGTTGCGGCTCCGTGTGGATGCGCAATCGACAGCCGCCGCCACGATCGCCTCGAAACTCAAGGGACACCACAAGCTGCGGAGCGTTCGCTATCCATTCGACGACGATCACCCCCAGGTCGACATCGCTCGACGCCAGATGACCGGGGGCGGCACGGTGGTGACCCTGTTCCTCGACGGTGGCAAGGAGGAGTCGTTCCGATTACTCGATGCGCTCCGTCTCTTCGACATCTCCAACAACCTGGGTGACACCAAGAGCCTGGTGACACACCCGCCGACGACGACTCACCGCAGGATCGGACCCGAAGCACGAGCAGCCATGGGTATCGATGACGGCACGGTGCGACTGTCGATCGGCCTCGAAGGGGTTGACGACCTCATCGCCGACATCCTTGCCGGGCTCGAGGCGGTGTGATGAGCGACGGACTCGACGAACCGCTGCCGTATCGGCTGCTCACGGGGACCGACGACCGCGCTTTCTGTGAGCGTGTCTCTGCTGCGCTCCATGATGGCTATGTCCTCTACGGCGATCCGGTGATCACCCATGATGGCGAGCGCACCATCGTGGGTCAGGCGATCGTCCTTCCCGAGCACGAACCGCCACGCTGACCCGCCACCCGTCGAGAACCGCCCACAGGTGATGGGCTCCGACGCCGTCTGGGTCGGGCGCACCGGGCCGGTAGGCCCAGGGTCGAATCCTCAGATTCGACGATGCGACGCACCGCACCGGTGGGCAATGTGTGACCTTGCAAGGCGCTCCTCGTGGTGGAGCGCATCGGCGGGCCAACAAACGCTTCGGCGGGCCGACATACAAAGTGCGAGCGGCGGTAGGGCCCTCGCTCGCACTTCTCAGTGGTGGAAATGTATCGAATCAAGAAGCTCGTTGCGCTGTGCGTCGCCATCATGGCCATCTCCCCGATGACGGCAGCCGTGGCCCACGACGACCACGACGATGCCTACGAGCCATTGGGAACCCGTGCGATGCGTGAAGATCTCAAGGCCGAGGGCTATCGCAACGGCCGGCTCCCCGACGACATTCTCAGGGAAGTACCTGCCGGCGCCAACGAGCGCTGCTATCTCGAACGGGACGCTGCCGTCGCCTGGGAGCTGCTTCTGATCGCCGCCGAGGCAGAAGGTATCACTGGTTTTGCCGCCGGATGGTGCTACCGGTCACTGGCGGCACAGCGGCGCACATACGACCGCAACTGTGGTTGGGTGACTCCGCCGGCGCCACCGGTCGAAGAAGGTGAGGAGCCACCTCCACCGCCGCCTGCCAGGTTCGTCTGCAAAGTTCCCACGGCAAAGCCGGGGACGTCGAACCACGGCTGGGGCCGGGCCATCGACGTGGTCGACACCACAACCCGCAAGTCGCACGTGCTGTCGTGCCGTGACCCGCAATTCCAGTGGCTGCTCGAGCACGGCCCGGCCTTCGGTTGGGTGCTTCCCTCGTGGGCGCGGTGCGGGTCGAGCAAGCAAGAGCCGTGGCATTGGGAGTGGGCTGGTGTGAACGCGGGGACGTCGGCGCTGATCATCGAACTCCGTGGAGCTCGGGGTCTGGCGCAGCCCCGCTAGCGAACTCGCACCGGGACGATCTCGGCCATCCCGCTGTCGAGCAACACCATGACATCGTCTGTCCCATGTGCGGCGATGCGCTCCACCAAGGCCGTCACGTCGCCCTGCCATGGTTCATCTCGATCCGTGCGCTCCCACATTCGAATCGTTCCGTCGAGCTGATCCCGCATGGCATCGAGGGCGTCAGGAGTGACCATACCGACGAGCGTGATGCGCTTCGGTCCGATGGGTTGCAGCTCGACCGCGATGTCGCGGTCCCGCCGGTAGACACCGAAGTGGTACCAGGTCACCAGCCCAGCGGTCATGGTCAGGGCGATGCCCACTCGGGCGTCGAGCAAGGTGTCGCCACCGAACACGCCATCGAAGATGTCTTCGAACACGATGAACGCCACGACGAGCAACGCAACGAACCCGACGATGGCCGACACGCCGAACAGACCCAATGTGTAGATGCGCCGTGATATCGCCGGCGCCTCGGCCCGAGCATCAGCCGCATAGGCACGCTCGATGCGGTTCCAGTAGGTCCACCACAGCGGCGCCCCCACCACCAGGGCAGACACGGCTGAGATCAGCACGTTGGCGGCGCCTTCGCCCGTGGCCACGGGTGCGGGGCCGATCGCCTGGATGAATGCGACGATCAGCGTGGCGATGCCACCGGCGGCTGCGAGAAGCCCGACGGCGGCCATGGTGTACTCGTAGATGCGCACCGGCTCGGTTCGGCCCGCTTGCACCTGTTTGTAGATCCAGGCGTGGTACGCCCACACCAGCACACCGGCAGCCGCAGTGGCGACAGCAGTTGGCACGAACTCGAAGTGCTCGGCGGCCTGCGCGGCATCGGGCTCTCCAAAAAGCCAGATCGCCACACCGAGGACGAGGGCGAAGATGGACCCGACCGTGGCGAGGACCCCGGAGAGCACCCCGGCCACGACGACGTATCCGTTCCACAGCGAGACATTCCACTCCCGCCGTGACGGCCGGAGCCAGTGCCACCACCACACCGGTACACCAACCGCCAAAGCACTCACGGCCTGCCATATGCGATCGATGGGATCGGTTTCGGCCAGCGTCGAACCGACGAGTGCGTCATAGACGGCATCGCCCGCCGCCAGCACGATGAGGAACACACCGGTGGCTGTGGCAGCCAATCCGAACAGCGAGCCCCCGGCGAGATGGGTGCCGGTTTCGAGTGGATGATCGTGGAGCGGACCGAACCAGTGGACCAGCCACACTGTGGCCGCCACCAGACCCCATGCCAGCGCCGACGGGTCGTAGTCGTCGACTCCGAAAACAACCCGGAGCACTTGCGACAGCGTCGTCATGGCCACCACGAGCGAGACCAGCAACGCAGCGTTCAGGTAGATGCGCCAACCCGCCGATCGCTCCTCGTACGGGTCGGCCTCGAGCCGTCGTTGCAGATGGCGGGCCAGGAAGAAGAGCGATGGAGCCCCCACGAGGAGGAAAGCGACGCCGCGAGCCTGGCGTGCGCTGTCGTCGCCGGCGATGGTGCGGCCGGTATCGAGCACGATCTCGAGGATCTGCTGCGCCCCGATGGCGGTGATGCCAACGGCGGCGAGCAGCAGGAGGTAGATGAAGAGGCGTCGGAAGGAGACGGCGGTATCCGTTGCCCCGCCATCGCCACCCCCGAAGCGGCGTGCCGCACTGACGATCGCCCACACGATCAGGACGAAGATGAGCAGCGAGAAAACGCTTCCGATCACGGCTCCTCCTCACAGAAGAACAGCGGCCACGGGCTGTTCGTGATGCGCCAGTCACCGGCCTCCCGGACCAGGAAGAAGGTCTCGTCGAGGTCGTACGACGACAACGTGTCGAGGGCTCCTTCGTCGAAGCGGATGCGTACCTCGACGGTCGCCTCGTCGTCGGCGAAGACTTCCGAGTCGATGAGCGTGATTCGCACGTTCGACGTGCGATCGCGGTGGTCGAAGTCGTCGCGGGTGCAGTTGGAGTCCTCGGCGAAGAAGGTCGCGGCCGTTCGTTCGTCACCGGCGAGCACGGCTTGCAGGTAGTCCTGTACTACGGCTTCAGGGCTACCGGGCTCGAACTCGGCCGGTGATCTCACCGCCAGCACGACGAGGGTGAGCACGACGACCGCGGCGAGTCCACCCCCGATCCAGGCGAGCTGCCGCCGGCTCGACGGCGCCTCCATATGTCCGCTGCTCACACGAGAAACGCTACCCGCGCCAGGCCCAGACGACACGAGTCGCTCGACCGTATTTGTCCCTACCTCGGGCCCGAGCCTTGGAGCACTGGCAGCTGCCGAGGACGCCTCATCGTGGTCGCTCCGGCACTCGCAGACACGCTGTCGTGGTGGATACCGTCGGACACCCACGTCGAGGACGCCCCGCTCCTTCATACGGCGGTGGGAGTACGATTGATCTGCGGGTTCCGCTCCGCACAGTCTGGGCAGGTGACGCCATTGGGGGCGCCGATGCGGGTTCGCTGGTATGTGTGGGTGGCTGCGTTCCTCCCTGCTGTCGCAGGTGGTGTTTCGTTGGTGCTCGACGACACTGGGGACTTCCGATCCAGCGGCTTGATGGCAGGGGTGGGGGTCACGCTCGGGGTTCTGGCAGTCTTACTGGGTCTGCTCCGTCCGTGGCGCACCAGGTCAGGTCGATCCAAGCTGGGATCGATTGCCGGCGTCGGGCTTCTTGGCATAGCTGCCTTGGCGGGCATTGCTGGTGGCGTACCCGAACTCCTCCAAGCTCGGTTCGGGTGGTTCGTTTCACCCGACGCGTACGGGCCTCGATCGGTGGTGGGTGTCGATGGGGGTTTCGTCGCGGTGGGGAACGATCGGGATGGCGGCGTCATCTGGTTCTCGAGCGACGGCTCGAGTTGGTCACGGGTCTCGGCGGCACCGTTGACGGGGTTGGAGATGAGAGATCTCGTCGTTGCAGACGACGCGCTGGTGGCAATCGGCGCACCCTCGGGTTCCGATCAGGGCGTCGTGCTGTCGTCGCCCGATGGGCAGACATGGGAGGTGGCGGCACGGTTCGGGGGCGGAGGCGAGTTTGGTGTCTATCCCATCGCGCTTGCTCTCCTCGACCGTGAGTTGGTCGTCGTGACCGACACCTATGGGAACGATACGGCCTTCTTCCACGGCCCCGATGCCGAAACGCTGCGCTTGAGTCTTCCCGCCCCCGAACACGATGACGGCGATTTCGTGTTGAGCGTCGCATGTACGAGCAGCTCTTGTGTAGCCGTAGGCGGCCAAACCGACATCGGAGTCTTCACGGAGTCGAGTGCGGGACCCGCAATTTGGAGGTCAACGGACGGAGCCCAGTGGACCCTCACCGGAGGCGGTTTGGGGACTGCCGAGCTGAGCGCGGTAGCGGCGCGCGACGAAGGATTCGTAGTCGTCGGCAACAACAGCGATCAGGGGCATGGGGTTGTGTGGACCTCGCCCGACGGGGATGAGTGGACGCAAGTCGATGGCGCCGTGTTCCAGAACGCGGTCATCGATGGAGCCGTGAACCTCGATCACGGACTGATGGCATTTGGGCGAGACCTGGAAACCAGCGCAATCGTGGTTTGGTCCAGCCCGGACGCGATGCAATGGGAGCGAACGGTGGTCGACAGTACCGCACCAGTCGGTTCCCAGATCCGCTCGATCGCAGGTAGGCGCCCGTTGATAGTCGCCATGGGGATCGATGTCGCCAGCAAGTCGACCGCGGTGTGGATCTCGACCGACGGACAGGTCTGGAATCGACTACCCGCCGATGAAGCTGCGTTCGCCGGCACGTGAGCAAGATCCAGATATAACCCCAAAGCCGGTGGTCGCCCGGAGCTGATCGATACGCCCGCTCCCGGATCTCGGTTTCGCAGCGTCAGCGACCCGTGATCAGTTCGGTGTTTACGGACACTACGGGGAGC
>JBFISM010000100.1:0-13728 GCA_041608535.1 Acidimicrobiia bacterium
GGACACTGCCACGAAGTGCGCCAGACCCGTGCTGCGGAGCGCTGCGATGTCGTCAGCACCGAGTGCAGTCGTATCGCCGACGAGCAGTCCTCGGAGCAGTGCCCGACCCGGCGACGTCGCCTCGATGTTGCCCAGGAGGTGGTGCCGTAAGCCGCTGCCGACCCGCACCACGACGGAGGGCGCCACCGTGCGGGTGATCGCAGCCGCAGTGACGGTTGCCGTGTAGCGATGCCGCCCGAACCAGCCTGCGGCGTTGCGCAGCTCGCCGGCGACCTCGACGGTGCTGCCGACGACGACACCTGCTACGTCATCGGTGGCGACGCGAAGCTTCAACCCGCCGGGCAGGCTCCGCTGGCCCGGGTTCGCCGCCACGAGGACGTACGAGCGACCCTCCTCCACCACCGCATCTGCGATGACCCTTGCCTCGAAGAAGACCTGGCGCGCAGGCGGATGTACCTCGTCGACCGACCGCTCTGCTGCGGCCGCACCGGCAACGAGACCGGCCGCAAGCAGCGCGGCTGGGAGTGCGCGGCCGTCTCGCAGCGCCGCGATCGCAACCACCACCGCCACGAGCAGCGCCGCCGTCACGCTGCTGCGGTCACCGGCGACGACGCCGACCCACACCGCAGCGGCCCCGCGCATCGCGGGAGTGGCGGCTGCGATGCGCACTGCGGTGCGCCACGTCGCCGCGGCCCCGGTCACGGGACGATGACGACATCCCGCATGGCCGCCAGTTTTCCCTCGCCGATACCGGGCACGTCGAGCAGATCTTCCACCGTCGCAAACGGCCCATGCTCGGTGCGGAAGTCGACGATGCGCTGCGCCAGGACCGGCCCCACGCCCGGGAGTGCCTCCAGCGCAGCTCCATCAGCGGCGTTGACACGAACCTTGCCATCGTTGTGCGCAACCATCGCTGCTGCGGCGGCGGTGTCGCCGACCACGATGCGTTCGCCATCACGCACGGGTGCGGCCAGATTGAGGAGGGCGAGGTCGGCATCCGGCAGCAGCCCACCGGCGCCGGCGACGGCATCTGCGACCCGACCGCCGGCCGGAACCTCGACGAGCCCGGGACGGGCCACGAGACCGGAAACGTGGACGGTCACCCCCTGTGCGTTCTGTGCCGGGGCGACCGCCACCGGCGGCTGGGGTGCGTTGTCGGCGACGGCGGACGCATCGCGGCTCCACCACCACGAGGCGAGAAGTGTCAACGCCAACGCCAGCACCGCCGGCAACCAGGAAGACGGCGTCCCCGCACGCCTCGTCTCGCCCGCCCCGCTCCGACCGTGGTTGCCCGGCGATGGGGCAGGTCCGGACACGATGAACCTTTCCGGCTCGCCGGCCGCCTGGGTCTACACCTACCAGGCGGCAGTGACGAGAACCATGACCTTGATCAACGTCAACCGACGCCGATGAAGAGGGCAACCACCCCGACGAGATTGAACCCCATGTGGATCGGTATGGCCCGGCTGAGGTTCCCATCCCGCGCCGCTACCCACCCCAGCACGAGGCCCACCACCATCAGGCCCGGCAGGATGTACAGATTCGCATCGAGGAGGTGGAAGGCTGCGAACAGGAGGGCGCTCACGAGTACGGCCCACGGCGCAGCCATCACGGACTGCAGCCAGCGCAGCAGCACCCCGCGGAAGATCAGCTCTTCCACGATGGGGGCGAGGATCACGCTGAGTACGGCGATGAGGATCTTCGGCCACAACCCGGTGGTCTCCGCGACGATGTCGGAGATGCCCTGCTCCAATGAATCCTCCGGGATGAAGAGCACGGACGCGAATCCGACCACGATCTGGAGCCCCACGCCGATGAACAGCGCCCCGGTGCGGAACGGGGTCAGCCGGAGACCGAAATCCTCCCCCCAGTGCGACTGGCCGCGTCGTTGTGACATGTAAGTGAGGTAGCCGAGACCGCCGATGGCCTGACCGAGGAGAATCACGGCGGCATCCATCGTCGACGGGTCGCCCAGATCGGATCCCGTCACCGCCAGCGCAAGCGAGGCCACCAGCGCCCCCACCACAGAGCACACGAGGAGCAGAAGGAAATCGAAGAACGTCCATGGCGTCGGTGGCCGTTCGGGCGTCCCGCCCGGCGCAACCGGCGCTGTGTCTTCTCCGGTGGGGTCAGTCTCGTCGATCATCGTGGTCCCTGCGAATCTGCAAACTCGGCGGCGAGGCGGCGCGCCTCCACCTCGGCCTCGATCCCAAGATAGGCATCCCAATGGCCAAGCCCGCCTCGACGTCCCCGCAGATAGTCCGCAACGTACCGGCCGATGTGGCGGAGCGGTCCGGCGGTGCGGTACTGGTGCAGGTGGACGAGCTCGTGTACCACGAGCCGGGCGAGCCCGTGACGATCATCGCTCGATGTGATCCGATGGAGCACGGCCGGCGTCACGTACACGGCCCAAGGCATCGTCACGGCCACGATGCCCTTCGCCCAGAATCTACGGAAGAGCTGCGATGCCGGAACGATCCGCACCCGCGCCGGGTCCACGGTCGGTACGACGGCGACCACCGCAGCGACGTCGACTCCCAGCATCGAGAGCGCGGCCGCGGCGGTCAGCGAGCGGCGGATGGGACGCACGGACCTAGACGACGATGCTGACGATCTTGGGGGGGCGGGCGATGATCTTCTTGGGCTCGACACCGCGGGTGTGTGCCTGCACGCGTTCCGACGCCAGCGCCGCAGCCACTGCCTCGTCATCGCCGATCGATGCGGGTACGTCGATCCGGTCCCGCACCTTGCCGTTCACCTGGACCACCATCGTCACCTGCTCCTCGACGATCATCTCCGGATCCCACGTTGGCCATGCTGCCGCCGTCACCGATCCCTCGTGACCCATCCGCTCCCACAACTCCTCACACACGTGTGGGGCGAACGGGGCAAGCAGCCGCACCATGGCGTCGGCGGTGAAGACCGGGATCGCATCCAGGCCAACGAGCGAGTTGTTCAGCTCGAACAGTCTCGCCACGGCGGTGTTGAACCGCATGCCCTCCATGTCACTGGTAACCGTGGCAATCGTCTGGTGGGTGAGACGAAGCAGTTCGGGCGACGGGTCGTCGTCGGTGACCCGTAGCGCCGCAGTGTCCTCGTCGACGAAGTTGCGCCACAGCCGCTGCAAGAACCTGGAGACACCGACGATGTCCCGCGTCGTCCAGGGTTTCTCCGCGTCGAGCGGCCCCATGAACATCTCGTAGAGCCGCATGGTGTCGACCCCGTGGGCTGCGATGACGTCGTCGGGGCTCACACCGTTCTTCAGCGACTTGCCCATCTTGCCGAACGTCTGGGTGACCGGCTTGCCTTCGTAGAAGAAAGCTCCATCGCGCTCCTCGACGTCCTCGGCGGGAACGTAGAAGCCGCGTTCGTCCTGGTAGGCGGCGGCGAGCACGTAACCCTGGTTGAACAAACGGCCGAACGGCTCTGCAGTCGAGACCTCGCCGAGGTCGTAGAGCACCTTGTGCCAAAACCGGGCGTACAACAGATGGAGCACGGCGTGCTCCACCCCGCCCACGTACAGATCGACGCCATTCTTCCCCATCCAGTAGGCTTCGGCCTCCGAATCGACGAACCGCTCGTCGTTGCCGTTGTCGATGTACCGCAGGTAGTACCAGCACGACCCGGCCCACTGCGGCATCGTGTTGAGCTCCCGCGTGTAGACGGTGCCGTCCAGCTCGACGTGCTTCCACTCGATCGGCGCCCGATCGAGCGCCGGGGTCGGATCACTGTTCTCGTCGTTCGAGGCGCGCGGGCGGTAATCGTCGATGTGGGGCAACTCCACCGGCAGCCGCTCCGCGGGTACTGAGATCATCTCTCCATCCGGCCCATGGAGTATCGGGATGGGCTCCCCCCAATACCGCTGGCGGCTGAACAGCCAATCACGCAGCTTGTATGTGATCGTGCCCTCGCCGAAGCCATTGGCCTCGAGCCATTCGATGATCTTCTCCTTGGCCGGCTCGACACCGAGCCCATCGAGGGAGAAACCGTCCGCTCGGGTCGAGTTGATCGCAGGCCCTTGGCCGACATAGGCGTCTCCGGTGAAGGCGTCGGGGGGCTGCACCGTGCGGATGATGTCGAGACCGAACGCCTCGGCGAACTCCCAGTCACGCTCGTCCTGACCGGGCACAGCCATGATGGCGCCCGTCCCGTACCCCATGAGGACGTAGTCGGCAACGAATATCGGGATCCGGGCTTCCGTGAGCGGATTGATCGCATAGGCGCCCGTGAACGCTCCGGTCTTCTTGCGGAACTCGGTTCGCTCGAGCTCGGACTTGCGAGCTGCGGCTTGCCGGTAGCCGGCTATCGCCGCAAGCGGGGTGTCTGCAATCCGCCACGGTGCCTTGGTGTCGTCGGGCCACTCGCTCTCGGTGATCGCATCGACCAGCGGGTGTTCCGGGGCCAGCACCATGTAGGTGGCCCCGAACACGGTATCGGGGCGGGTGGTGAACACTTCGATCCGCTGCCCGCTCCCTTCGATGGGAAACTCGATGGTCGCACCGTGGCTGCGGCCGATCCAGTTCCGCTGCATCGTCTTGACGGACTCCGGCCAGTCGATGTTGTCCAGATCGTCGATGAGCCGATCGGCATACTTGGTGATGCGCAGCATCCACTGGCGCAGCGGGCGGCGGTACACGGGATGATCGCCCCGCTCCGATCTGCCGTCTGCGGTGACCTCTTCGTTGGCGAGCACCGTGCCGAGCGCCGGGCACCAGTTGACGGGCACCTCGTCCAGATACGCCAGCCGCTCGCCGGCGATGTAGTCGCGCTGCTCGGAGGCAGACAGCTCGCTCCAGGCTCTCCCGTCCACCGAACGCTCGCCACGCTCCAGTGCGCCGATCAGCTCCGCAATCGGACGGGCTGCGTTGGCGTCGGGGTCGAACCAGCTCTCGAAGAGCTGGATGAAGATCCATTGGGTCCAGCGGTAGTAGTCGGGGTCCGTGGTGGAGAGGGTCCGCGACCAGTCATACGACAGCCCGAAGGCACGCAGCTGCCGCTCATAGTTGGCAACGTTCTTCTCCGTGGTCTCTCGGGGTGGCGTCCCCGTCTCCACTGCGTACTGCTCCGCCGGCAGGCCGAACGCATCGAAGCCCATCGGGTGGAGCACGTTGTGTCCCGTCATGCGCTTGTAGCGGGCCAGGATGTCGGTGCCTATGTAGCCGATGGGATGGCCGACGTGGAGCCCGTCGCCGGAGGGATACGGGAACATGTCGAGCACGTAGAACTTCGGCTTGGATGCGTCGAAACCCGGGTCACCGGGATTGTCTACCCGGTACGTTCCGTGGGCGTCCCACAGCCGCTGCCACTTCTCCTCTATAGCGCTGAAGTCGTACCGAGCCATTGGAATGCCGTCTCTCGAAGCCCTCCCAGCTCCGCAACCACCACGAAGTGGGATCGTGAAGGGTAGACGCTGCAAACCGCGTCGTACACTTCGCCGCGATGCGATTACATCATGTCCAAGTGGTGATCCCCCAGGGCCATACCGACACCGCGATCGGCTTCTACGGACGGATTCTCGGGATGACGCAGATGGAGAAGCCGCACTCGCTCTCCGAGCGCGGTGGTATCTGGTTCAAGCTCGGCGAGCTCGAGCTGCACATCGCCGAAGACCCGGCGTTCGGGCCCGCAGACCGTGCTCATCCCGGAATCGTGGTCGATGACCTTCCCGGGCTGACCGAGCGCCTCCAGGAGGCCGGATTCATGGTCGAGCCGGACGGTCTGTTCCCAGGGCACCGGCGTTGCTCGGTGCGGGATCCGTTCGGCAACCGTCTCGAGTTTCTCGAGCCCGTTGTCGACCCGACGACGGCGCGGCTGGAAGTGCTCGATCGGCGACGAGTGAGCTGGTGGAGCCGCGAGGCGGTGGACGTGTACCGCGCTGCGTTCACCGGTCCGCCATACCGGAGAACCGAGGGCCAGGTGCATGCCTTCCACGATGCGGTGCGCCGACACGTGGAACGGTCTGGATTCGTCGGCCGTGCGATCCGGATCGGCACCGGGACCATGGTTGGTTTCACCTACGGGTACACCTCCGAGCCCGGCCAGTGGTGGCACGATCAGGTGCGGACGGCTCTCGACGGGAGAGCGGAACGCTGGCTGTCCGACACGTTCGAATACGTGGAGCTCGCCGTGCATCCGGAGTTCCAACGTCTCGGGTTCGGACGTCGCCTCCACGATGCTCTGATGGATGCGCAATCGCACAGCCGGGCGCTGCTCACCACGCTCGATGACATCACTGCCGGACGGCGCTTGTACGAGTCCACGGGCTGGGAGGTGCTGGCGGACGGGTTCCGCTTCGAGCGCTCGACGGCACGCTATGTGGTCATGGGCTGGCAGCGGCGATGACTCGATTGCTTCCGCTCGAACCCAGGGGAGGACCCTGCAGGCGCTGAAGACGCAGCTGGCCGGCTGGCCTCGCCACGGCGCATCGCTCCCATCGTCCTACGACGGCGTGGCTCACCATGCTCGCCCCGGTACGGACGCCGGGGTCTCCTGGTTGAGCCATCCGGCGTATTGCGGCCCTGCACCGGCTACGGGCATGCGTCGCACGACGACCGGACGGTCTCGGTCCGGTCGTCGCACGTCTCTGCAGCGGTGCACGCCGTTTTCAGGCGGCGGCGTGCGTGGGTGTCAGTGGCGGTGTCAGGTCACGCTGCACCCTGGCGAGAGCCCGCAATCGGGCGATCTCGGGCTGAGTCGTATCGGCGAGCACGTCGACCGCAACGGGGTTGATGCCGTGGCGCCGGGCTGCGATGACGAGCCTGGCGATGTGGGGCTCCGCTGCTGCCATGCCCTGGATGTCGATGATGCGAGCCAAGGTGGTTGTCTCGAGCATGGTGATCTCCTATCTGTTGCCTATCAGTGTCCGTCCCCCACATCATCATGTAAAGCGATGATTATTCATCGCTATCATCAGCTATGCTGATGGCCATGGCAATGAACGGTTTGGAGATCCGCCACCTGCGGGCGCTGCGTGCGGTGGCTGAGGAGGGCACGTTCGCCGCCGCCGGCGAACGGCTCGGTTACACGCAGTCGGCCATCAGCCAGCAGATCGTTGCGCTCGAGAGCCTCGTGGGTGGGCCGCTCTTCGACCGGCCTGGCGGACCGAAGCGAGCGGTGTTGACTCCGCTCGGCGAGCGCATCCTTCGTCACGGCGACGACATCCTGCGGCGTGTCGAGGTGGCCGGATCCGACGTGGCGCGATTTCTCGCCGGGCAGGTGGGCACGCTGTCGGTGGGAACCTTCCAGAGCGCCTCGGTGCGGTTGCTCCCTCGCATCCTGCAGCGTCTGCGCAAGGAGCGGCCCCAGCTCGACGTACAGCTCAGCGAATCAACGGAAGAGCGCGAGCTGCTCGACTGGCTGGTGGCGCGCAAGGTGGACGTGACGTTCCTCACCTCCCCGATCCAATCCGCCGGGATCGAGATCGTGCCCCTCATCACGGATCCCTTCGTGCTGGTGAGCGCCCGGGACAGCGGCGTCGACGATCTCCCCGGGGAAACCGTTGCACCGGCCGATCTCAGTGGGAAACCGCTGGTTTGCGAGACGACCAGCGAGTGTCAACGCCTCATCGAAGACGGGCTGCGGGGCAAGGACGCCGAGCTCAACATCGTCTTCCGCACCCAGGACAACGCGGCCGTACAGGCCATGGCTCGCTCGGGCGTCGGGCATGCGGTAATGGCGTCGCTTGCGGTCGACCTGGACGATCCCGGGGTACTGGTGCGGGCACTTGATCCTCCAATCCCGCCACGGCTCATCACTCTCGGGTTGCTGGCAGATCGAGAGCCACCGCCGGCGCTCGACCGTTTCGTCGAGCTCACCAGCGAGGTGGCCGTCGAGCTGGTGGCGGGCTCCAAATGGCTGACACATCCCGACGGGTCACGGGAGCCCAGGGCCTAATCGAAGGTCCACCCGAAGTACTCGATCTCGCGCCGGCACACCTCGGCAACCAGATCGCGATCGGCGTGGTCGAACATCTCCTGATACGGGCCACGCCGCACGCCGCCTTTGGCTCGCGGCAAATCGAGCCGGGGCAGACCCAGACGGTCGGTGATGACTCCCAGCGACTGTTCGAGCTCCTCGTGACGCATGATCTCATCGACGACGATCTCGTCGTCGACCGTGTACATCGGCCAGTTGTGCCACATGTCGATGCGGGTGCGGAGGAACTCGGAGAAGCTCGGACCGGCTCCCCCTCTGCGCATCTGCCAGGCGTATCCGGAGGCGGCGGTCTCCCAGGGATTGCGAGCGATGGTGAAGGTGAGATATCCGTCCCAGACGCCGGGTGGGACGAGGCGGCGAATCTCCGCAGCCGGCATGTGGGAGCGGAATGACGGGCGGCGGAGACGCGTCAACAGCGTCCCCCACTCACCTGGGCGAAGCTTTCCCAGCGGCACCGCCTGATTCTGCGCATCGGCCCCACGCTGCCGCCGCATCTCGTTGTCTTCCTTGGACCCGAACCGGGTGAGCACGTCGTCGGGCCCGGTGTGCTCCGCCAAGGCGATCTCGACACTCGTGCCGCCGGTCTTCCTTGTCTTCACGAAGATGAAACGATGGCGATGGCAGATGATCACGGGGTTGCACCCTAGGCCCCGCGAACTCGACCGTCACCGCATCCGACATAGAGCTCGATCTGGCTTACGACGAGGCGCAACAGGCGCTGGCTACCGGGCAGAGCTCGCTCCAAGGCTCGGCCGGCCAGAGTCTTGGCCGGCAAGTCCGCTGGCCGCTCATGCTCGGTCCCGGCGCAACAAGCTGCCCTACTTCGCCATCGCCGTTTACTACGTAACCCTTCTCATTACGTGGTTGCTCCTCATCCTGCCGGAGGAGCTGGTGTTCACCGCCGAAGAGCTGGCCGACGACCCGGAGCTGGCCACATCGCTGTTGTGGGACACAGTCACTGCGATCGTGATGACGATCGTCATACGGCTGGTGGCGGGGTGGATCGTGAACGCCATCGAGACCTCCACGGCCCCCGGCGGCGAGATCCAAGCCGAACTCAGCAAAGCCTCCGCCGGCTGAACAAGCGCTTCCAGGAGCGTTCAGCGGCGTCTGTTTGCGAGCGCAGCGAGCAAAGTCGGCCCGGGAACGAAACGTGGAGCTGACGGGAATTGAACCCGTGACCTCTTGCATGCCATGCAAGCGCTCTGCCGAACTGAGCTACAGCCCCGAGGCGGCAGGATTGTATCAGGCCTCGGTTGGCACCGGTTCGAATGCGATGCGGGGGGCATCGGCCCACAACCGCTCCAGGTCGTAGTACGCCCGAGTCTCCTCGTCGAACACGTGAATGACGACGTCTCCGTAGTCGAGCAGCACCCAGCGGGCGAAGTCCTCCCCCTCGCGGCGGAGGGGACGGCGCGGGTGATCGACCGAGGTCTCGAGTTGATGCTCGGTCTCCTCGACGAGGGTCTTCACGTGTCGGTTGGACGTGCCGGTGGCGATCACGAACACGTCGGTGAGTACGACGAGTTCGGAGACGTCGAGAAGGGCTATGGAGAGCCCCTTCTTCTCAGCGATCGCGGTGGCAGCGGCCTTGGCAACGACGATGGCGTCGTGGTCAGCGCTGATGGTCATACCTTCCTGCGTCGCAACAGTGGGTGCATTGTAGATGGCGCCGGCCAGAGTGCCCGGCGACACCCGGTCAGCGGTACAGATCGTGCTCGGCGATGTAACCGGCAACGGCATCCGGTACGAGGAATCTGATGCTCAGCCCTCGACCGACCCTGCTGCGCAACATCGTGCCTGACAGGTAGATGAGCGGCGTGTCGAGCCACACCACGTCAGCATCGCTCGTCACCTCGTCCACAGTGCGCCGATCGGTGCCGGGACGCGGCAGGATGGCGAGTCGGGCCCGTTTCTTCACCTCGTCGCTGCGCTCCCAGGAGTCCAGCCCGGCGGCGGAATCAGAGCCGAGGATCAGCGTGAGTCGATCCTCTGCATCGAAGGTGGCCAAGGTATCTGCGGTGTAGCTCCACCCATGGCGCCGCACCTCCCGATCGTCGACTGTGAAGTGCGGCACATTGGCACACGCCAGTTGTGTCATCGCCAGGCGGTGCTCCGCCGTAGCGACACGGCGATCCGCCTTCTGCCACGGGGCGCCTGCGGGGACGAACAAGACCACATCGAGACCCAGCTCGTCGAAGGCGGCTTGACCGGCGAAGAGATGAGCGACGTGCGGCGGATCGAAGGTTCCGCCCAGAATGCCGATGTCCACGGCGTCGAGCATAGGTGCCGCCACCGGGAGCCCACGGCGCCAGCCACAGCGGGTGATGCGGTGGGTGACACCCCAGCCAGGGCACCGGATCGTGATACACAGCGTCGACTCTCACCGAGAAGTGAACGACGGGGGCGCCGTGATCGTCGCCGGACAGACCGAGCGCATCGCCCACATCGACGGCCTCCCCGGCGGACGCCGTGATCGCTCGCAGGTAGGAGTACGAGGTCTTGAGTCCGCCACCGTGATCTACGGTCACCGACTTGCGGCCGTTGATGCTCCCCGCGTACGAAACCACACCGGCGCCGGCGCTGCGCACGATCGAACCGACATCTGCTGCGAAGTCGACTCCCCAATGGCCGCCGAACTGCCCCACGGGGGCGAAGCCGGCCGTGATCGGCCCGGCAACCGGGGCTGCCAGCCCCACACATGGTGCGCCTGCCCCGTGTCCGGAGAGCGTGGACACCAGCATGACAACGACAACGATCTGGCCGATGACGACTCCTCTCCCCCAGGATCGCCGCCGCAGCGAACACCGTATCGCACGAGGGGGACAGAGAGAACCGGCCCGTCGAGTGTGCTTGGAACGCCGATTACGCGGCGAACAAGCACACTCGACCGAACCTCAACTGATCGGCACCAAGCCCTTCACTCGCGACAGCGCCACCGACTCGACGAAGCGCTCGAGTTGGCGGAGCGTGCGTACCTCGAACACACCGTCGCAAAGAGCCCCGTAGCGACTCATCACCGAGTCGCCGGTGTCCCAATAGCGCTTGGCCTCGGGGTTGATCCAGAGCAGAGCACGAGCCCGATCGGCGATCTTGGCGAGTCTCTCCTCCCCTGTGGGGCGATAGTTGTTGCGAGCGTCACCGGTGATGATCACGGTGGAGCTAGGCGTCACCGCATCGAAGAACTCCGTGGTGAAACACTCCAGCGCCGTCCCGTAGTCGCTGTGGCCGTCGTGGCGGATCAACTGTGCTTCCTCGGCGATGCGGGCCATGGCGTGCTCGAAATCCTCGCCCGGTGCGAAGAAGCGGGTCACCTCGTCGATCCCATCGATGAAGGCGAACGCGCGGACATTCGAGAACTGGTGTCCGATCGCATATGTCAGCTGCATCGTGAACCGGGCAAATGTGGCCATTGAGCCCGACACGTCGCACAGCATCACCAGCTCCGGCTTGTTGATGCGCCGCGGCTTCCACTGCGGATCGAGCAGGGCGCCGCCATGGGCCAGCGACCGTCGGATGGTGCGCCGCACGTCGAGACGTCCGTGCTGTCCACGACGGCGTCGCGCCGACATCCTGCTCGCCAGCCGCCTGGCGAGGGGTGCGATCCGGTCGGCGATCATCGCCAGCTCCTCACGAGTGGCATGCATGAGATCGAGATCCTCGACGAGTGGGCGGCGCAGGGTCTGCGACACCGCCTCGGGCCCCCGATCCTGCACCAGGCGGCGCAGGATCTCGGCCTCCACCTCGGTACGGAAAGCACCGATCCTGCGATCTGCCGTGTCGACTGCCAACCGGGTCGTTAGCTCGTCGTCGACCCCGAGCTCGTCATCCGCGGCGAGCAGGCCCTCAACGAGACGGCTTCGCAGTCGATCCACGTCGAGGCGATGCATGACGCGGTACAGGTAGTAACGCCCACCAACGGGTCGTCCCGGCTGGAACCCGGAGAGCCGGTCCACGGCCCGTCGGGCGAGGGCCGACAACGCATGCTGGTCACCTGTGGCAAGCGCCCCCACCAGTGCTTCGAACAGATCGGATACGTCGGCGGGACTCCCGCCACCCGAGGAGCCCTCGGCCGTGTCGGCTCCATCAGCTGGGCCGTGCAATTCCGTCGTGGGAGACGGGGGCGGCGGGCGCAACCCGAAGAACACGTCGAAGGCGAGGTCGAAGGCATCCTGATGACGGGCGTTCTTGACCATCGTGGCAGCCATGGCGGCGTGCACTGCGGTGCGATCACCCAGATCGACATGGCGCAGCGCATCGGCCGCATCGAGCACCTCCACCATGCTCACCGGGATCCCGATCTCGCGCAGCTCGTCGGCGAAATCGGTGAGCCCGATCAGCATGTCACTCCTCCGCCGTCTGCAGGCTCAGCTCTCGCGAGACCTTGTCGATGTCGGCTTGGTACTTCAGCAGCACATGCAATGTGTCGGCGGTGATCTGCCCGTCGACGTGCTGAACCGCAAGTGCAAGCAGGGTGCGCGCCCAGTCGATCGATTCACTCACCGACGGCGCTTTGCGCACCGGAATGTTGCGGATGGACGCCACCACCTCGGCGATGCGTTTGGCCATCTCCTCGGGTAGTTCGGGGACTCGGCTCAGCAGGATGTCCCGTTCCCTGTGCACGCTGGGGTAGCCCACATGGAGGAAAAGACAGCGCCGCTTCAGCGCCTCAGAGAGCTCCCGGCTGTTGTTCGACGTCAAAACCACGAACGGCCTGGTACGGGCCGACATCGTACCCAGCTCGGGGACGGTCACCTGGAAGGCGTCGAGCACCTCGAGCAGCAACGCTTCGGTCTCCACCTCCACTCGATCGACCTCGTCGATCAGCAGGACGACCGGTTCGGGGCTACGAATGGCGGCGAGCAAGGGCCGCTCCAACAAGAAGTCCTCGGTGAAGATGTCGCCCTCGAGCTCGTCCCACTGCTTGCCCTCATCGGTCTGGATCCGCAGCAGCTGTTTGTGATAGTTCCACTCGTACAGCGCCTTGCCCTCGTCGAGTCCCTCGTAGCACTGGAGCCGCACCAGCCGGCGACCCGTGGCCTCGGCCACCGCCAGGGCCAGGGCTGTCTTGCCCACACCGGCCGGGCCTTCGGCGAGAATCGGCTTGCCGAGCTGCTCGGCGAGGTACACCACCTGTGCGGTGCGGGCATCGGCGAGGTATCCGGCGCTGCGCAGCGCTGTCTGGATCGTCACCGGATTGGTCCACTCGCTCACGATCCGGCCGCTACGACCAGCGGTTCACGTTGGGATCCGCCTGGATGGCCCGGGTCCGGACGGTAAAGGCCGAATCTCCAGACAACACCCCGCCGCGTCCGAAGAGGCGTCCGTACTGCCAGTTGGACAGACCGAGCTCCGGACGGTCGAGGGCGAACTGACCATCGACCCAGCGAGTGAAGCCGTTGCCGACGAATGGCGAGTCGATCAGGTCGAAGAACCGCTGGTGCTCATCCGGCTCAGCCGAGATCAGCGAGGCGGCGAATCGAGGGCTCTGCTGGTTGAAGAGGGCAATCGCCTCGTCCACCTCGGACACGATCGTCAAGGTGACCTCGGGACTCTCCTCCCACTCCCACTCCACGCCGAGCTGATCGTCACCGATCGGCTCCGTCCGGGGTTCGACAACCGCGCCCTCGCTGCGGGTGAGCTCGACGTCGCCAAACCAGTCGTCGGGGATGAGGTCCATCGTGGCTGCGGTGACATGCAGCTTTGGCGATACGCCGCGTCGCTGTGCCGCGGCATCGAGCGCATCGAGGAACACCGGAACGAGATCATCGTCACGGCTGGCGACTATGCAAC
>JBFISM010000101.1:0-13646 GCA_041608535.1 Acidimicrobiia bacterium
CGAGCATGCGGATCGTGGCGGACATCATCGAGTACTCGGCCCGCTCGATGCCGAAGTTCAACTCGATCTCCATCAGCGGCTACCACATGCAGGAGGCGGGAGCGAACGCGACCCTGGAACTCGCCTTCACCCTGGCCGACGGTTTCGCCTACGTCGAGGCCTGTAAGCAGCGGGGTCTCGACGTGGACGAGTTTTCGCCGCGATTTTCGTTCTTCTTCGACGCCCACATCGATTTCTTCGAGGAGATCGCCAAATACCGGGCGGCTCGCCGTATCTGGGCTCGCTGGATGCGCGATCGCTACGGGGCCAAAGACGAGCGGTCGATGAAGCTCCGGTTCCACACCCAGACCGCCGGGGTGTCACTCACCGCCCAGCAGCCCGACAACAACATCGTGCGCACTGCGATCGAAGCACTGGCCGCAGTGCTCGGTGGCACCCAGTCGCTGCACACCAACGCCATGGACGAGGTCTACGCGCTGCCGACGGCCCGCACCGCAGAGATCGCACTTCGCACCCAGCAGGTCATCGCCGCCGAGACGGGCGTGGCCGATACCATCGACCCGCTGGGCGGCTCGTGGTACGTCGAGGGCTTGACCGACGCCATGGAGGACGCCGCCGAACAGCTGTTTGCGGCCATCGAACGAATGGGCAACGGTTCGATGCTCGACGGGGTGCTCACCGGAATCGACGATGGCTGGTTCCAGACCGCACTCGCCGACTCCGCCTACGAGTTCGAGAAAGCCGTGGTGAGCGGGGAACGCACCATCGTCGGGGTCAACGCCCACGTGTCGACGGATGAAGAGGACCTCGACATCTTGAGGATCGGCACCGAGGTAGAGGAGGAGCAGCGCGTGCGGTTGCAGGCGGTGCGCGACACACGTGATGAGACGGCCGTGACCGAATCGTTGAAAGCGCTGCGAGCCGGTGCCGAAGGTGACGACAATCTGATGCCGCTGCTGATCGATGCCGCCCGCAGCCGGGCGACGCTCGGCGAGACGGTCGCCACGCTGAAGTCGGTCTTCGGCGGCTATCGCGAACCCCCGCGAGTGTGATGATGGTTGCGCTGCGGCGTGCGATGCGTTCCCTGGTGTTGGCCCTCCACTTGGCCATCGCCCCGTCGTGGGTCGATGCCTGGCGTCTCGATCCGGCCACCCGCATCACGTTCACGTTGGTGGTTGGCGAGCCAATGACGCCGCTCCGGCGCAGGGGATGAGCCCAGTCGACGGGCGATGCGGGATCACCGGATCGGTCCAGCGGGTGGAATAGCATCCGGCGGTCGGACGAAGGCAGCGAGGATCCATGGACATCAAACGCTACGAAGGCCACCGCTTCCTCGGGACTCGAGACACGATGATCGCCTACGACGTGAGCGACGAGGAGCAGGCGACCGAGTTGCTGTCGAGGATCGAAGAGAGCGATCTGTTTGCCAGAAATCTCATCCAGACCTTCGCTCCGGACACGCTCGCCGAAGCGCGCAATCGCGGCTTCAAACCGATGCAGTGAGGCGAATCAGTCGCGCAGACCCAGGGCAGCGGTCATCGCCTCGACGACCTTGTCCTCCCGGAAGTAGAAGAAGTGGTCGCTCCCTTCGAGCACCACCAACTCCGCACCGATCGAGCCGGCGTAGGCATCCAGGTCCTGGACCGAGGCGAACTGGTCGCGATCGCCGAGGATGAACGTACGCCGGGCGGGACGTAGATCCTGAGCTCCGGGCAGCACGAGGACGCCTTCCCTGAAGACCGGCGGAGCTATGCCCACATACGGAAGCTGCGACCCTGACGCCGCCTGCCACCGCAACGAGGTGACGGCACCGAATGACCAGCCGCACAGAGTCCGGGGGAGCTGCGGGTACCGGGCGACGGCGGTTCCGACGGCAGCAGCGACATCGTGGATCTCAGGAAAGCCGCGACCGTGATCCCCGGTCGAAGTACCCACGCTGCGGAAGTTGAAGCGGAGCACGGCTGCTCCATTCGAGACGAGTCCAGCGGTGACACTGCGCATCAGCGGCGCCCGCATGGTCCCGCCGTCGAGCGGGTTGGGGTGGCAGAACACCACCGCCAGCTTCGGCTGCTGCGGAATGTCCCACTCGGCTTCCAGCTCGACGACATCATCGACTGGGATGCGCTGCGGGATCTTGGCGGCGGTCACCCGCGCAACGCCCCCTCCACAGACTTCTGCCGGGCGGCGAACGCTGCGTCGGAGAGCACGGGTCCGTCGGGACCGTAGACACGGATCACGACGAGATCGCCCGGCGGCGCCGAGCTGCGGAGATGGCGGGCGGATCCTGCCTCGGAGTCGAGTATCGCAACCGGCTCGACCGAGATGATCACCCCGCCGTACCCATCAGGCGGCGTCGACCCGAGCCAGCGCCGGTATGCGGGCTTGATGTCATCGGCCGAGGCCGTGGTCGTGGCGGCGATGGCAACCTCATCGCCCTCGTTGACGGCACCCCGGTCGGCGAAGCCGACCACGATCTCTCCGGTGACGAGAGCCATGGCTTCGGGAGGCGACAGCTGGAGCATGGCCACTGATTGTACGAGCGCTGCGCTCAGCGGAGGCGCCGCGGGCTCAGCGCCTCCTCGTCCACACCGGCGGCAACCAGGTGTTCTGCGACGGGGAGTGCAGCCGCCAGACAAGCGGCCAGCTCGCCGGCCGCGGGAGCAGTCTGGATCCCGGTGCCGCCCTGGCCCACCAGCCAGATGAACGACGGCTGCTGCGGGTCGGGGCCGATCACCATGGTGCGGTCGGGAGCGAAGGTGCGTTGCCCCGCCCAGCTGGAACGAACGTGGCGAATCCCCAGCGACGTGACGGCGTTTATCCGCTCGATGGCGAGGGCGACGTCCTCTTCGAGGGGTCGCGTATCTCGGGGCTCTTCAGGTGTCTCATCGGCGGGGCTGCACAGGAGTTGCACCCCGTCGGGCTTGAAGTAGAACGAATGGTCGAGATCTACGACGAGTGGCCACCCCTCGCTGTCCTCGGGTGCCGGGACCATGAACGCCGTTCGCCGTAGCGGCGTGAGACCGATGGGCGCAACGCCGCAGCGCTGTGCCACGACATCGCCCCACGCCCCGGCGGTGTTCACGACGACGTCACCCTCCCACGAAGTCCCGTCCGACAGCTCTGCTCGCCACCGGCCGCGGCGGTGATCCGCATCGACGAGCTCGGTGCCAGTTCGAACTGTGCCGCCGCAACGGCGGGTGAGGCGGGCGAAGGCCTGGTGGATGGCCGCAACGTCCATGTCCGCCGCCTCTTCCTCGTAGACCGCTCCCGCCAGCGTCGGGCCCAGCACCGGACACAGCCGGCGGGTTTGATCGGGATCGAGTCGCTGGATGCGCACTCCGGGCACCCTCGCTTCCTCGTAGCGGCGATCGAGATCAGCGGCTTCTCCGGTGAAGCCGACGGTCAGAGCTCCGCGTCGTGTGAGCAGGGGATGATCGACGACGTCTTGGGGTGGATGGTCGAAGAAGCGACGGCTTGCCGCGGTCAGTGGCCACAGGGAGGGGTGGCCGTACGTCTCGAAGAGCAGCGCCGCAGAGCGACCTGTCGTGTGGAACGCCAGGTTGGGTTCCTTGTCGATCAGCGTGACATCGCCGTGCTCGGCGAGCGGTGCGGCGACGGTGACCCCGGCGATCCCCCCACCGACCACCAAGAATCTCGCTCGGGTCATTGCAGCTGGACGAACCACACCGCAGCTGCGATCAGGATCGCAAATCCGGTGAGGAGCGAGGCGACGAGGAGCCAGCGGGTCTGCATCGCCGGGATGCTACCGAGCCCTCTGCAGAGCGAACGAAGCGACGGACCAACGCCGAGGGCCCGCCACGGGTGGGCGGGCCCTCGGTGAGCACGTTTGGGAGACGCGCTAGATCGACGTTCTAGTTGAACATGTCCTTGAATTTGCGCTCGACGGTGTCGGCGGTCTCGCCGGTCTTGCGCTGGACGAAGCCCTTGAGCTGCTCCCAGTTGCCCCGGGCCTCTTCGAGCTCTTGGTCGGTGACCTCGGCCCATTCCTCACGGATCTTGCCTTTGAGCTCGTTCCACTTGCCTTCGTCTTGAAGTCGGTCGTTCCAGTCGTAGCCGGTGTCGTACTGCGCGGTCATGACGGCCTCCTTCTCTCTCGGCGGTGTTTCCGCACCGAGCTCACCTACCCGGGCTCGCGCTGAATCAAACCCCGGCTCCTGCGGCTTGCGCCTCCGCAGGTGCGACAATCGTCGCCATGGCCTCCGATCGACAGGACATAGAAGCAGCGCTGACGGCCGCCGAGGAGGCGCTTGGTCGCGGGGAGACGGCCCTGGCGTCAACCGGGTTTTGGAGGGCGGTTGGCGCCGTCAAGCGGCACCCCGGCCTGACTCAGGAGTACGCCGACCGGATCGCCGACATCGATCGCCGGGCGTTTCGATCCTGGGCCCTGTTCACGGTGCCGGTGGGTCCCGGCACGGCACTCATTATCATCGGAACGCTCGTCGGTTTCGCACTCGTGTGGTGGGCGTACGCGTTGGATCAGCCTGCCAACGGAGCGGCGCTCCTGATCGGCACAGGGATCACGCTGGTCACCACCCACGGGCTGGCGCACCTCAGCGTCGGCCGGATCTTCGGGATACGTTTCACTCACTGGTTCATCGGCTCGGTGAAGCGTCCCCAACCGGGGACCAAAGTCGACTACGCCAGCTATCTGCGAACCCCCGCGAGGCATCGTGCCTGGATGCACGCATCAGGTGCGCTGTTGACCAAGCTCATTCCGTTCTTCGCCCTCGGCCCGGCTCTCGTGATGGAGGCGCCGTGGTGGACGACGACCCTGCTGGTCCTGGTGGGCATAGGCCAGGTCGCCACCGACATCGTCTGGTCGACGCAGGCATCCGACTGGAGCAAGTACCGCAGGGAGATGCGGTACGCAGATACGGGCTGAGGCGCGGCGCCGCCTTGCCGTGGCGGCGCAGCCTGATCCGCTAGGTCGTGGCGGTTTCCCCGGTCGCCTCCAGCTGCGGCTCCTCGGAACCGACAGATCCGCACATCCGCTCGACGCTGTGGCGCGGTCTTGCAGTCTGCGACGTTCGTGCTCTCAAGACGAGAAGTCCGGGGCGCGTCTCGCCGTTTCGAGGTCTGCCGGCGTGCCGACGTCGAGGTACCGGCCGTCGTCGAAGATCACCGACTCGACGCACAGACCCCTGGCGATCGCCTCCTGGATCACCGTGCCTATCTGGAACTCGTCACGACCGTGACCGGCCTGGCGGTGGTCGTCGACACGTGTCACCAGCATCTCGGTGAACGGGGGATTCCACACCGCCAGGGTCCAGCAGTGCGTGAGCCCACGATCGGGTTGCTTGATGACGATCTCGGCGACGCGCCGATCCTCGTCGAGGCGCACCATGTCCACTCGTTCCGGCGTCGAGGATGGGAACACACCGAGAACGACGTTGGCCCCGGTGGCAGCAAGGCGATCGAGCATGCGGGCAAAGGCATCTTTCGGCCGGAAGATCACGTCGGGAAAGCCGAGAGCGATGATCTCGTCGGAGGCGTAGCGGAGCGCCGGTGCGATGGAGTGCGCAGGGCTCGGGCTGTCTGCGACGACGATGTAGGCGAGGTCGATCCCGTGCCGTGCATCGCCCACCAGCGCAGCCGGTATGTCCCATTTACCGGCGCGCAGCGATATGAGGGCGCGCTCGATGCCGGAGGCGGCGAGCCGTGCCAGCAGAAGGGAAAGCACCGGCTGGCCACCGATGTCCACGACTTCCTTGCTTCCGGAGACCGCTGAACCCAGCCGGGTTGCCCGCCCGGCGGCGGGAATGACGGCGGTGACGGCTCGAGGCATGGTCACTCAGGTTACGGGTGGTGTCGCCGGTCGCACGACCTCAAACGATCAGATCGACCTCAGCGCCGGCTGCGCAGCACACAACAGACCGTCGTTTCAGTCGATCGGTATGTCTGTGAGATGAGGAGCCCACAAGTGCCCCGGGGTGTTCTCGACCGTATGGATGATCTTGCGCATCGCATCGAGCACCGGCGCCTCGTCTCGATCGTAGACCTCACCTTGCAGCAGCTGGAGGACTCCGAGGCGATGCTCATCGGACTGGATGAAGTATGTGAAGAGGTGCATGAGCTTGTAGTAGAGCTTGATGAACTCGTACCAGATGCTCACGCCGCTCTTGATGCGCGTCTCGTATGGCTCCAGCGCGGCTTCGCTCCGATCTCCTGTTTTCATCGATTCGATTATCTGCAGCGCCGCGTACTTGGCAGACTCGGCTGCGATCGAAATACCAGACGAGAAGATCGGATCGACGAATCGGGCGGCGTCACCGCACAACATCCAGCCGTTGCCCACGAATCTGCTCATGGCGTAGCTGTAGTCCGCTTCGGTCGTGAATTCGTCGATCTGCTTGGCGTTCTCCATTGCGTTGGCGAGATCCGGCGTGGTGCTGATGTGCTCGTAGAACCATTCCTCCTTGCGTTGCCGGGACTCTTGGAACACGCTCTTCTCGGTGACGACGCCAATCGAGGTGACCGTTTCGTCAATTGGTATCTGCCATGCCCACCCGCGCTCCACCGGCAGGAAGTAGATGTGGATGTAGTCCTCCGTCTTCGGGTCGTGGCTGCGCACCACGTTCTCGAAGTGCGCAGTGACTGCAAACTGATTGAACAGAGGGTCTTTTTCGCGGAGCCGGCGCTGGTTGCCGAGCACGGTGTTGCGGCCGCTGCAGTCGACGACGTATTCAGCATGGAGCTCGGTGGTCGATCCATCGACGTCCACGACAACACCAGCGGCATAGTCGTTCTCGTCGAACAAAACCCGCTTCACCCCCACCCCTTGCACGACTTTGGAGCCGAGGTTGCGAGCGTGCTGCAGCAGGAGATGATCGAACGTGGCTCGGTCGACGTGGTAGGTGTGATCCTGGTTGACCCCCTCTTGGGGAAACTCGGCAAACTCGATGTAGAACTCGCCGCGACCCGCAGTTGGATGCCAGGCGGCCCCGTACTTTCGGACGAATGACTGTTCCTCCATGATCGGGATCAGCCCCAATTCGTCCAGGATGCGCACAGTCGACGACACCAGAGACTCCCCAACATGAGGACGGGGGTGCATCGCTTTCTCGATGATCGTGTTGGTGATCCCTGCCTTTGACAAGTAACAGCCCAGGATCGACCCAGCCGGTCCGCCGCCGATGATGATCACTTGCGCCACTTTGTCCCCCCTTCTGGTGCGTCCGTCAACTGGCACGAGCACCGGGATGAGCGCGAGAAGCCTTCGCTTCATAAGGTACCTGCAATCGCATCGCGAGGTCAATACACGACCAAAGAAGCGGGCTACGCACTGATGCGCTGCTCTGGTACGGGTTGTGCCCGCTACTGCCGCACGTATCGCAATCGTGCGACCGAAGAAACGCAGTGTTCACCGTAAAGCCGCCGGCTTGTGCACGACGGGTTTCCCGGCCATGATCCGTAATCGACGAATTCACTGCGTCGGGACGCATCTGATCCCCGGAAACGCCGCGCAGCCGGGCCGCACTCCCCGTAGCTGGACAGGCGCCGAAGGGCATACAATGCGAGACCCGGCTCATGTGAGGCGTGAGCTCGTGTCCCCCGGAGGGCTATGTACGACGTTGCGATCATCGGCGGCGGCCCAGGCGGCTATGCCGCAGCGCTCTACGCACACAACTTCGGTCTCGATGTCGCGCTCATTGAGAAGGAGCGGGTTGGTGGCACCTGTCTGATCCGTGGTTGCATCCCCGCCAAGACGTGGCTCAAGACGGCAGAGGTGTACGCCACGGTGCGCAAGGCTGCCGAGTTCGGGGTGGACGTGGCCGAGCCCACGCTCAACTGGCCGGTTGCGCTCGCCAGGAAGAACAGGATCGTCGACGGACTCGTCACCGGCCTCAGCGGACTCTTGAAGGCGCGCAAGGTCGACGTGATCGACGGATTCGGGCGCCTCGCCGGAAAGGGCACGGTCGACATCGCCGGCGACGACGGCTCCCGGCGGATCGAGGCTCGCAACGTCATCATCGCCACCGGATCGGTGCCGCGTTCGATCCCGGGCTACGAGTTCGACGGTGACCGCATCGTATCGAGCGACCATGCGCTCGATTGGACCGAACGGCCGCAGCGGGTCGCCATCATCGGCGGGGGCGTGATCGGGTGCGAGTTCGCTTCGTTGCTTTCCGACGCCGGTTCCGAGGTGTTCGTCTTCGAAGCCCTGGACCAGCTCCTCCCCGGTACCGATCCGGCCGCCGTGAAGGTGCTCGAGCGCGAGCTGAAGAAGAACGGCGTCAAGATCGCCACCGGTACCGCCGTGGGGCCACCGGAGATGCGTGACGGTGAGGTGCACATCCCTCAGCGTGATGGCAGCGTCGCTGTCGACACGGTGCTCGTGGCGGTGGGTCGGGCGCCGCTGACAGACGACATCGGGCTCGATGGCACTGCCGTCGAAGTGGATCGCGGCTACATCAAGACGGATCTGGTGACGATGCTCACCGCCGAGCAGAACGTCTACGCCGTCGGCGACATCGTGGCGGGGACGCCCCAGCTGGCCCACGCCGGGTTCGCAGAAGGTATCGCCGCAATCACGCACATCGCCACCGGAGAGCCGGCACCGGTCGACTATCGAGCCATCCCGCTCGTCGTATACACCCGTCCTGAGGTGGCATCCGTGGGTCTCACCGAGTCCCAGGCGATCGAGGCCGGCTACGAGGTGGAAGTGCACGATCACGGAATGCGCGGCATCGGGCGCGCCATCATCCAGGGTGAGACCGGTGGGGTGGTGAAGGTGGTGGCCGAGAAGGACGGCCCGATCATCGGTGCTTCCGTGGCTGGTCCGGGCGCCGGGGAGATGATCCACGAGCTCATGTACATCGTGGCCTGGGAGGCGCTGCCTCCCGAAGCGGCAGCATTCATCCATGCCCATCCGACGATCTCAGAGGCGATCGGTGAGACCTTGCTGACAGCAGCAGGCCGGTCGCTCCACTAACGAACAGGAGCCAGAACCACATGGCATTCACCGTGACGATGCCCCAGCTCGGCGAGACGGTCACCGAAGGCACGATCCTCTCGTGGGCCAAGCAACCCGGCGACACCATCGCCGAGGATGAGGTGTTGCTGGAGATCTCCACCGACAAGGTGGACACGGAGGTGCCATCGCCCACGGCCGGTGTCCTTCAGGAGATCCTCGTCCAAGAAGGCGAGACCGTGGAGGTGGGTACCGCCCTGGCGGTCATCGGCGAGCCGGGAGAAGCTGCGGCCGAGGCCCCCGCAGAGGAGCCCGCCGGCGCCCCGGCGGAGGCGGCGGACGAGCAACCGGCAGAGGCGCCGGGAGAACCGGCAGACGAGGCCGCCGAGCCCGCTCCGGAGGAGGAGGCCCCGGCCGAGGAGCCGGCGGCCGCCGAAGCCACGTCGGCGACGGACGCCGGCGGTGAGGTCGCGCAGCCGACACCGGCTCCCGCAGCAGACGAGGCGCCCGCCCCGCAGCCGGTTGCGGCTGCAGCAACGGCAGGCGTTGCCGGCGATCTCGTGCCCACCGACGACGCTCCGAAACGCGGCGTGCTGTCACCCGTGGTCCGCAAACTCGCCGCAGAGCACAACATCGACTTGACCCAGGTGCCCGGAACAGGTGACGGCGGGCGAATCACCCGTCGCGACGTCATGGACTACATCGACGCCAGCTCGGCCAAGGTGGCGGTCGAACCGGAACCGGCTGCCGCGGCTGCGCCGGCCGAACCGGCGCCCGCCGCACCGCCGGAACCGGCGCCGGCAGCTGCCGCACCGGCTCCGGCCCCTGCGGCTCCACCGGCTCCCGCACCAGTGCAGGAGGTGCCGGCGGCGCCATCCGAGGCGCCGGCAGCGGCGGCGGCATCCGCCACACCGGCTGCGCAACCGGAGACGGCCCCGGCAACGGAGGAGGCTCCGGCGGCCGCACCGGCAACGGAAGAGGCCCCCGCGGCCGCACCGGCCCCGGCAACGGAAGAGGCCCCCGCGGCCGCACCGGCGCCGGCGTCAGCTCCGGCCGTTCCGACGCCGAGTGGCGCCGAGCGGGTCGTCGAGATCTCCCGGTTGCGTCGTCGTATCGCAACCAACATGGTCATGGCCAAGCAGACCGCGGCGCATGTGTGGACTTCGGTCGAGGTCGACTACGAGGCGGTGGAGCGGGTCCGCCAAAAGCACAAAGACGAGTTCAAGGCGAGCGAGGGGTTCTCGCTCACCTACCTGCCCTTCATCTCTCGGGCAACGATGGATGCGCTCCATGCGTTCCCCACGGTCAACAGCACGTTCCACCTCGATCAGGGTGAGCAAGTGCTCCACGGCAACGTCAACCTCGGAATCGCCGTCGATGTGAACCAGGAGGGGCTGGTCGTGGTGACGTTGAAGGACGCCGACGGTCTGCGGCTCACCGGGCTGGCGCGAGGCATTCGGGAGAAGGCGAACAAGGCCCGAGCGGGCAAGCTCGAACCCGACGATGTCTCCGGGAGCACGTTCACCATCACCAACCCCGGTCCGTTTGGCTCCTTCATGAGCGCACCGATCATCAACGTCCCGAATGCGGCCATCCTCTCGACCGACACCGTCGAGAAGCGTCCGGCAGTCGTGACGCTCGCCGATGGCACCGATACGATCGCCATCCGGCACATCGGTTATCTCGGTCTGACCTGGGACCACCGTGTCTTCGACGGCGCGACGGCGGTTCTCTTCCTGAGGAGGATCAAGGAGAACCTCGAGACCTGGGACTGGGAGCAAGAGCTGTCGTGACGCCGTCCGCCGGCGCCACTCTGCGGAGCCGCTGGCTGGGACGGCTTCCCTACGACGAGGCATGGGATCTGCAACGGGCGATTTGGGAGGGTCGCACCGCCGGGCGCACCGCCGACGATTACTTGCTGTTGGTGGAGCATCCCCACGTCTACACCGTGGGTCGCAACGGCGACGGGTCGAACCTGCTGGTCAGCCAGCCACAGCTCGAGAGGCTCGGCGCTGCTCTCCATTTTGTCGACCGTGGCGGCGACATCACGTACCACGGCCCCGGGCAGCTGGTCGGCTATCCCATCTTCGCCGTACCCAAGTTGCCCGGTGGGTACGACATGGTCGGTCACGTTCGCCGGATCGAGGAGGTTCTCATCGCCACCCTGGCGGATCTCGGGATTCCGGCATGGGCCGAGGCCGGCTTCACCGGTGTATGGACCGACCATGGCAAGATCGCCGCCATCGGGGTGCGGGTGGCGCGGGGCATGTCGATGCACGGATTTGCGCTGAATGTGGACCCTGATCTCTCCTACTTCGGGCACATCGTGCCCTGCGGGATCGCCGACCGGGCCGTCACGTCGATCAACCAGATCCTCGATCGTCCCGTGGCGCTGGAGACGATCGTCGAGCTGTTGCTGCCGCATGTCGCCCGGGTGTTCGGCTACGCAGACGTGGAGACGCAGCTCGGAGCGTTCGCCCGGGGAGCACGGAGGCGAACCGCCTATCAGGTGGACGAGATGGTTGCTGCAGGTGCATTCTCCCCCGCGGCGCGCAACGAGATCCCACTCACCATCCGTGGTGTGCTCGCCGGTGAGCCGGAGCGGCCGGACTGGATGCGCGTCAAGGCAGACGTACGTTCCGATGGGTATCGCGACCTCAAGGAGCTGATGCGAGGCATGGACCTCAACACCGTGTGTGAGGAAGCGGGGTGCCCCAACATCTACGAATGCTGGAGTCAAGGGACCGCGACGCTCATGTTGCTCGGAGATCGCTGTACGAGGGCATGCTCGTTCTGCGATGTGACCACGGGTCGCCCCGGGCCGGTCGACTGGGACGAACCCCGCCGCGCCGCCGCAGCCATCGAGAAGATGGGTCTCCGCCATGCCGTGCTCACGTCGGTCAATCGAGACGATCTCGACGACGGGGGAGCGGCCATCTTCGCCGAGACGGTCCGCCGTATCCACGACCGGATGCCGGGTTGTGACGTGGAGGTTCTCATCCCGGACTTCAAAGGCGATCGTGAAGCTCTCGCCACCGTGATGGAGGCGAGGCCTCAGGTGCTCAACCACAACACGGAGACCGTGCTGCGGTTGCAGCGCGACATCCGCACCGCCGCCAACTACGGCCGTTCGTTGGCGCTCTTGGCGCGGGCCAAATGGGCGGTACCAGACGGGATCGTCAAATCGGGCCTCATCGTCGGGATGGGGGAAACCGAGGAGGAGGTCATGGGGGCGCTGGCCGATCTGCGAGCCGTGGGGGTGGACATCGTCACGATCGGCCAGTATCTCCGGCCGACCCCCCGCCACCGGCGCATCCATCGCTATGTCCATCCGGACGAGTTCGATCGATACCGCAAGGAGGGTGTGCGGCTCGGTATCCCGCACGTGGAATCCGGTCCACTGGTGCGGTCGTCGTACCACGCCCGTGACTCGCTGGCAGCGACTCACTGACATGCGTTCGCCGTTCGATCACGCCGCACGGCTCGCCAAGCTCCGCAAGGAGATGGCAGCCGATGGCGTCGACGTGACGCTGCTGTCCACCGGCTCCGATCTGCCCTGGTTGCTCGGGTACACAGCCATGCCGTCGGAGCGGCTCACCATGGCTGTCGTCCCGCAGAGCGGCGATGTACGTCTCCTTGTCCCGGTACTCGAGGCTCCCCGGGTCGACGTGCCCGACGACCTGTTCGAGGTCGTTACCTGGGAGGAGACCGAAGACCCCATCGATCTCGTGGCCGATTTCGTCGGTGACGCCGTCGAGGCTGCCATCGGGGACCAGACGTGGGCCCGGTTCGTCGTCCAGCTCCAGGAGCGGGCTGGCCGGCTGCGGCTGCGGCCGGCGGCCCCGATGCTGGGCCGGCTGCGGGTACGCAAGGAGGCAGCCGAGATCGATCTCCTACGTGCGGCCGGTGCCGCCGCCGATACGGTGAGCAGCGAGCTCGCCGGGGAACGCTTCTCGGGTCGCACCGAGCGGGAGTTGGCGCAGTCCATCGCCGAAGCCACCGTTGCCGCCGGTCACGACAAAGCTGCGTTCACGATCGTCGCTTCCGGCCCCAATGCAGCCTCGCCACACCACGAGCCGGGTGATCGCACCATGCAGCGCGGCGACCTCGTCGTCATCGACTTTGGCGGGAGCGTCGGCGGGTATCACTCCGACACCACGCGCACATTTGCGATCGGCGATCCGGCGGACGACGTGTTCGGTGCGTACGAGGTTCTCGCCGAGGCACAGCGGGTCGGCCGCAAGACCGTTGCCGCTGGTGTTGCGGCCTCCGCGGTCGACCACAGCACCCGTCGCGTGATCGATGACGCCGGGTTCGGCGACTACTTCATCCATCGCACCGGCCACGGGATCGGGCTCGACGTGCACGAGGATCCGTACCTCGTGGCAGGCAACGACACGCCACTCGAGGAGGGAATGGCGTTCTCCATCGAACCCGGCATCTACATGCCCGGCCGCTGGGGGATGCGGATCGAGGACATCGTCGTCGTCACCGCAGAAGGTCCCGAAGCACTCAACAACGCACCTCGCTCGCTCGTCGTGGTGGGCTGAGCGGCGCCGCGTAACCTCGCTAGCCTGCCGCCGTCGCACCAGAGGAGTACATGAACGACACCGCCCAACTCGCCGCCAACGCGATTCGCGTGCTCTCCATGGATGCCGTGCAGAAAGCCAACTCCGGCCATCCCGGCATGCCGATGGGAATGGCCGACATCGCG
>JBFISM010000102.1:0-13545 GCA_041608535.1 Acidimicrobiia bacterium
GTGGCCCAGGCGGCGCTCGATGCGGGGGTGCCCATCAGAGTGGGTGTCAATGCAGGTTCGCTCGACAAGGATCTGCTGGCGAAGTACGGAGCGCCGGTGCCGCAGGCGCTCGTCGACTCGGCTCTCAAGGAGATCGGCTATCTCGAGGACGTGGGGTTCGAGGACATCAAGATCTCGGTCAAGCACAGCGACGTGCCTGCGATGGTCGAGTCGTATCGTCTGCTCGCCGATACGGTCGACTATCCGCTCCACCTCGGTGTCACCGAAGCGGGGCCCCCGCCGGGCGGGCTGATCAAGTCGGTGGCCGGCATCTCCACTCTGCTGCTCGAGGGCATCGGCGACACGATCCGGTTCTCGTTGACCGCCGACCCGGTCGAGGAGGCGAAGGCCGGGCGGAAGTTGCTCGAGTACTTGGGTCTGCGAGAGCGGAAGGGCCTCGATCTGATCGCATGCCCGTCCTGTGGGCGAGCCGAGGTGGACGTCATCAAAGTCGCAGAAGACGCGCAGGAGGCGCTCGAATCGGAGGGACTGCCCATCCAGGTCGCCGTGATGGGATGCGTCGTGAATGGACCGGGGGAGGCGCGTGAGGCCGATATCGGTATCGCGGCCGGGCGGGGACGGGGTCATCTGTTCATCAAGGGACAGGTGGTCCGGGTGGTGCCCGAGGCGGAGATGGTTGGTGCCTTGCTGGACGAGGCGAGGAAACTGGTGGCCGAGGGCGTGGAAGCGCGCCTCGCCGCTGCCGACGGGACCGCCGCAGATCTCGCCGCAGAGACGGCGTTGGAGCTGCGCAACATCCAGGGCGACGCCAACAACGCCACCGCCCGCCGGGCCGCCGTGGCGGACGTGGCCCGCGGCGAGTGAGCTCCGACGACGCCCAGCGCCAGCTGCGGCTGATGACCTATTTTCTGGGCTTCGTCGCTGCGGCCGTGGTGGCCAGCGTCGTGGTCGGTGCTGCGTTTCGACCCAAAGGCGGTGCCCTGGTCTCTGCAGGGGTGGTCCCCAAAGCGACCACCACGACGGTCCCGCCGACGACTGCGCCTCCATCGACCACAACGACGGTGACGACGACTGGCGTCTCCCTCGCACCGCGGCTGGTCGTGCAGACCGAGCAGGAGATCGCCGGCGCAGTCGCTCCCAAGGTGGCATTTCTCACGACGCTGAACGGCTCCGGCAGCGGTGTGCTCGTCGAGGACGATCTCATCGTCACCAGCGCCCACGTCGTGTGGCCGTTCCGCAACATCGGTGTTCTCTTTCCAGGCGATACCCGGCGTGGTGGCACGGTGATCGGTATCGATCCGCGGGCCGACGTGGCGCTGGTGGAGGTGAGGAGTCCCAAGCTCCCCGACCCGGTCGAGTTCGGCGACACCGGCATCCTGGAGCCGGGGGGCGACGTGTTCGTCGTTGGGTATCCGGCGGTGGAGAGTGTCACTCCGGACCCGACGGTGGTCACGGCAACGTACCGGGAGACGATCCCATGGACCTTCTCCGGAGTCTCGTGGACGGTCGCCGAAGCTCCTGCCGTGGGTGGGCAGAGCGGCGGGGCGCTACTCGATGAGTACGGCCGGCTCGTCGGTATCACGACTTTTGGCAGCGCCGCAGAGATCTACTCCGTCACGTCGGAAGACCTGCAGGACATCGTTGCGTCGCTGCGCAGTGACGCCGAGGAATCGGTCGATGAGCGTCTCCCCCCACGCCGCGGTGGCCGGCTCGAGTTCGCGATCGAGCTCGCCGGGCCGTGGGAGCAGGCTGCTTTTGTGACGTGGCTCAGTCCAGGCGTGCAGACCACGCTCGCCTCGACGGCGGGGGTGTCGTGGCGTGCGCTCGATGCGTTTGGTTTCGAGCTGGCCACCGGGAGCGGTGCGCTCGACGTCGTATGGCCGGCGGCGACCCCGGGGATCGTTCTGGCAACATCGGGGGGGCCGACCGAGGTCGACGTCACGGTGAACCGGCCACTGGTTGCCATCGACGACCCCGACGACGGACAGGTGGTGACCGTATCCGCACAAACCGATGGTCTCGGAGGGTTCGTCGACGTTGCCGGTGACCGTGATTGGTGGTATCTCGACTTGGAGGAAGACGCGGAGAACCTCGAGATCCTGGTCCAGGCGCAGACTCGGGTCCGCATCTCCCTGTACAACCGCACCACCAAGCAGCAGCTGGCCGCTGTCGATCACCAACGGGGTTTCCTGTTCACCGATCCCGCACTCGAGACGGGTCCCCTCCCCGCCGGCTCGTATGTCATCGCGATCGAGGACATCGCTGCCCAGTTCGGCACCTACTCGCTTCAGGTGAACCCGGAGACGGCCCACGCTGTGTCGCCGGCGCACCTGCGGTGATGGGGCCCCGACTGGTGGTGACGAGGGCTTGGTAACCTGAGATGCACCCCCTCCCGAGGATTCGATGCGCTGGTCGCAAGCCTTCATACCGACTCTCCGCGACGATCCCGCCGACGCCGAGGCGGCGAGCCACAAGCTGCTCGTGCGTGGCGGGTTCATCCGCCAGCTCATGGCCGGGTCGTACTCGCTCCTACCGCTGGGGATGCGCACCGCAACCAAGCTCTCCAACATCGTGCGTGCGGAGATCGAAGCCATCGGTGGCCAGGAGTTCCTCCTTCCTGTAGTGCATCCCGCGGAGCCCTGGAAGTTGAGCGGCCGCTGGGACGACGTGGAAGGCATCCTCGTCAAGTTCGTCGATCGGCGGGGGAGCGATCTCCTGCTGGCCATGACCCACGAGGAGATCTTCTCCCTGGTGGCCCAGGAGCTGGCCTCATACCGAGAGCTTCCGCAGACCTGGTACCACATCCAAACCAAGTTCCGAGACGAACCTCGACCGAAGGCCGGCCTGCTGCGGGTTCGGGAGTTCACCATGAAGGACTCCTACAGCTTCGACATCGACGACGCCGGGCTGGAGCGGCAATTCGACGCCCATTACGGCGCATACGAGAAGATCTTCGGAAGGCTCGGTCTCGAAACGATTGCGGTCGATGCGAGCAACGGCGCCATGGGCGGTACCGATTCGGTCGAGTTCATGGTTCCGGCCGACGTGGGTGAGGATCTCGTCGCCCGCTGCGATTCCTGTGGCTACGCAGCCAACATCGAGCGGGCGACCTCCCGGGTCCCCGAGGTGACAGACGAGCCATGGGAGGGAGCGCCCGAGCGCTTTCCGACCCCGGGCATCCGCACCATCCGTGCCTTGGCCGACGCCCACGCCTTCGCTGCAGCCAACCGCCAGATCAAGTCACTCGTGTACAAGATCGGTGGTGAGGCGACCCTCGTGCTGCTGCGTGGCGATCACGATCTCATGGAACAAAAGCTGGTCGACGAGCTGCGTCAGACGGATGTCGTGGCAGGGAAACCCGAGGAGATTCGCAATCTGCTCGGCGCCGATCCGGGGAGTCTCGGTGCAGTCGGTCTGACCGACGTGCGCATCATCGCCGACCCGGCGTTGCGGGGCAGGAGCAACATGGTGACGGGCGCCAACGAGGACGACTGGCATCTCCGCGGCGTATCAGTCGATCGGGACATCCAGGTGAGCGACTGGATCGACGTGCGCACGGTTGCAGCCGGGGAAGGCTGCCCCGAGTGTGACGGCACGCTGTCGTTGTTGCGGGCCATCGAGGTCGGCCACATCTTCAAATTGGGAACGACCTACAGCAAGTCGATCGGCATCAGCGTGCTCGACGCCGACGGCATCGAGCGACCCGTGCACATGGGGTCATATGGAATCGGGATCGGGCGCAACGTGGCCGCTGTGGTCGAGGCCAACCACGACGACAAAGGCATCATCTGGCCGGTGGCCGTGGCGCCTTACGAAGTGGTGATCACGGTCGTCAAGCCGGACGACGCGCCCACCATGGCCGCCGCCGAGCGACTGTATGACGAGCTGCGCACCCGAGGAGTCGACGTCATCCTCGACGACCGGGCGGAACGCCCCGGGGTGAAGTTCACCGACGCAGAGCTCATCGGTTTTCCGTACCGCATCACTGCAGGGCCGAGAGGACTCGAAAAGGGCGTCGTGGAGCTCACCGATCGACGCTCCGGAGAGACATCGGAGATCGCAGTCGATGCGATCGTCGAGTCATTGGTTGCGACCGTCACTGCTGCTCGGTAGCCGCGCTGAAAAACCAGACGTGTGACGGTCCTTCCCTGTTCGTGCGCGCCTATACTGGCGCTCCAACTGAGAGTCGCGTCTTGAGGTGGGCCGTCGCCCGCCTTTCTTGGTGTTGGGGCCGAGAACCGCAGACCGGCAACGACGCAGCAGAGCACAACACGACACGTGAAGGAGAAGGAGACCGACGTGACCGGCACGGTGGACCGTCTGTGGCAGACGATCGAGCCGTACGTCGCCGAAGAGGGTATCGAGCTCGATGATCTCGAGATCGTCGGGAGCGGCAGAGCGTCCATCGTGCGCATCACGATCGATGCGAAGGATGCGGTGGATGTGGATCGCATCGCCAGGATTTCCCGGAGCGTCTCGAGGATGCTCGATGAGGACGACCCGCTCGACGGCTCCTATACGCTCGAGGTCACGTCGCCCGGGCTGGAACGCAAGCTGCGCCGCCCCCGGCATTACGAGAAGTCGATCGGTCGAGAGGTGAAGGTCAAGACGGTGCGTGAGATCGGCGGTGCCAACAACCATCGGGGCACGCTCGTTGCAGCCGGAGGTGACGAGTTCGTGATCGACGTGGCGGGAGAGCCGCGCAGCATCGCGTACGACGATGTTGCCTCCGCACAGACAGTGTTCGCATGGGAGAAGAGCCCCAAGCCTGGCAAGAGGCCGTAGAGAGGAACGACGATGGACTACAACCTGCTTGACGCTCTCGAATTGCTCGAGCGCGAGAAGGGGGTCCCCGCGGACACGATCCTCGACGCCCTGGCCAACGCACTGGTGTCGGCATACAAGCGCACCCCCGGAGCGGCCGAGGAGGCCCGCGTCACCATCGACGCCGACACCGGGGAGATCATGGTCTACGGGCAGGAGCTCGACGAGGACGGCAACGTCGTCGAGGAATGGGAGGACACTCCAGAGGACTTTGGGCGCATCGCCGCCCAGACGGCCAAACAGGTGATCATGCAGCGGCTGCGTGACGCCAAGCGGGAGCAGGTGTTCGACCTCTACGAGGGCCGGGAAGGCGATTTGGTCACCGGTATCGTGCAACAGTCCGATCATCGGTACGCCATCTTGGATCTGGGCAATGCCGAAGCGATCATGCCGTCGTCCGAGCGGATACCGTACGAGCGCCTCGAGCGGGGCAACCGCGTGAAGGCCTACATCCTGGAGGTACGCGGCGAGGGCAAGGGCCCGCAGATCGTCATCAGCCGCAGCCATCCCGAGTTCATCCGATCGCTGTTCGAGCTGGAGGTGCCGGAGCTGGTCGACGGCGACGTCGAGATCAAGGCCATCGCTCGGGAGCCCGGACATCGCACCAAGATCGCAGTCGTCTCGAACGACCCCAATGTCGACCCGGTTGGCGCCTGTGTCGGCGCTCGGGGATCTCGAGTGCGGCAGGTGGTGAACGAGCTACGCGGCGAGAAGGTGGACATCGTCGAGTGGCGCGAGGACCCCAATGCATTCCTCGCGGAGGCGCTGAGTCCGGCCCGTGTCAAGGAGGTGCGGATCGACGAGGACGAAGCTGTTGCCACGGTGATCGTCCCCGACCATCAGCTGTCGCTGGCGATCGGCAAAGAGGGGCAGAACGCCCGCCTGGCCGCCCGGTTGACCGGCTACAAGGTGGACATCCGGAGCGAGTCCCAAGACCTGGGTCTCGACGTGGAGGACGCTGCCGGTGCGGCCGGTGTCGCCGCCGGCGAGAGCGGTTCTCCAGCGGCGGCGCCTACGATGCCGGAACCGTCGGCAGAAGGCGAGCCGGCCGCCGCCGCAGCCACAGAGCCGGCCGCAGAAGCGGGGGCGGTATCCGGGGAGGCGGTGGAGCCGGTGTCGGAGCCGGCTACGGCACCGGCAGCGGAAGCCGGCGAAGCCACGGAGGTCTCCGTCGGTACGGATGACAGCCTGGAGCAAGCCACGCCGGAGACGGAGGACGTCGTCGATCAGCCTGCCGCGGCCGGTGACGATGCCGCAGCGGCGGCTGCGCCCGATGCCGTCGAGGCTGATGCCGTCGAGGCTGATGACGTCGAGGCTGATGAGGTCGAGGCTGATGAGGTCGAGGCTGATGAGGTCGAGGCTGATGAGGTCGAGGCTGATGAGGTCGAGGCTGCCGAAACCGAGGCCGATGGCATCGAAGTCGGTGAGATCGCAGAGGACGTCGCCGCCGAGAACACGAGCGGAAGTGACCGGCTAGATCAAGTGGAAACCGTCGAGGAGGCGAGCAGCTGACCCTGGCGGGGAAGCCGGCAGCGGGAACGGATCGACACGGAGGCATAGTGGCCAAACAACGGGTGTACCAGGTAGCACGAGACCTTGGGCTCGAGTCCAAGGATGTGCTCGAGCGCGCCCAGGAGCTGGGGATCGACGTCAAGACGGCCTCGTCGGGTCTGGACGACGACGGCGTGGCGCTGGTCAAGCTGTCATTCGAGGAGTCGAACGGAAGCGCACCTGCGGCGACCGATGCCGAAACGCCGCCAGTCGGGGAAGCACCCCCGGAAGGCGATGAGACCCCCGTAGCCTCGACTGCCGAGCCTGTGGCGGAGCTCGTGGCCGAGCCTGTCGCGGAGCTCCAGGCGGAGGCTGCTGCGATCGCAGAGCGGGTTGACGAGGGCCCTGTCACAGAGCCGTCCGCCGCAGCGGAGCCCGTTGCCGCGGAGGAACCCGAGGCCGCCACTGCCGAGGACCGAATCATCGCCGTCGACGCCGGGATCACCGTTCACGAGTTCGCCAGGATGATCGGTGAGCGTACCGGTGAGGTGGTTCGCACGTTGATGGAGATGGGTGAGCTGGTCCCCGGGGGTGGCACGATTCCCACTGCGGCTCTCGAGCCACTGGGTGAGAAGTTCGGCTACGAGGTGCTCGTCGACGACACGGTGGAGGAGGTCGAAGACGAGGGACGCCAGCCGCACACCGTCGAGTACGAGGACGACCCTGCAAGCCTCAAACCACGTCCACCAGTCGTAACCGTGATGGGCCACGTCGACCATGGCAAGACGCAGTTGCTCGACACGATTCGCCACGCCAACGTGGTTGCCGGCGAGCCCGGCGGGATCACCCAGCACATCGGTGCGTACCAGGTCACCCACAACGGCTCGCGGATCACGTTCATCGACACGCCGGGCCACGAGGCGTTCACTGCGTTACGCGCTCGCGGCGCCAACGTCACGGACATCGCGGTGATCGTCGTCGCTGCGGACGACGGCGTGATGCCGCAGACGTCCGAAGCCATCAGCCATGCGCTCGCCGCCGAGGTCCCGATCATCGTCGCGATCAACAAGATGGACTTGGAGACGGCGGATCCCTATGCGGTGCGTGCCGCTCTCACGCAGCACAACATCGTCGTCGAGGAGCTCGGTGGTGAGGTGCTCAGTGCGGAGATTTCGGCTCTCAAGGGTGACGGCATCGACAACCTGTTGGAGTTGATCTCGCTCGTCGCCGAGGTCGAGGAGTTCACCGCCAACCCCTCGGCGCCGGCAGTCGGTACCGTGATCGAGAGCCAGCTCGAGGTGGGTCGGGGTCCGGTCGCAACCGTCATCGTGCAGCGGGGCACGCTGAAGCGAGGCGACGCACTCGTTGCAGGCACGGTGGCCGGCCGGGTCCGCGCCATGTTCGACGAGAAGGGCGAACAGTTGAAGAGCGCGCCACCCAGCACACCCGTGCTGGTGATGGGATGGGATGAGGTTCCCGTTGCCGGCGACATGTTCCAGGTCGTCAAGACCGAGCGGACGGCGCGCAAGATGGCCGAAACGGCCGTCGCCGAGCAGCGGGCTCAAGAGCTGACGGTGCCCACCGCGGTCGATCGGTTGGGTGCTCTCCTCGAGCAGATCCGGACCGAAGGTCACGCCGAAGTGCGTCTCATCGTCAAGGCCGATGCACATGGCTCACTCGAGGCGCTGCGTGAGTCCATTGGCAAGATCGAGCGTGAGGACGGAAAGATCGACATCATCCACGGAGCCGTGGGTGGCATCAGCGAGAACGACATCATGCTTGCGGAGACGGCCGACGCCGTCGTCTACGGCTTCAACGTGCGCCCGGACACTGCCGCTCGATCCAAGGCCAAGGAGCTGGGCATCGACATCCGCACGTTCCAGATCATCTACGAGCTGCTCGGCGATGTCGAGGCGTTGCTCGTCGGGGAACTGTCCCCCGAAGAGGTGGAGCGCTTTCTCGGCGTGGCCGAGGTGCGGGAGACATTCCGCGCCCCGCGTTACGGCACGATTGCCGGCTCGTATGTCGCAGAAGGGCAGATCAATCGCAACGCCCGGGCCCGGCTGGTGCGCGACGGAGTCGTCGTCTACAACGGGAGAATCGCTTCGTTACGCCGATTCAAGGACGACGTGCCAACGGTCAACCAGGGCTTCGAGTGCGGCATCGGTCTCGAGAACTTCCGCGACATCAAGGTGGGCGACACGATCGAGTCGTACGAGGTGAGCGAAGTCGCTCGCACTTGACCGGAGGCCCTGGCCGAGGGTATGTCACCATGCATGTCGCTGCGATGCGGATCGAGCTTCGGATACGGGGAGCTCAGTCCCTCAAGGAGAAGCGGAACGTCGTGAAGGCGGTCATAGCTCATCTGACGACCACCTTCGGCGTCGCCGTCGCCGAGGTCGACGATCTCGACAAGTGGCAGAAGGCCACGCTCGGTGTCGCCGTCGTCTCCAACCAGCCCGGTCATGTCGATCGGATACTGCAGTCGGTGCGACGCGGGGTGGACCAGCGACCCGACGTGGAATTGCTGCGTACGTCCGTGTCACACCTGGAGCCACCAGAGTGAGTCGTCCGGAGCGATCTTCGCGAATGCGGAAGGTCAATGAGCTGCTGCGCGAGGTGCTGGCAGAAGAGGTGCACGATCTGAAAGACCCCAGGATCGGGTTTGTGACTGTGACCGGGGTCGAGACCTCGCCGGATCTTCGTCGAGCCACGGTATTCTACTCGGTGCTCGGCAGCGCTGAGGAGCAACAGGCGACGGCCGCTGCGCTGGCGCATGCGGCACCACGGCTCCAGGCGCACCTCGCCCGGCAGGTACGGCTGAAATACACTCCCGTGCTCCAGTTCGAAGTGGATCCCTCGATCGAGCACGGGATTCGCATGGGCAAGCTTCTTGCGGACCTCGCCGCCGAGCGAGACGATGACACCGATCGCGAGAGCGACGGCGAGGAGGGTGCCGATGGCTGAGGAGGCGATCGAGCAAGTCACCGATGCGTTGCGTCGAGCGTCGTCGATCGCCGTGGTCGGTCACGTTGGGCCCGACGGTGATGCTCTTGGTTCGATGGTGGGATTGGCACGAGCTGCTCGCGCCGCCGGGAAGGAGGCGGTGGCAACGTTCGGTGAGCCCTTCGTGGTGCCGCACCAGCTGCGCTTCCTCGACGGGGAGGAGTTGGCGCCGGTGCGGGCGGTGCCCGCCGAGCTCGACCTACTCGTCGTGGTCGACTGTGGGGATCGTGCTCGACTCGGCTCGGCAGCCGAGCTGGCCGATCGGGCGGGACGAGTGGCGGTGATCGATCACCACGCCACCAATGCGGGTTTTGGCGACGTGGCGTGGATCGACGGCACGGCCGCAGCCACTGCCCAGATGGTCTACACGGTGATCCGTCGCCTCGGTTGGCCGATCGATCGCAAGACCGCGGAAGCACTTTACGCCGGCATCGTGACCGACACCGGCCGTTTCCAGTACTCCGCGACCACACCAACCACGCACGCGGTTGCAGCCGAGCTTCTCGACGCCGGGGTCGCACCCGACAAGATCGGGCAGCAACTCTACGAGGAAGCGCCGTTTGGATACCTCAGGGTCGCCGGGGCCGTGCTCTCCCGGACGAAGCTCGAGCCCGACATCGATCTGGTGTGGTCCACGCTGACGATGGACGACCTCGCCGGGGCCGGGATCGGCTACGACAAGGCGGATGGGCTCATCGATCTGATCCGCATCGCCGAGGAGGCGCAAGTGGCGGCGCTGTTGCGCGATCTCGGAGACGGGCGCACCAAGGCCAGTCTCCGTTCCCGGGGGTCGGTCGACGTGGCGGCGATCGCAGTCGGCTTCGGCGGCGGAGGGCATCGCAACGCTGCCGGCTTCACCGTGTTCGAACCGATCGAGACCGTGGCCCAGAGGCTGCACGCGGCGCTGGCGGAAGCAAAGGACCTATGAGCCAGAGCCAACGCCGGTCGCTCGACGGGTTCCTGCTCGTCGACAAACCGGCAGGGTGGACCTCGCACGACGTGGTCGCCCAGGTGCGTGGGCTGCTGCGCCAGAAGAAGGTCGGTCACGCCGGGACCCTCGATCCCATGGCGACAGGTTTGCTCGTGCTCGGGCTGGGGAGAGCCACCCGGCTGATGCGGTACATCCAAGGGGGCGTGAAAGAGTACGAAGCCACCGCACAGTTCGGTGTCGCCACCGAGACCCTCGACGCCGATGGTGCCGTCGTGTGGCGGGAGCCGATGCCGGTGTCCGTCGACGAAGTCACCGCAGCCACCCGGCGCTTCGTCGGCACGATCCAGCAGGTGCCGCCGATGGTGTCTGCGAAGAAGATCGGAGGAAAGCGCTTGTACGAGCTGGCTCGCGCCGGCGAGGTGGTGGAGCGGGAACCGGCGACTGTGACCATCCACAGCTTGGAGATCACCGACTTTGCGCCGTCGGACTACCCGCTCGTCTCGTTCACGGTGCGCTGCTCCAAGGGGACATATGTTCGTACCCTCGCCGACGACATCGCAGCGGCGCTGGGGGGACGCTCCCATCTCACGGAGCTGCGGCGGACTGGTAATGGTTCGCTGCGGGTTGGCGATGCGCATGGGATCGACACCCTGCAGGCTGCGGCGACTGCGGGGAACCTGTCCGATCTGGTGCTCTCTCCGGCAGCCGCGCTCCGCGACCTGTGTGCAATCACCGTCGACGAGGCAACTGCCGGCGCCATCCGCAACGGAGTTCCGTTCGCCCGCTCTGCCTTCCCCGATGCGGAAGGTCCGGTGCGCATGCTCGGCGACGACGGTCGGCTTCTCGCCGTCTATCGGGCCGAGGGGGCCACGGTCGCGCCGGAAGTAGTGCTGTCATGAACGTCTTGCGCGGCGATTTCCACACCTGGACCTACACAGGACGCCCGGCTGCCGCAACCATCGGTGTCTTCGACGGCATGCACCGAGGGCACCAGGCTCTCGTTGCCTCGGTGGTACGCGAGGCCGACGAGCATGGGCTCGGATCGGTCGTGATCACCTTCGCCCGGCACCCGGGGCACCTGCTGCGACCAGACCACGTTCCGAAGCGGCTCACCACCAACGAGCAGCGACTCGAGATCTTCGCCGATCTCGGGGTGGCAACGGTGGCCATGCTCGACTTCACTGAGGAGCTGCGCTCGATGGAACCCGAGGATGTGGTCCATGAGCTGCTTCTCGGTGTCTTCCGCACCGAGTTTCTCACCGTGGGCCCGGAGTTCCGCTTCGGCCACAACCAGCGAGGCGATGTCGCACTGCTGACCGAGCTCGCCCCCCAACTCGGTATCCGCTTCGAGCCGCTGCCCATGCAGGGGGAGCGGGAACCCTTCCGCGCAACGGCGGTTCGGGCGGCGCTGGCCCGGGGTGATCTGGAGACGGCAAATCGCATTCTCGGCCGCCCCTTCCAGGTTCGGGGCAAGGTCATCCACGGTGATGGGCGGGGAATCGGGCTCGGGTTCCCCACGGCCAACCTCGAGATCGATCCCGATCAGGCGCTACCCCACCGCGGTGTCTATGCAGTACGGGCCGGGGTGGGAGCGGCGAACCACCCGGCGGTCTGCAACATCGGGGTGCGCCCGACCTTCGTTGGTGCCAGCGAGGCGGTCGAGGTGCACCTGCTCGAGGGCGGCCGTGATCTGTACGGCGAGGAGCTCCATGTCGATTTCGTGTCCCGGATTCGCGACGAGCGCAAGTTCGACGGGGTGGATGCGCTGGTTCGCCAGATCGCGCGGGATACGGCGGCCGCCGCAGTGATACTCGAGTGAGAGCGAACGACGTTGCCCCAACTCGCATGTGGGGCCGGGGTGTGCGCCGGTATCGGCGTCGTGCGCTTTGCCGGGCGCGGTCGGCTGGGGTGGAATCCCGTCCAGCAATGGGTCGACCGACCCAACAGCAGCCGGGGGAGGCGCCGGTAAGATCCCGCCATCCGGTTTGTTGGGGGGATAGTGGCTGTTGTGCCAGAAGACGTCGATGCAACGCGAGCCGCCGACGAGGAAACGGTGACGCGACGCGCGGTGGTTTTCGAGGGCCCCGATGTCAACCGAACCATCGGGCGTCCGGGTCTCTTGGAGCGGACCGGCGCCGCGGCGGTGGTGCGAGAGCCTGCGACCAGGCTCGACGTGTTGCTGCAACGAATCGCCAAACCCGACGCGGAGGCGCTGGATGATCTGCCGGAATCTCTGCAGGGCTGGTTCGCCTCGATGCTTGCCACCGAGGCGACGGCGCCGGATGTCGGTCTCGTCGTCATGTCGCTGCGTCATGAGCTGCTCGGTCCAACCACGTGGCGGCATGTCCCAACCGGTCTTCTCCTCGAGCCACCTGCCGACTACCAGGCGAGTTGGTCAGACCAGGAGCGCCGCTGGCTCCACGGCGCGTGCGAACCCGCGGAACCTCGGGACGACGCAGCGCCACTCGAGGCTCTGCGGCGTGTCGCGGACCTCTTGCACACCGACGAGCGCATGCTGCTGGTGCTCACGGTGTCCACCTTCGACCCGGAGGACACCGCGTTCGTGTATTCAGGAGTCGCCGACACGTTTGCATTGCGGGCGCACCGGCTCATCGCAGAGGCGCAGGCTCTCGGTGTAGACCGGGGTGTGGGTCTCGTCGATGTCGATCGGGCCATCGCCGAGCTCGGCGCCGCGCAACACGTGCCTGCGGCCGGGCAATTCTCCGAAGCCGCCGCGGAGTTCATCACCGAGGAAGCCATCTATTCGTTCGACCAGGCGGCTCTGTTTGGCACGAGCATGCAACCGGACGTGATGCGCCTGGTGCTGCCTGCCTACGATCGACGCACGGAGAGAGGTCGGCTCACCAAGTGGCACGTCGGGCCGCAGACTCGGCTTGCGAGGGGGGACGACGTTTTCGATGTGTACTTCGCCAACCTGCCGCTTCGCGTAGACCATGACGAGGCCGATCGCGACAAGAAGCGGCCGACGAAGGGAAGACGGCAGACGAGAGACCGCAGCCTGGAGATGACTGTTGTGGCGGCGAGCGAGGGCTTCCTCTGCGACGTCGTCGTGGCCGAGGGCGCCGAGGTGGCGGTGGGAGATCCGGTGGCCCTGGTCGCCCCCCGCCCCACCGATCGTTCGTTGACGCTCGACGAGGCCGAGGGCGACTTCCGCGTCGCGGTGCGCAGCCTGCCCCAACGGCGGGACAACCGGGACGAGCGAGTCGGGGATCGGGCATCGTGAAGCGCATCGTCGGAAGGACCCGTCGCACCATCCGCCGGTTCGCCGGTGA
>JBFISM010000103.1:0-13494 GCA_041608535.1 Acidimicrobiia bacterium
CACGACGGTGCCGGCGGGCAACGTGCGCCCCCGCTGGTGGAGCTTGCGCACGAACCACGCCATCGACTCCGCCGGGTGGTCGAGAACGGCGGCGCCGGCGGCAGTCTCGATCACCTCACCGTTCTTCGTGAGGACACACCCGCACAGCGACAGGTCGGACACGATCTCCGATTCCTCACCGAGGATGTAGCCGCCCGCCGACGAGTTGTCCGCGGTGACGTCGGCAAGAGTGAACTCGTAGCCGGTGAAGCGGGAGTCGAGTATGTCGATCGCCGGCATGATCGACTCGGTCGCGGCGAGTACCTCCTCGGCGGTCACCTCCGGTCCGGCGAGCTCGGCTCCGGTGCGGAACGCCATCTCGGGTTCGGCGCGCGGCTGGATCAGCCACGATCGATCGAACTCGCCCCGGCCGCCTGTGCCAAACAGCATCGACTGCGTCATCCAGCCATACAGCGGTTCGCTCACGTTGACCTGCTGTTGTTTGACCTTCGAGGTGAGCCCGATCTTCGCTGCCGTGATGGGCGCATCGTGGCGCTGGAGCACAGCGTCCTGGACGTCATACGCGGCATCGACACTGAGCCCGATCTCGGTCGCAAAGGGTGCCATCGAGGTGCCCGCATTCACGGCGGTGATCAGCCGGTCGGCGAGCGCTTCCACATCAATCGTCATATGGGTGATGACGTTACCGGCGGGCCGAAGTGGGGGTGGTCGGTTGTGCCACCTGCCGGAACGGTCGCCATCCCGGGCCGGTGGACAGGAACTGACACAACCTAAGGCTGCGGATCGCGGAAAGCGCGCGCGACAGCCGAAAGTACGCGATCAGCGCGCGCTACAGCCTTAGGTTTGTGAAGCGGCGGCTTCGGCTGCTCGTCGCTGTAGCTCGACGGCGACGTCGATGATCATGTCTTCTTGGCCGCCGACGACGCGGCGTTCGCCGAGCTCCAGCAGGATGTCGGTGGTGGGCACGCCGAAGCGCTCGGCGGCTCGTTTGGCGTGGAGCAGGAACGAGCCGTAGATGCCGACATAGCCGAGCAACAGACCGTCCCGGTCGATCACCCCCTGGGTCGGATGGAGCGGCCGAACCACCTCCTCGGCGACACTCATCACCCCCAGTGGATCCACACCCGTGTCGACCCCGGACTTCTCGAACGCCGCCACCAGGATCTCGGTGGGACAGTTGCCGGCCCCGGCGCCGAGTCCGGTCGTGCATCCGTCGATCTGGTCGACACCCTCTTCGAGCGCCGCCATCGAGTTGGCCACCGCCAGAGAGAGATTGTTGTGGGCATGGAGCCCCACCTGAGTCGCCGGATCGAGCCCGGCCTTCAACGTGGCCACCCGGCGCCGGGCATCGGTGATCGTCATGGCGCCGGCGGAGTCGACGCAGTACACGGCATCGGCCCCATAGGACTCCATCAGCTTTGCCTGCTCCAGCAGATCTTCAGGCGAGATCATGTGCGCCATCATGAGGAACCCGACTGCCTCCATCCCCAGGTCCCTGGCGAGCGCAACGTGCTGTGCGGCGATGTCGGCCTCGGTGCAATGGGTGGCTATCCGCGCCACCTCGACTCCCATCCCGGCCACCTCCACGAGGTCGTCCTTGATGCCGATACCGGGCAACATGAGCACGGCGATCTTGGCGGTCTCGGCCTCTTCCAATGCAGCTTGCACCAGCGTCTTCTCGTTGGTGTGGGAGAACCCGTAATTGAACGAGGACCCACCCAGGCCGTCACCGTGTGACACCTCTATCACCGGGACGCCCGCTGCATCGAGGCCACGCACGACGGCCCGCACCTGCCCTTCGGTGAATTGATGTGCCAGCGCATGAGAGCCGTCGCGCAACGTGGAATCGGTCAGCCGGAAGACAGTCACGCCATCCGTCCCGCCATCGCCTCACCAACCCGCAATGCCGCGGCCGTCATGATGTCCAGATTGCCCGCATACGACGGGAGGAAGTCGGCAGCTCCTTCCACTTCGAGCAGCGCTACGACGCGGCCCGCCGCCACGCCTCCGGGAGTGTTGAACGGGCCCTCGTCGAACACCGGATCCGACTTGAGCCGGTAGCCGGGGACATACTCGGCCACACGGTCGACCATCTCGACGATCGACTTGGCGATGAGCGTCTCGTCGAAACCACCGAGCAAGGCACAGAAGACGGTGTTGCGCATCATGATGGGTGGCTCGGCCGGGTTGAGCACCATGATCGCTTTGCCGATCCCGGCGCCGCCGACCTCCTCGAGGGCCTGCGACGTGGTCTTGGTGAACTCGTCGATGTTCTGCCGGGTACCGGGTCCGGCCGACTTGGACGCCACGGTGGACACGATCTCCGCGTAGGGAACTTCACCGGTCACCTCGTGCACCGCCGCCACGATCGGGGCGGTTGCCTGGCCGCCACACGTGATCATGTTGACGTTGGGCGCATCGAGATGAGCCTCGAGGTTCACCGTGGGCACGACATTGGGGCCGAGCTTCGCCGGGGTGAGGTCGACCGTGCGAAGCCCGGAGGCCTCGTAGCGGGGTGCGTTGAGGTGGTGCACCCACGCCGATGTGGCTTCGAAGACGATGCCAAAGTCTCCAGCACGTTCGATCAGCCAGTCGACACCATCGTGGGTCGCCGCGACACCGGCGGCTCGGGCCCTCGCCAGACCTTCCGATTCGGGATCGATCCCCACCATCGCCGCCGGTTCGAGCACGTCGGAACGCAGCAGCTTGTACATGAGGTCGGTGCCGATGTTGCCGGGCCCGACGATGGCGCAGGGGATCCGGGACATCACTCACACCACCTTTCCCTGGACGGTACCGAGCCGGTCGAAGTCCGCCCGGAACGTGTCTCCGGCCACGATGGGGACGGCAGCATGCAACGAGCCGGTCATCACTACGTGACCCGCCTCGAGCGTGATCCCGAGCTCACCGAGTGTGTTGGCCGCCCAGGCGACGGCATTGAGCGGATCGTCGAGCGCCGCCGCCCCGGCACCGGTGGCCACGATCTCGCCGTTGTGCCGGAACACCATGCCGGTCAGCCGTAGCTCGAAATCGTCGATGGACACCACATCCGACGACACGACGATGGCCCCACACGATGCGAGATCGGCAATGGTGTCGATGAGCTTGATGCGCCAGTCCACGATTCTGCTGTCCACGATCTCGACCGCAGCCGACGCCCCGGCAGCGGCAGCCCGCACGTCGTCGACGGTGACTCCCGGTCCGCGCAGCGGTGAGGCGAGCACCACTGCGATCTCGGCCTCGGCGCGGGGAGCGATGAACTGCGCCGCTTCCACCTCGGCGTCCTCGCCGTACATCATGGAGCCGAGTACGGCCGCGTAGTCGGGCTGGTCGATGCCCAACATCGTTTGCATCGGACGCGACGTCAGGCCGAGCTTGTACCCGACGATCTCGTCGCCTTCGGCGAGCATGTCCTCGACGATCGCCCGCTGGATGGCATAGGCATCCGCCGGCGTCAGCGCCGGATACGTGTCGGACAACGGCTCGATGGGAACCCGGGTGCGTCTCGCCGTGGAGAGAGCCGCTGCGATCTCGGCGTGGTTGATGGCCACGGTGGCACCTCCTGCAGCGAGCGTAGCCAGCACGACGCGGGCCGCTCTCACCGTGCCGTCCAGCGGGACGCGCCAAGGAACCCGGCCTTCGCCGATACTACGTGGGTCCGGTCTAGGATTCCGTCCTCGGTCAGCGAGGAGTCGACGTGACCGGGCATGACCTCGGTTCACATGACCGGCCCCGGCGCCGGTTGGCCCCCTCGGGGATACAGGCTTGACTGCGATGCGGCCGTCCGGTGTCAAACGCACCGCGGTGATGTATGTCACCATGTTCTTGGCCACCGCCGTCTCCCTGATCGCGATCCTGGTCCACGGCAACACACTGCAATCAGTGCCGGAGGTCGCTCGCTCCCTCGACACGACGAGCCTTGCCGACTGCCTCGGTACCCGGCTGACTGCCGTGCAGTCGGGCGCATTCGTCGACCTGCATGTGCCCAGTGCCAGCGGCAGCGATGCCGTGGAGGGTGAGCTCGGGGACCGCGTGCTGCGGGGACGGATCGACGCCGCCGGCACCGGCCGCCTCGACGGCAACTGCCTCGACGGCTCCGTCCTACGCCTCGATGTGAGAGTACAAGACGACGGCGGGTTGGACGCAGTGGTGGGCGGTGCCGCGGGCACGCCAATTTCTTTCGCCCCCGGTGATGCTGCCGATGTGCCGGCCACTGCCGCTGCCGAGCCGCTCGAGGGAGGCGAGCTCATCGCTCGCATGTTCCTCGCCGTCGCCGTGATCATGGCCGCTGCCCGCCTGGTGGGTGCCGCGTTTGCGATGATCCGCCAGCCGCAGGTGATCGGCGAGATCGTGGCCGGCATCCTCCTCGGTCCGAGCTTGCTCGGTTTCGTCGCACCGGAGGTGGCGGATTACCTGTTCCCACCGGGTGTCGTCGACGTGCTCATCGTCATGGCTCAATTCGGTCTGATCCTCTTCATGTTCCTCATCGGGCTCGAGCTGGATCTGTCACTCATTCGCGGTTCGGGCCACACCGCCGTCTTCGTCAGCCACGTATCGATCGTCGCCCCACTCGTCCTCGGTGCGGCTCTGGCCATCCCCATCTATCCACTGGTCGGTTCGGGATCCTTCAGTGCCTTTGCGCTCTTCATGGGTGCCGCCATGGCGATCACCGCCTTCCCCGTACTGGCTCGAATCCTCACCGACAGCGGACTCCATAACACTCGGCTCGGCACGCTTGCCATAAGTTGCGCTGCAGTTGACGACGTCACGGCGTGGTGTGTGTTGGCGGTCGTGGTGAGCATCGCCAAGGCGACCGGAGCGGCGGGCGCACTGGCGACCATCGGGCTGGCAGTCGTCTTCATCGCGGCGATGATCGGCTTGATCCGCCCACTCCTGCGGCGGCTGGAATGGGTTCACGCCCAGCGGGGCCGTCTCGGTGCGCAGCTCACGGCGGCTCTGCTCGTCGGCCTGCTGTTGAGCGCCTGGGCCACAGAGGTGATCGGCATCCACGCCATCTTCGGCGCATTCCTGGCCGGTGCGGTTCTCCCCCGGTCCGGGGATCTGGCGCGGGAGCTCACCGGGAGGCTCGAGGACCTCACCGTGCTGTTCCTACTCCCCATCTTCTTCGCTGTGGTCGGGCTGTCGACGAGCATCGGTCTGCTCGACCAGCCGGTGCACTGGTTCATTGCTGCGGCGGTGCTGGCGACTGCGGTCGCCGGCAAGTGGGGCGCCGGGACGGCGGCAGCTCGGCTGGCGGGGGAAGGCTGGCGCGAGTCCAACGCGCTGGGGATTCTCATGAACACGCGAGGACTAGCCGAGATCGTGATCCTCACCGTGGGGCGCGAGCTGGGGGTCATCTCGCCCGCGCTCTTCACGGCGATGGTGCTGATGGCGCTGACTACCACCCTCATGACGACACCGCTCTTGGCGCTGTTCTACCCGAAACGACGATTTGCGGAGATCGAAGCGGCCGAGCCGAGCCCCGCGGAGACCCAGCCCTACCGGGTGATGGTGGCCGTAGGCGACCTCAAGTCGGCTGAGAATCTCGTCGCCATCGCCTCGAAGATGCGCGGCCCCACGGGTCCGCCGGAACTGCTGCTCGTGCGTGTGCTCGAACTGCGCGGTGATGAGCATCTCTGGTCGCACCCGCAGACCGTGACCGACGAGGAAGATGCAGTGGCCACTCAGCTGGCGCCGCTCGTGGCGGATCTGCGGGGTGCAGGTGTCACCGCTGAGGCACACGTCGAGGTCGGCAGCGATCCGGCGACGACGCTGGCTCAGATCGCCGAAGCGCGCAAAGCCGACGTCATCCTTCTGGGGATGCACCGCTCGTTGATCTTCACAAGGGTGTTCGGCGGCGTCGTCGAGGGTGTGCTGGCGGCCGCAACGTGCCGGGTGGCGATCGTGGTCGGTCCGACCGGCCCTGCTCGGCGGCCGATGGAGCTGCGACCGGGACCGGTAATCGTCGTCACAGGGGGTCCCGATGAGCAGGCTGCGATCGATGTGGCCGAGCGCCTGGCTCGGGCCGCCGACTCCACGCCGCATCGGATCACGCAAGCGGAGCTTCCAGTGGCTACGGCCCACGCCGTGGTGATCGGATATGCGGAGATGACGGCAGCGCACGCCGGGTTGCCGAGACACGAGCTCGTAGGCGACGACGGACCGGTGGTCATTGCCGTCCGCAGCGCCGCAGCCGGACGACGGCGTCTTCTCTCACGCTCGGGTGAAGTCCCTGCCACCGGAGAACGGGCCTCGCAACGCTGACGGGAGACGTCAGCCGAACCCGAGGCGATGTGAAGCTTGGGCCGCCGCTTCGATGACGGCCTGAATCACCTTGTGCCGTTTCGGCTCCATCCGATCGAGCGGACCTGCGGCTGAGATCGAAGCGACGATCCTGCCGGCTCGGCCGCGGATCGGGGCGGCAACCGACAACACATGCTCATCGGATTCGCTCCAGTTCTCGGCGAAGCCCTGACGGCGGATCTCCCTCAACTGCAGGCTCAGCTTGCGCATCGACGTGATGGTGTCAGCCGTTCTCGAGCGCAGCTCCCAGCCGTCGAGGGTGGCATCGCGCTCGGCGTCCGGCAGATATGCGAGCAGGCATTTCCCCGTGGCGGTGGCGTTGGCATCCATCCGACGCCCGATTTCGAGGAAGCGCCGCAGGCTGTGAGGCGAATCGAGGCGTTCGACGTACACCACCTCGCGTCCGTCGAGCACCGCCACATGGACCGTCTCTCCGGTTCGATTGCGGAGCACCTCCATCGGTGGGATGACGGCCTCGTGCAGGTCGATCCGGGACCGCACCGAGGTACCCAGGTCGTACATCGCCAGCCCCAGCCGGTACTTGCCGGTCTCGCTGTCTTGGGCGAGCAGCCCTTCCGTGCGCAGCGTCGACAGCAGGCGGTGCGTGGTCGACTTCGACAGATCGAGACGACGGGCCAGCTCGGACACCCCGTACTCCGGGGTCGCCGCCGAGAACTGTTTGAGGATCCGGGCGGCGTTCCGCACCGAGGAGAGCCCCTCAGCCATCGGTCTCGCTCCGTAACGCAACCAGCAGCGTCTTGCGCACGACGTCTGCCGATGCGGTCTCCGGGAGAGCCACCACGTCCTCTGCCCAAGGTGCGATAGCCCCCGCGAGCAGCCGCTGCGCCTGAACCAGACCGGCCAGCGCCGCACCCTCCATCTCGTCGACGAGCGCGCTGCGGGTTCCGGCATGGGCACGGATCTGTGCAAAGTCGCGCGCGACGGCGATGTGTGCGTTCGCCAATCCCGCTCCCGCATGTCCGGCTTGGTGGGGAGTGAGTCCGCTGCCCGGCTGGACCACCAGGTGGTACACGTGGGTGGTCACGCCCAGGGCCCGGCGCACCTCGTCGCCGGCGGGAGCGTTCGTCTCGTCGATCATGCCGAGCGGGGGCAGCACCACCGGGTCGTAGAAGCGCAGGGTCCACTCGATCGAACCGATGGCGTCGCTGCGCACGACTTCCGGCCCCTGGGGCGGGGGCAACTCTTCGGTGGTGGCGAACACGTGGAGGTTGTGGGCCCCGGCGGCCACCACCGTGACCGGGGAACTGCCGAGCAGTGGCATGCGGCCCCGCACTGCGGGCGATTGCAGCTGAGCCTGAGTCCAGTACGCCTCGTGGACGGTGCGCACGTATGCTGCCATGGCTTCGCGCATCGCCTCCGGCTTCGGTACTGCGGTCGTCTCACTCATTGCGGGATCTTACGCAGGCGTTCCCCCATGTGGAACGCCGGTTCGCAACTGTCATATCGGCGCAGTACCTTGCGGCTCATGGGAATCCTCCGGCTCTCCCACGTCGACATCACCGTCCCGGACCTCGATCTGGCCACGGCCTACTACACGGAGGTCATGGGCATGCTCGAGGTGGAGCGCACGGCCGACGAGGTGTACTTCAAATGCTGGGACGAGGAAGACCACCATTCGCTGCGGGTGCGCTACGACCCTCGCGTCGGGATCGACCACTTCAGCTTCAAGGTGGAGCAAGAGGACGATCTCGCCGAGCTGGAAGAGCGGGTGGAGACCTACGGCTACCGGGTGCGCCGGTACGGGAAGGGTGAGCTGGTGGGCCAGGGCGAGTCCATCCGCTTCGATACGCCGTCCGGCCACGTCATGGAGCTGGTCCACGATGTCGAGAGGGTCGGAGGTTTGCTCCCCAAGACGAATCCTCACCCGAACCCGCAGGGCCTGCGAGGGATCGCTCCGCCCCGGATGGACCACTTGCTGGTGACCGCCGAGGAGGTACCGGAGGCCTCGAAGTTCTACATGGACGTGTTGGGGTTCCGGTTGACCGAACAGCTCCTCGACGGCGATGGGCAACAGATCGGCACCTGGATGGAGCGATCCCATTCACCACACGACCTCGCCGTCGTCTCCGGAGTCAACGGTGGCCTCCACCACTTCGCCTTCTGGCTCGACGACTGGGACCACGTCCGCACCGCGGCGGACATCCTCGCCTACAACGCGATCCAGATCGATGTGGGCCCCACCCGGCACGGCATCACTCGCGGCAACACCATCTACTTCTTCGACCCCATGGGAACCCGCAACGAGGTCTTCACCGGCGGCTACCGCCCCGACCCCGACTTCCCGACCATCACCTGGACCGAGGACAACATCGGCAAAGCCATCTTCTATTACGAGGGTGAACTCAACGAACGCTTCATGAAGGTCCACACATAGTGTCGCTCGAAACAGGTTTCGAGCGAGCTTGTGAGGTGTCGGCTACGCCGACCGTACCTCTGCGGGCGGCGCCGCGCATGTCGCCGCCGCCCGATCGAGGGGGACGGCGGAGCCTTTCCCCCTCGAGCTCCCCCTACGTGAGGTCGCTCGAAACAGGTTTCGAGCGAGCTTGTGAGGTGTCGGCTACGCCGACGTCGATTCCTGCACGAGGCAGCACACAGGTCGCTGCCTCGTGGCCGAGGGGAATCGCGGAGCTACACCCCCTCGGGCACCACCTGAACGCGTTCGATCCGAAGCGAGCCTGAGAATGGGGATTCTTCGGCTGTCGCATGTGGAGATCCGGGTGCCGGATTTGGAGTTGGCGACGGCGTATTACTCCGAGGTGGTGGGGCTGATCGAGACGGATCGGGAGAGCGAGCGAGTGTTCATGAAGGGCTGGGACGAGCACCAGCACCACTCGTTGATCCTCCGCTACGCCCCTACCTACGGTCTGGAGACGATGGGGTTCAAAGTCCAGCACCTCGCGGACCTCGACGAGCTGGGGGCCCGCATCGAAGCCGCCGGCATCGCCACCAAACGGTACGGCCCCGGGGAGCTGGGCCCAGCTAGCGGTGAGGTCGTTCGGTTCACCGCTCCCTCCGGCCATGTCACCGATCTCGTCCACGGGATGGCCCAAGTAGGCAACCTCCTCCCACTCACGAACCCGCCTCCGGAGCCACAGGGTCTGGTCGGGATTCACCCGCCCCGCATCGATCACGTGTTCTTGATGTGCGAAGACGTCGACGGGGTCACCGCATTCTTCCGCGACGTCCTCGGCTTCCGGCTCACCGAGCAGATCATCGGCGACGACGGCTACCAGCTGTGTACGTTCCTCGAGCGCACCCACACCCCGCACGACATCGCCTTCATCACGGGCCCCAACGGAGCCCTGCACCATTTCGCCTACTGGCTCGACGACTGGACCCAGGTGCGCAATGCCGCCGACATCTGTTCCTATCACGGGGTTCGCATCGATGCCGGCCCGACCCGGCACGGCGCCACCCGGGGCCACGGGTTGTACTTCTTCGACCCGGCGGGCAACCGCAACGAGGTGTATACCGGTGGGTACTGGGCCGATCCCGACCGGGAGCCGGTGACCTGGACCGAAGCGGAGATGGGCAGAGCCGTGTTCTACTACGAGGGCGTGATCAATCAGCGTTTCCTCACGGAGCACTCGTGAGCGACGAGCGCAACGACGACACCCTCCCCCGCACCGAGCGTGGTGAAGCGCCGGCGTACCTAGAGCGCTACAAGCAGCGCCGCGAGGCCGAACCACTCGACACCGATCGCACCGACACCACGCCGTTGTATCTGCGGCAGTTTCGCCAGCGCCGCTCCGATCCCGGTCGGGTCGACGCCCCGCCACCGACGTGGGAAGGACGCGATCTCCCGTTCGCCCAATCGTTGTCCGAGGACAACCGCAACAAGGAGATCAGCGCACCACCCGAAGCGAAGAAGCAGGTGGTCAACGACGTCTATCTCATCCGTCACGGCGAGACGCAGGGCTACTCCAGCGAAAGCGGGTTGACCCCGCTCGGCTCATGGCAGGCGCACACGTTCGGCCACACGCTGGCGAAGCGGGTGCGGGCCGGCGAGACCGTTGTCGTCAGGCACGCTCCCACGAACCGAGCGGGAGACACCGCCAAGCAGGTGCACAAAGGCTTGCTCGACGGGCTGGCGATGTTCGAGAAGGACCTCAAGGTCTTCGAACCCGAACCGATGGAGGAGTTCCGTAATTTCCGTGTCGCCACGCCGTCGGGCTTCCGCGACGTCACCTCGGCGTTTCGGGAGTACTACTCGCTGCTCGAAGAGCTGGAGAGAACCAAAGCCGGCGATCGTCCGATGTGGCTCGTCGACATGGACCGCTTCTGGCGAGTTCAGCAAGCCGGGGGCGACCCGATCACCCACTGGCTCCAGATACCGATGTTCCACTTCGAACCACCGGCGATGTGTGTGCGCCGGTTCTGGCTGGGGATTCGCCGTCTCGCCGCCGAGCACCCGGAATCACGATTGGTGATTCCCACCCATTCGGGCCCAATGCGGGCGTTCGCCATCATGGCTTTCGGCTACGACCCTGGTGAGCCCTACAACCTGGAGCACGTGCGAGTGAAGCTCTACGAGGGCGGCGCCGAGGCGACCGTTGCCTACCGCAACCGCGTTCAGGAAGTCCACATCCCGGCGGTCGAGGACCTGCCGTCGTGGGAACCGTACGAGCAGTGGGAAGCGGGCCGGATATGAGTGACGTGCGAAGCGATTGCCCGGTGACCAGAGATACCTCATGTGCGAATCATGTGTGAAAGCTGTCCCACCGTGGCCCCGGAAGCGTGGCACCAGGCTCACCCCGGCAAGAGACGAACGGAGAGAGATCGCCCGATGAGCGACTACATCGTGTGGTTCGACAAGTACGAGGACGACCACAAGCCGAAGGTCGGCGGCAAGTGCGCTTCGCTCGGCGAACTGATCCGAGCCGAGCTGCCCGTGCCGCCCGGCTTCGCCATCACCACCGATGCCTACGCAACGCTGCGCCGCCATTCGACATTGGTCCGCAGCGTCAACGACCTGCTCGGCGGCATCGACTTCGCCGATCCCGTCAGGCTCCGCGCAACATCGGCCGAGATCCGCTCGATGATCGAGAGCCTCCCGGTTCCCGACGACATCGGTGCGGCAGTGCGGGAGGCGTACGCCGACCTGTGCGAACAGACGCAGACGGCGGATCTGCCGGTGGCCGTGCGCTCCTCGGCAACTGCCGAGGATCTGCCCGACGCGTCGTTCGCCGGCCAGCAGGACACGTACTTGTGGATCAAGGGCGCCGATGCAGTGGTGCACCACGTCCGTCGATGCTGGTCATCGATCTTCACCGACCGGGCCATCGCCTACCGTCACGAGACCGGCCACGATCACGAGCAGATCGACATGTCGGTGGCGGTGCAGATGATGGTGCAGCCCAAGGCTGCGGGCGTGGCGTTCACGCTCAATCCGTCCGACGGAGACCGTAGCCAGATCGCCATCGACGCTTCCTTTGGCTTCGGCGAAGCGGTGGTGTCCGGGGAGGTGACTCCCGACAACTTCCTCGTGGACAAGGTGCTTTCGTCCATCGTGAGGCGCACCATCTCCCCAAAGCACATGGAATACCGCCTCAACGGCAGCAACGAGGTCGAGCCCGTCGCAGTGGAGCCGGAGCGCCAGACCCAGCCGGCGTTGACCGACGACGAGGTGGTCGCCGTCGCCGCCATGGCCAAGCGAGCGGAGAAGCACTATGGCTCTCCACAGGACGTGGAGTGGGCCATCGACCTCACCCTCGATGCGCCGGACAACGTGGTGCTGCTGCAGAGTCGACCCGAGACGGTGTGGAGCCGGAAGTCGCGCAAGACGGTCAGCACCGGAGGGTCGTTCATGGACTCCATCGTCTCGACACTGGTCTCCCCGATCCACTCGCGACCCAGGGAATCGACGGTCGAGGAATGACGGACACCGGGATTTGGCACATGACGGGAGGGAGCGGTCGACGCAGGGCGACTGCTCGTGAGCGCCGCAAGGCGAAGTTGGAGGAATAGATGGCAGATCGCTTCGACAGCCCATTCGAGATCGAGACCCCACCCGGGGCCGAAGGTTGGGAGGAGCTGTACACCTACTCCTTGCCGTTCTCGGAAGACCGGCGGGACTACGAGGACAGCATGTTCTGGTTCCAGGACGGCGTCCACTGGCCGGAGGCGCTCACGCCATGGGACGCCACCTGGCTCGAATATGCGTTGGCGTCACTCAGCCAGTACAACACGCGGCACGTCATGATCCCGCCGGCACTCGGTGTCGACTACCGCGTGCTCAACGGTTACGCGTATCTCGCACCCGTGCCCGTCATGGACCCGGCAGAGATCGAAGCCCGTGTCCCGCTGTTCATGGAGCGTGCCGGGTTCTACTTCATGAACTGGGACGACCTCTACGACAGGTGGTTGGTCAAGATCAAGGCGCTCATCGCCGAGATGGAAGCCATCGAGTTCCAGCCGCTGCCGGAGATGGAAGCGATCGAGGTGGTCACCGAAGGACACGGTGAGGGCTCGGGGCTCCACATGCAGGAGGCCTACCGCAACCTCCTGAACCTGGGTCTCAAGCTGTGGCAGCACCACTTCGAGTTCCTCAACCTCGGGTATGCCGCCTACCTCGACTTCTTCGGGTTCTGCAAACAAGCGTTCCCCAACATTCCCGACCTGGGGATAGCCAAGATGGTTGCCGGCGTCGAGGTGGATCTGTTCAAGCCCGACGAGCACCTGCAGTCGCTCGCCCAGCTCGCCATCGACAAGGGCGTGGATGACTTGTTCGACGGACGCAGCCCAGACGAGGTAGCGAACGGGCTGGCCGAGAGCGACGGCGGCCGGGAATGGCAAGCGGCGTGGGACGACGTCGCCGAGCCGTGGTTCAACTTCAGCGACGGGTCCGGCTTCTATCACACCGACCGCATCTGGAATGAGAACCTGGAGATCCCGTACTCGTTCATCGGCAACTACATCGCCAAGATCAAGAGCGGCCAGGAGCTGGGCAGGCCGACAGATGCGATCCGGGCGGAGCGCGACCGCATCGTGAACGAGTACTCCGAGCTACTGGGCTCCGACGAGGATCGCCAGGCGTTCCAGGAGAAGCTGGGGCTGGCCCGGGTCGTGTTCCCCTACGTGGAGAACCACAACTTCTACGTCGAGCACTGGTCGCATTCGGTGCTGTGGAAAAAGATGCGCCAGCTCGGCGAAGTTTTGGTGAAGGAAGGG
>JBFISM010000104.1:0-13098 GCA_041608535.1 Acidimicrobiia bacterium
AGCCGTGTACGGTCCCACGCCGGGCAAGCCCAACAAGCCGTCGTAGGTGGTCGGCCAACCGTTCACGACAATTTGCTTGGCGGCGAGATGGAGCCGCTTCGCTCGCGTGTTGTAGCCCAGCCCAGACCACGCGGCGGCGACCTCGCGGAAACCGGCGGCTGCCAGCTCGGCGACGGTGGGGAATCGCTTCATGAAATGCTCGTAGTGCGTAGCGGCGCGCTCTGCCTGGGTCTGCTGGCACATGACCTCGGAAACGAGTACGGCATACGGGCTGGAGTTGCTCCGCCACGGCAGATCGCGTCGGTGCGAGCGGTACCAGGCGGTGAGCGCCTCGTTGCGGGTCGCCACCGCGTTCACGGCGGTGCAATGGTGGACGTCGGCGGCGCTGTGGTCGTGGTGGTCGTGGTCGGCGGTGCCGTGGCAACACCGACTTGTACCGAGACGACGGAACCCTCCTCCACATCGGCGCCGGGAGCCGGGTCTTGCCCGACGATCAGCCCATCGAGACCGGAGTCTGGGTCGACCGGAACCGTACCAACCACCACCAGCTCGAGTCCCATGCCGAGCACGATGGCCTCGGCCTCGGCTTCGGTGAGCTGTGTCACGTTGGGCACTTCGACCAGCCGCAGGGCACCGAGCCGCACCCGTACCGAGTCGTTGATCGTCACCTCGGTACCTGGTGACGGCGTCTGCTGGGCCACCAGCCCTGCCAATCCGCTCGCCAAACTCACCTCGACGGTTCCTCCCTCGATGATCAGCTCGATTCCCAGGTCCGCAGCGAGCTGTTGTGCCTCTTCGAGGGTGCTACCGGTGAAGTCGGGGAGGTCGAATGGTTCCGGCCCCTGGGAGACGAATATCGTCACCTCGGGATTGTCCCGGCCGACGAGCTGCCCACCCGCCGGCTCGGTGCGGACCACGAAACCCTCGAGGACGTCGTTGGAGAACTCCTCCTCGACGACCACGACGAAGCCCTCTCGCTCCAGGTCGGCAATGGCCTGATCCCTCGTCTTGCCCTCGACGTTGGGCACGGTGAGCGCAAATGGACCGCCGGAGATCTCCAGATCAACCGCGGTTCCCGGGGCCGCATCATCGCCGGCATCCGGCTCCTGGTCGATGACGAGACCCTCCTCGACGGTGTCGGAGAACGTGGTGGTCACGGTGCCGAGGATGAAACCTTGCTCCTCGATGAGCGCACGCGCCGCCTCCAATGTGAGCCCGGCCAGCGGCGGGATCGGAAACCGTTGCGGGCCAACCGACAAGATGACTACAACCGTGGAGCCGCGTTCCGCCTGGGTACCGGCCGGCGGATCCGTCTCGATCACGAATCCGGCGGCGATCGTGCTCGATGGCTGTTCTCGCTGGCTGACCCGAAAGCCACGTTCCTGCAACGTTTCGAACGCATCGGTCAGGCTCAAGTTCGTCACGTCGGGAACGATGGCGAGCCCAGAGCTGGTGTCGGACCCGCCGCTGAGCAACCGGGTGAGCACGAAGAGGCCGGCGATGAGCAAGACGAGCAGCCCGACGATCGCAACAACGTATGCAGTGCTCGTGCTCCGGTCCTCCTGCGGAGCCGTCGAGATGTGGCGGGCCGTCTCGTCGGGCGTGACGGTGGGTGGCGGAGGCGGTGGCGATGCCGGCGCCATCACCGTGGCCTGGGTTGCGGTGGCTGCGGCCGGCGTCTCGCCACGCAAGTAGCGCAGCAGGTCGTTGCGCATCTCGGCGGCCGTCTGATAGCGCACCGTCGGGTCCTTCTCCATGGCTCGATCCACGATGGCTTCCAGCTCGGAACTGACATCGGGGTTGAGGCTCGAGATCGGGGTGGCCCATTCGGAGACGTGTTGATAGGCCACCGCCACCGGGCTCTCTCCCGAGAACGGTGGCCGCCCGGACAGGAGCTCGTAGAGGACGACGCCGAGTGAGTAAACGTCGGAGCGTGCGTCGGCGGGGAGTCCCTGGGCCTGCTCGGGGCTGAAATACGTTGCCGTGCCGATGACCGCCCCGGTACGGGTGAGCTCCTCGGAGTCGTCGAGCGCTCGGGCGATACCGAAATCGGTCACCTTCACACTCCCGTTGGGGGTGAGCATGATGTTGCCGGGCTTGATGTCGCGATGGAACACACCGGCTTCGTGCGCCACCGTCAGCGCGGCCGCGGCCTCTGCGGCGATCTCGGCGGCCCGTCGTGGGAGCAACGCCCCCTGGCTCTTGCGGATCTCGCGGAGCGTCTTGCCGTCGATGAGCTCCATGACCATGTAGTACGAGTCTTCGAACTGACCCCAGTCGTAGATCGAGACGATGTTCGGATGATTGAGGTTTGCCGCCGCTTGCGCCTCCCGGCGAAAGCGCGACACAAACGCCTCGTCACGAGCAAACTGCGGATGGAGCACCTTCACGGCGACACTGCGTCCCAGAAGTTCGTCTTCGGCCTCGAAAACGTCGCCCATGCCTCCACGTGCGAGGTGTCTGCTGATCCGGTAGCGGTCCGAGAGGACCCGGATGTCAGTCACGGCAATGCATGCTACCGACAGCGACTGCTTGCGCAGTGCTTCGTCTGCGGCCGCATCCGTCGGCGGTGCGTCTCACGCGAATCACCCTTCTGGTACCCCGAAGAACACGTTGAACACGGCCCTGGCGATCGGTGCGGCTACGGTGCCGCCGGTGGCGTCCTCACCCACCTCGCCGCCGTTCTCCACGAGCACGGCGATGGCGATCGCAGGCTCGTCGGCGCTTGCGGCCACCGGGCCGAAGCCGATGAACCAAGCGTGAGGAGCGTCGCCCGGTACCTCGGCGGTGCCGGTCTTGCCGGCGAGGCGCACGCCCGGTACGGCCGCCCGAGTCCCGGTTCCCCCGGTGATCACCCGCTCCATCATCTCGGCGAGCGCTCCGGCAGTTGCCGGGCTCATCGCCCGACGAGACACGGCGGGCTCGGTGCGTGACTCGACCGCAGCATCGGCAGTGAAGACCTCGTCCACGACGTAGGGCTCCATCACCTGCCCGCCGTTGGCCACCGCCGCCGCGACGAGCGCCATCTGTAGCGGCGTGGCCCGCACATCGCGCTCTCCGATCGCCGTCTGAGCAACCGCAGCCAAATCGCCGGAGAAGTCGTCGGCGCTGGGGATGAAGGAAGGGATGGTGGCAAAGTCCGCCGCCGGTTCACGATTGAAGCCAAACGCTTCTGCCTGGTCGACGAGAGCCTCCGGTCCGAGCTCGACCCCGACCGCGCCGAAGATGGTGTTGCACGACCTGACCAGGGCGGTAGTGAGCGTGACCACGCCACCATCGCTGCAGAAGCCACGGGAGAAGTTGCGAATGGTGGCTGTAGAGCCGGGCAGCTCGAGAGCCTCGACATCGGCGAACTCAGAGCCGGGACCGGCTATTCCGCTGTCCATGGCGGCGGCACTGGTGATCACCTTGAACGTCGAACCGGGGTTGTAGGTCTCCTGGGTGGCGCGGTTGAGCAGAGGTTTCGCCGGGTCGTCGTCGAGTGCGGTACCTGCAGGCGCCGCATCGAGACCGACGAGGGTGTTCGGGTCGTAGCTCGGGTTCGACACCATGGCGAGTACCGCACCGGTCGATGGCTCGATGGCCACCACCGCTCCGACCTGACCCGCCAGAGCCCGCTCGGCCGCCGTCTGCAGGTCGTGCCGGATGGAGAGTCGCAGCCCACGAGGACGCAGATCGCCGCCGAGCATGGCATTGATCACACCGGAGATGGTCGAGTCGCGATCGGAGACGAGCTCGGCGGATTGGGTGGCCTCGAGACCGGTCGCACCGAACAGCGCTGTGGCATGGCCGACGATGTGTGCATACAGCTCGGCCTCGGGGTAGGTCCGCTGCCAGAGCCGGGCGTCTGCGGCATCCGCCTGGGACATCGCCACGATCACCCCATCGGCGGTGATGATGGTGCCCCGTTCCCGCCCCACCCGAGACTCCACCACACGGGCGTTGCGCGGATCGTCCCGGTATTCGGGACCCTGCACGACCTGGATCCACGTCACCACTCCGACGAGCAAGGCAAAGGCGGCGAACAACGTGGTGGCGAGATGCCGGATGGGGCTGTTCATGTTCGTTCCCCGTGGGAGATGCGCGCCAGCAGAGCGAGCACGATCGTGTTGGCGATGAGCGAAGATCCGCCGTAAGACATGAAGGGGAGCGTGATCCCGGTCACGGGGAGGACTCGAACCACGCCGGCGATGATCAGCACCGCCTGCAGACCGAGCGCAAACGTGAGCCCGGCAGCGAGGAACTTGCGGAACACATCGCGGGAACGAAGTGCGATGCCGAAGCCCGCCGCGACCATCAGGGCAAACGCAGTGAGCACGGCAACCGAGCCGGCGAGCCCGATCTCCTCGGCCACTGCGGCAAACACGAAGTCGGTGGCCGCGGCCGGAATGAGATCGGGTCGGCCCAGTCCGAGACCGGATCCGGTGAGACTCCCCGAGCCCATGGCGAAGAGACTCTGGGCCGTCTGGAACCCCGTATCGGTGAAATCGTCGAACGGGTGCAGCCAGGCGGCGACGCGACGCTCCACGTGGTCGAAGAATCGCAATGCGAAGAACCCTCCAAAAGCCACTATGGCTCCGCCGAGCACCAGGTAGCCGCCGTTTGCCGTGGCCATGTAGATCATGCCGATGAACAGGGCGAACAACAGGAGCGACGCACCCAGGTCCCGCTGGTAGATGAGAACGAGGAAGCTGAGCACGGCCGCAACGAGTATGGGGAAGAGGTGACGCGGCTCGGGGAGCGTGATGGGGCCGATGCGGCGGCGCACTGTTGCCATCACCTGGTGGCGATCGGCGAGATACGACGCAAGGAACACTGTGAGCAAGACCTTGGCGATCTCGCCCGGCTGGAAGCTGAGCGCCCGCTCGGCGAACGGCACATCGACGCGTACCCACAACCTGGACCCGAACACCTCGGCACCGCGAACCGGCCAGGTCTCCGGCAGTAGCGGCAGGAGGAGCAGACCGATCGCCGTGGCGAGGAACAGATAGCGGTAACGGCGAAGTGCGGCGACACCCTCGTCACGCAGCAAGAACAACACGAGCGAGGCCAGACCGGCGGCGACGAGCATCGACCAGCGCTGGAACGATGCCAGCTCTCGGTTGAGCCGGTAGACCTCGATGAACCCGATGGCGGCGAGGAAGGCTGCGATCGGATAGAGATACGGGTTGGCCGTGGGCGCCCAGCGCCGCAGCGCAACATGGATACCGCCGAAGGAGATGGCGAATACCAGGAACGTGAGCGCAACCTGGGCATCGACCCCGACGCCGACCGTGAAATTGACCATGGCGACGCCGAGTGCGACGAGTACGGCAGCGGCGACCAGCAGTGAGGCTTCGGCGTTTCTGGTCATGATCTCGGTCTCCGCACGTCGTTCCCCCGGCACATCGGGGCACTCGTGGCTAGTCGGAGGATGGGTTCACCTCGACGACGGCGACCGTGGTGTTGTCGTGCCCGCCGGCTGCGTTGGCGGCTGTGATCAGCGCCCACGCCGCATCCGATGGCCCCTGGCGGCGAGACAGCAGCTCTGCAATCGTCTCGTCCGAAACCATGCCCGTGAGCCCGTCCGAGCAGATGAGCACCACGTCTGAGGTCTGCAACGAGATCTCCACTCTCTCGATGCCCACATCCGGCATCCCTATCGACTGTGTAACGAGATGACGCCGCGGATGGTTCCTCGCTTGCTCCTCTGAGATGTGGCCGGCTTGCACGAGTCCGGCGACGACGGTGTCGTCGGAGGTGAGCTGGCGCAGCTCCCCCTCACGCAACACGTAGGCCCTGCTGTCCCCGACGTGAGCCAGCCGCAGCATCCCGTCGGCACCGAACCAGCCGAGGGTGAGGGTGGTACCCATCCCGGCCAGCGCAGGGTCGGCGGTCATGGCCTCGATGACCGCCTTGTTGGCCAGCTCCACCCGGCGCACCGGATCGACGTCGGTTTCCGCCGGGTCGTTGGTGGCGGCCGAGATCGCCACCTTGCTGGCGACATCCCCGGCGGCGTGTCCTCCCATCCCGTCGGCTACCGCCACCAGGACGGGACCGGCTGCGGCACCGTCGGTGGCCGGGGCGAAAGAGTCCTCGTTGGCGCTTCTCACCAACCCGACGTGGGTCTCGACGGCCCACGAATAGTGGAACGGCTCGTTCACCGCACCTCCAAGATGGTGTTGCCGATCTGGATGGAATCGCCCCTCCCGAGTGCGGTGGGGACGGTGACCCGCCGACCGTTGAGGTAGGTGCCGTTCGTGCTCCCCAGGTCGCTCAACACCGCGTTGTCGCCCTGGACGGCTATTCGGAAGTGGAACTCCGAGGCATAGGCGTCATCGACGACGATATCGGCATCTGAGCTGCGTCCGATTGACAGACCCGACCCCAACGGGAACCGCATACCGCTCAGCGTATCGCTCTTGACGACCACCATCTCGCTGACGCGCTTTGCCGGTCGGGCCGATGTTGCCGGGCCGATGTGCGCCCCGATGGACCGCCCGATCTGCCACAGAAAGAGATATATCAGGGCGATGAAGATCAGCTTGAGCAGGTTGAGGAACAGGGCTGGCATGGTCAGAGTACGCGGAAGATGAAGCTCGCAGGGCCCAGCTGCAGTTGGTCTCCGGGTCGCAACGCCGCAGGCGTCGACGCCACTCGCTCGCCGTTGAGGGCAGTCCCGTTGGAAGACTCGAGATCCAGCACCCAGTAGCCGCCGGAGCGGCGCGTGATCATGGCGTGCATCCTGGAGACTTCGGCGGGTGCGAGCACGATGTCGGCCCGGCTGGAGCGCCCGATGCTCACGCGGTTGTCGGTGAGCGGGTGCACCGTCTGGCCGGCGACATCGATGAGCTGCCCCCACGGTTCGCGCGGTCCCGGCTGTGAGATGGCGTCACAACCGACGGACCCGGTGGGGACTGCGGTGTCGATCAGCACCTCGGTCGTGATGGGGCCATCCGTCCGCCACCCCCGCTCCATGGCCTCGTGCTCGAGTGCCCGCTCCAGCAAATCGCGAAGCTGTGCGAGATCCTCCCTCTCGTCGATGTCCTTGGGGTTGATCCTGACGGTGAACGAGTTGGGGATCGACGGGCCGTGATCGCCGTCGGTCACCTGGAGGTCGGCCTGGCGGACCAGTCTTCCCGCCAGCTCGAGCGGCCCGACGCTGCCGCGGAATATCGCCGCGGACAGTCCGTCGACCATCTGTTCGAGACGCTGCTCCAGCTTCCGTGCGATGCCCATCGTTGGGTGAGTCTACGGGCGTTCCGGATCACGAAGCGGCGCTCCCCCTGCCGCGGTCGTCAGGTACGCCGAGCGGTGACACACCGGTTCGGTGGTACCCTTGCGGGCCTTCGGGCGAGTGGCGGAATTGGCAGACGCGCAGGATTCAGGTTCCTGTGAGGTAACACTCGTGAGGGTTCAAGTCCCTCCTCGCCCACCATGGCCACCTCGTCGTTTGCGGTGGAGCGACGGTATCGACGGCGCAGACAGCTCGCCTTCCTACTGATCCTCGTTGTCATTGCCAGCATCGTCGCGCTTGCGGTGCGGTACCGGTCGGAGCGCCGGGAGACGTCCGACTATCTCGCTTTCAGCGATGCAGTGGCGGTGGATGCGCTTGCTGCATCTGATTCGCTCAAGACGCTGTTCGCAACTCTCGGTGAGCTCGACAGGCCGTCCATCCTGCAACGGGTTGCGGCGCTCGGTGTCACCACCGCGGAGCTGGACCAACGGATGGCGACCGCAGTGGTCGCCCGCCCGGTCGCAGCGTCGCACGGATTGATGACCGTTGCGGTGCAAGGCTGGGCCCAAGGCGTGGGCGCACTGGAATCGGCGGTCACGGAGGTCATGGACCAGCCCGATGATGCGGTCGATGTGACCCCGCTGCAAAGCGCGTTCGATCAGCTGCGGATCGGAGATGTGGCGTATGCCTCATTCGTCGAGTCTGTCGCCCGCATCGAGATCGACGTCGACCCACCGCAATTCCCGGCGGTCGCCTTCGTCGAGGACACCGGTGCGGAGTACCTGGAGGGGCTCGCCCGACGCCTGCGGTTCAGCCGCATACTCGACGAGCGGCGGGACATCTCTGTGTCGGCCAATACGGAACCAGTACCCGCCGGACAACAAAGCGGTGTCGCCGTGATGCCGTATGTTCCGGAGATGACGGTGACCGCGATAGTGACCAATCAGGGCAACGTTATCCACGAGGAGATCGAGATTCTCATCGAGCTGCGCCGCGACGGTGTCGACGAGGAGCCGCTCTCCGAGGTGCGGCTCATCCCGTCACTCGATCCCGGATCCTCGATTTCGGAGGAGTTCGCCAACCTGCCGCTGGTCCCCGGAGCGCTGTACACGGTCACCGTGTCGGCCGAGGTGCAGGATGATGCGGATTTCGACAACAATCTGTGGCAGCTGCTATTCGCCACCAACCCCGAATAGGGACAGAAGTGTTTGATGCAACCGTCGCGCTCATTGCCCTCGTGCTGGCCATCTGCTCCTGGCTGGTGATCCAGGTTGTCGGCCTGCGGCGCCGTCTCGACGCCGTACCCAAGGACGGGGACGTGTTGCGGCTGATGACGGAGCTCGATGAGGACCTCGCCAAGAACGAATCGTTGGTCGCCGACTACGGCCCTCGGATCGCTGCGTTGGAACAGACCCTGCCGGCGGCGATAACCCACGTGGGCGTGGTGGCGTACAACGCGTTCGGGAACATCGCCGGCAATCAGTCGCGCTCGATTGCCCTGCTCAACGTGGCCGGTGACGGTTTGGTGCTGTCGGTGCTGGTCGGCCGCGACGAGACGCTGTTCTTCGCCAAACAGGTGCGCAACTTTCGCGGTGAGGAAGCGCTGTCACCGGAGGAGCTGGGTGCGGTCGACCGTGCCTTCGCCAGTGCACCGTCTCAGTAACATCCGTGCTTCGTGCCGGAGCCACCGGCGCCGCACCCCGACACGACGGATCGGATGAACGCACATGCTTGATGTCGCCCTGTTGCGCAACGAGCCGCAGACACTGACCGAATCCCTGCGCCGCCGCGGGCTCAGTGTGGATCTCGATGCGCTCGCCACCCTCGACCAGGAGCGCCGCAACGTGCGCAGCGAAGCCGAGTCGATGCGGTCGAAGCAGAAGGAGCTGGGTAAGTCGATCTCCATGCTGGAGGGAGCCGAGAAAGGGGAGGCGATCGCCGAGGCGGGGGAGCTGGCCGAGGCGTACAAGACGAGGCTCGCCGAGGCGGACGAGATGGATGCGGCCTTCGAGGCGACGTGGGTGACGCTGCCCAATCTCGTCGACCCCACTGCGGCCGATGGTGTGGCGGAGGAGGATGCGGTCGAGATCTCGAACTGGGGCACCCCGATGACCATCGAGGATGCACTCGACCACGTCGAGCTCGGGGAGCGCCACGGGTTTCTCGACGTGGAGCGGGCCGCCAAGGTGTCCGGGAGCCGGTTCGGGTACCTGCTCGGTCCGCTGGTGAAGCTGGAATTCGCCCTGGTGCAGTGGGCGATGGGCGAGATCGAGAATCGTGGCGGATTCACTCCGGTCATCCCACCTGTGCTGGTGCGGGAGCAGGCGCTCTTCGGCACCGGCTTCTTTCCCGCCGACAGAGAGCAGGTCTACGAGCTGGCCGACGACGATCTCTTCCTCGTCGGGACATCGGAGGTGTCGCTGGCGGCTTTTCACGCCGATGAGATCCTCGATGCCGAAGCGCTTCCCATCCGCTATGCCGGCTTCTCGACCTGCTTCCGACGCGAGGCGGGGACGTACGGCAAGGACACTCGGGGCATCTTCCGGGTGCACCAGTTCGACAAGCTGGAGATGTTCTCGTTCTGCGAGCCGGAAAAGTCGCAGGAGGAGCACGACTTCCTGCTGGCTTGCGAGGAGGAGCTGGTGCGGGGGCTCGAGATCCCCTACCGCGTGGTGAACGTGGCCGCCGGGGATCTCGGTGCCTCGGCGGCGAAGAAGTACGACATCGAGGCATGGTTCCCGGGCCAGGGCCGCTATCGCGAGATCACGTCGACCTCCAACACCACGGACTATCAATCACGCCGGTTGCGGATCCGATACCGGAGCGACGACGGTAACCGGCTGGTGCACACCCTCAACGGCACGGCCGTTGCGATGGGGCGATGGTTGATCGCAATCGTGGAGAACTACCAGCAGCCGGATGGGAGCATCCGCGTTCCTGAGGTGTTGCAGGACCACGTCGGTTTCGACCGCATCGGTTAGTCGCCGGTTGGTGTCTGCGGCGCGCTGATGTCGAACGGCTCCGTCTTCGCCGAGATCGCCGTCAAGTACGACCGGATCAACGCGCTGCTGTCGCTGGGACGGGATCAGGCATGGCGTCGCCGGGTCGTGGCCCAGCTTCCGTTCGGCCGGTTGCTCGACCTCGGTGGCGGCACCGGTGCGGCCAACGAGATCTTTGGAGCCCGCCAGGTGGTGGTGCTCGATCCGGCCCCCGAGATGCTCGAGCTCAATCCGCTGTCGCATCGGGTGGTCGGTGTTGGAGAGCGGCTGCCCTTCGCCGACGAGACGTTTGATGCGGTCTTCTCGGCGTACGTGCTCCGCAATCTCGATTCGGTTCCCGAGACGCTCGGGGAGATCGCCAGAGTGCTGCGGCCCGGAGGGCGGGCGGGGATCGTCGACCTCGGCCGGCCGGAGGCGCCGTTGGCCGCTCGGGTGCACCGCGGCGGTACCGCCGTCGTGCTGAGGGCGGTCGACTTGCTTGCCGGCACCGAGGGTGAATACGCCTATCTCCACGACAGTCTCGACAAGTTGCCGCCGCCGGAGGATCTGTTCGCCGGCGGGCCTCTCGATCTCATCGCCACCTGGCGCATGGGCCCCCTCGGCTTCGTCTACGGCGCAGTCCTGAGCAGTCGATAGCTCTTCGGCACCTGGGATGCCTTGCGAGAACGCGAAATCCCACTATCGTGCCCGCCGGGCGGAGGAGAGAGAACTTGTGAGGTTGCTATCGCAAGCGCGATCAATTCCGCTCCCGTTTGCTGTGCGCGCTGCCTGCTGACGCGTCCCGGGTCTCGGCCGTGACGGGACTCGTACTGGACTCGGCGGTACACCGGCGCACCCGCTATGAGCGGCTTGCCAAACCCGTTCTCGATGCCGTCGGCGCAATTGTGGCATTAGTGCTGGCTTTGCCCATCATGGTCGTGGCGGCAGCGTCCGTTCTCTTCAAGATGGGCAGGCCGGTCGTCTTACGCCAGACGAGGATCGGGCGCGACGGCAAGGAATTCGCAGTATTCAAGTTCCGCACGATGGAGCCCGACCGGCGTGTAGCGGATTTACCATTCGCCGATCCCGATCGACGTAAGGTACACAAGACGCCAGACGATCCCAGGATCACGTCGGTGGGCAGGGTGCTCCGCCGCACCAGCATCGACGAGCTGCCACAGCTGATCAACGTGCTTCGTGGCGAAATGAGCTTGGTCGGTCCGAGACCGGAACTCCCGAAGATCGTTGCGACCTACGAGCCGTGGCAACACGCTCGACATCGCGTCAAGCCGGGCATCACCGGCCTGTGGCAGCTCGAGGCCCGCGACGAGGGCGTCCTCATGCACCAACGTACGGATTTGGACATCGACTACGTCGAATCAGTCGGGTTCACAACGGACGTGAAGTTGTTGGCGCTGACACTCCCCAACGTGCTGCGACGGGGTCTAGGCAAGAGAAAAACTGCGAACGACGGAAGGTGGGCGAGATGAAGATCGCGGTGATGGGAGCCGGGGGATTCCTCGGGTCGCACTTGGTGGAGCGGCTGATCGCTGATCCGTACATCCATGTCCGGGCTGTGGACATCTCCGACGACAAGCTCGACGGGATAGATGGGGACAATCTCGACTTTCAGAAGATCGATGTCGGTGCCGATATCGACATCCTGGAGCATCTGGTCTCGGGCGCAGACCTCGTGATTGACCTGGTCGCCTACGCAAATCCTTCCCTCTACGTCCAAGCGCCACTCGATGTGTTCGATGTCAACTTCATGAAGAACCTCGAGATCGTGAGGCTGTGCGTGCGGTACGGAACACGACTCATCCAGTTTTCAACCTCGGAGATCTACGGATACCCCTCGGGCGACACCTATCACGAAGACGAGAGCGTCCTGAGCATCGGACCGGTGTCGAAGCAGCGGTGGATCTACGCGTGTTCCAAACAGATGCTGGAGCGAGTGATACACGCCTACGGCCTACGCAACGAGCTGCACTACACCATTTTCCGCCCGTTCAATGTCATCGGGCCCAGACTCGACTACTTGGTGCCTGCCGGTGCGCGCGGTGGCCCCCGAGTCTTTGCTCACTTCATGTCCGCGCTGCTCACCGGTGGGCCAATGCAGTTGGTGAATGGTGGTTGGGTCCGCCGTTCGTTCACGCACATCGATGACGCGGTGTCGGGTGTCATCGCAACGCTGGATCATCCTGCGGCGAAGAATCAGGTCTACAACCTCGGAAACCCGCAGAACGAAATCACGATCCGAGGTCTGGCACACCTCATGAAGGAGATCTATTGGGAGTTGACGGGGTTGACAAACCGCAGTGCCATCGTCGAAGTGTCCGGTGAGGCCTTCTATGGTGAGGGCTACGAGGACACCGACCGGGTGCCTCCGGATATCAGCAAGCTCCGATCATTGGGATGGTCGCCCAATCACGATCTACGTTCCACTGTGAGCGATGCGATCGAGTACTACGTGCGGACTTTCGACCAGAACGTTCTGGCTGGCTGACTCGTTCGCCGACGGCCCGGTATGCCTGCGGTCCAACGCACAGCGAGCCCAGTAGCGATGTACTCGGGGCAGGGGTAGAGGGTCATGCTGCTGCGGTCTGCGGTGGTGCTATCCAATGCGGTCGGTGTGCCCCCGGCAGGACGGGACGCACTGGTGTTCTCCGCCGTGGTCGTCTTGCTGGCGGATGCGGCCCTCGGTGCGCTCGCATCCACGGTTGCATTTGGTGGCGATGGTGCGCTCGAAATCTGGGATGGCCTGAAGGCGTCGTCCATCGTTGTGATCGCCGGAGGTCTTTCGTTGCGTAGCAAGGTCATTGGCCCCGTGGTCTATGGGCTGGTCCTAGGCCTGTTGTCCATCGCACCGTGGGTGCCGTGGGCCGACTCGCTCATTGGGTTGAT
>JBFISM010000105.1:0-12975 GCA_041608535.1 Acidimicrobiia bacterium
AGCACGCTCCCGTGGATACACTCTCCCGGCGTGGGAGAACCGTCCATTGGAGAGCTCTTCCTGGCGCTCTGCCGAGGAGATCGTGCGTCTGCCGCTTCGCTCTACGAGCAGCTGACGCCGATGCTTCTCGCCGTAGCGAGGCGGAATGGTGTCCCGCAGGACGCACTCGGCGACATCGCGGGCAATACGTGGCTCGCGCTGTTGGACAACTGCGACAAGATCCGCGACCCGGAAGCCGTAGCCGGATGGCTGCGAAGGACCGCGACCAACTTCTCGATGCAGTGGCACCGAAAGCGTCGGCGGGAACGACCGGAGGAGCGGATACCCGAGGAACCAAAGGACGACCCCGACATGACCACGCACGAGACGCGCGAGGCGCTCGAGCAGCAGCTCGAAGCTATGCACTTCGCCCTGACCAGGCTCGACACCCGGTGTCGTCGTATCGTCGATCTGCGGCTCCAGACGCCACAGCTCACCAATAAGGAGATTGCGGCCGAGATGGACATGCCGCTGGGTGGGGTGGGTCCGACGTTGCGGCGCTGCCTCGACAAGCTGCGCACCCACATGGGGGACGTGCGATGAACTGGGATCCCCGCAATCTCTCGGATGCCGAGCTGCTGGATCTGGTGCGTCGCGCCGGTGCGCAGAACCTCGCCGACCGCGGGTTGATCGACGACGTCGTGGGCATGGCGCTGACCGGCTTCGACCTGCGCGACCCCGATGCCATGCTGGCCGACCTCTCCTTCGACTCCGAGACCGTCGGTGCGGCTGCCGACGGTCTGCGAGCCACCACTGTCGACGCAAGAGCCCGTACCTTCGAAGCAGAAGGCATCACTATCGATTTCGAAGACGCGGCAGGCGAGCTGATCGGCCAGGTGATGCCGGTGCCGACCGAGCTGGTTTATGAGACATTGCATGGTCGAACGGTCGTTCCCGTCGACGACCATGGCCAGTTCTCGGTGCGCAGCGAGGCGTCTCCGGGACGGTTTCGCATCGAGACCGCCCAGGGCACAATCGTGACGGAGTGGTTCGAGATCGACGTCGCCTGACCGATCAGCCCACCTGCGCATATTTGTATCTGCATGTAACCGCTCGCGTCCCTACCCTCGAGGAGTCAAGAGGGGAGAGCTTGCATGAGCCGTGATCGTCAGGTCGTCAAGCGCGAGGCGCTTGTAGTTGCACGCCAGGGAGAAGACGTCCAGACGCTGGTCAACCAGATCCTCGCCGATCCAGCATTTGCATCGCTGCGCCTCGAGCAGGATCCCGGGGCGAGCCCGCCCGACGGCATCGCCTTGGTTCGTGCGAAGAACTGGACGGAGCAGGACGAAGCTGGACCCGGCCTCGCGCAACGGCTCGACCCGCATCCCGTCGAGCCCAACTACGCAATCGTGGTCATGACCCATGGTCGAGTGCTGCCGATCAGCTATCCACGTCCCGGTGCGGGCGTCCTCCCCAACCTGGGTCACTCCAACGTCGTCGTGCTCATCGTCGACTTTGCTCTGGTGACTCCCAGCCCACTCAACGGAACCGTGGACGGACCGGTGCAGGCCCTCAAAGATCCGGGAGCAACCTCGGTCGCCGAACTACATGCAACCTTCGTCGCCGGCATCATCAGACATCAAGAGCCCCGCGCTGTGATCCGGGTCATGAGGCTGGCCAACCCCAACGATGATGGATTCGTATCCGACTGGGAGCTGGCAAATCAACTCGTCCACGTTGCGCGGTCGAAAGGACTTCCCGACATCATCAACCTGTCGTTGGGAACGCTGGCCGATCCTGATGAAGAGCCGGTGGCGATCAAAGCGGCGATCACCGAGCTGCTCGATCGCGGCGTGCACGTGTTCGCCGCCGCCGGCAATGACGGCAACGATCTCGGTCCGGTGTTCCCGGCAGCCTTCCCGAGCGTGCACTCCGTCGGGGCGCAGACGTTCGATGCTGGGGTCGCCCGACCCGCCGACTTCAGCAATCGTGGCGATCCGGACGGCGTCGACTTCTGGGCGCCGGGGGTGAGCGTCCTGTCGACCACGGTCGACTCACCGCAGTCCATCTCGTTCAGCGAAGGCCAGGATCCGACGAACAACTTCAAGGATCTTCCGCCATCCCAGCAGGAGAACGTCTCCCTCAACGGGTGGGCTTGTTGGGATGGCACATCGTTTGCTACCCCCGTGCTGGCCGCTGCGTGCGCCACCGAATTGATCGATCGTCCCGACGCCAATCCGATCCCGGCGTTGCACGATCTGTACGGTGCGCACGACAATGCGACCGGTTTCACCGGGAACAAGCCTGTTCAGCGATGCGAGGAATCGATCCCGAGCGGCGCATAGACGACGCCGCAACAGCTACCGCGGCACTCGATCACGCCGATGAGCTGATCGACTCGGACCCGCGCCGAGCGATGTCGATCGCCGGCGTGTTCTTCGGTGACGCGGACACGGACACGGCAGTGCGCGCCCGTCGCATTGCGGCCTACGCAGCACGCGAGCTGCATCAGATCGACGAGTCGACAGAACACTTCGAAGCTGCACTGGCGCTCACCGCCCGGGGAACGGACGAGGCCGCACGCATCGAGCTCTCACTGGCGGGCAACCACGCTCTGGCAGGGCGCTTTGCCAGCGGTCATTCCGTTCTCGATCGACTCGACGCATGTGGCGCCCTGGCCGGCGAGCGCCACCTCATCGCCATCCAGCGGGCGTCGCTGTTCCACATCGAAGACAAACTCGACGATGCCGTTGCTGTTTTCCAAGAGCTGCTCGACGGTCCGGTCGAGCTCACCCCGGATGTGCGCGCCCATGTGCTCGGCAACCTGGGTTCGTCGCTCATGCAGCTCGGCCGTTTCAACGAAGGTCACACCGCCCTCGACGACTCCCTCGCCGCCTACGAGGGTGCCGGGTTGGTGCGCCCGCAACTCGACGTGCTCTCCAATCTCGCCTTGTGCGAGGCATGGTCGATGCACCTTCCTCATGCGCTGGCCTTGTTCGCCGAAGCGAAAGAGCTCGCCGCATCCCTCGGGGTGGACGACGGTATCGCCCGGTTGGATGAGGCACGCGCTCTCGTTCAGGCCGGGCTGGGTCACGAAGCGCTGGCTGCAGCGGCTAGCGCGCTCGCTCATTTCGAGGGCGGTGGTACCTCCGCCTGGGTGGGCGAGGCGCACCTGGTACGCGCCCTCGCGCTGCTCTTGGTGGACGATGCAGATGGCGCCGCCCAGGCTGCCCGTGACTCGCACATGGCCTTCCGTGGCCAGGGTCGCGAGGTGAGTGCCGTGCTCGCGAGCAAGCTCGAGGCACTCCTTGCATTGCGCTCCACTGATGGCAGCGGCTTCCCAGAGGCGAATCGGACTGCGGACCGGCTCAGGGAGCTGGGATACCGGATCGATGCGCAAGAGCTCGATCTCGCCATCGCGATGGCTGCGGTGACCCACACCGACCTCGCGACTGCGGCGGGTGCGGCGCGGCGGGTGGCGGAGGGACCCGGAGCGACGCCAGCCGCCCGAGTGCGCAGAGAAGCGGCGTTGGGTCTGCTTGCGATGCTCGACGGTGATGCAGCAGCGGCTCTACAGCACTTCGAACACGGTGCGAGCGTCCTCGACGAATATCGTGTCACCCTGGGCGCCACCGAGCTGCGGGCACACTCATCGGCTATCGGTCGCGATCTGATGACGCTGGCACTCCGGGCCGTGCTGCGCGGCGGTGATCCATGGCTCATCTGGCAGTGGAGCGAACGCATGCGGGCGAGCACGCTCGACGTGCGTCCCGACACTGCCGCCCACAGCCCAGAGCTCGCAGATGCGTTGGGTGCGCTCCGGGCGGCCAACGCTCAATCGCGCTCCGGAGAAGATCGGATGCGGCTGGTCGCCGCCGAACAACGTGTCAACGACCTGTTGCGGACCCACACGCCTGAGCCCACCAGGATGAACGATTCGGGATCCGTTGCACCCGTGGCCGGATCGGCCACCTTCGTGGAGCTCGACGGACGCCTCTCTCGGATCGACGTCGGCCCCGATGGCAGCCCACGGGTCGTCGCCGACGTAGCAAACATCGCCGATGTAGAAAGCGCACTGCACACTGTTCAGGCAACGTGGCGGCGCTGGCTGCGACATCGCGGCGGCACTGCGGCCGAGGCGGTGGCCGAGACGCTTGCTGCAGACATAGCCACCCTCGACGAGTGTCTGCAGCTGGCTCCGCAAGCCGCCGACCTTCTCGTGGTGGTGAGCGAGAGCCTGCACGGCGTCCCGTGGCCGGCGCTGCCTTCGCTGGCGAGTCGCAACGTGAGTGCGACGCCGAGCGCATCGATCGTGGCACGCCCGGCGGCGAGCCCCAACCGGCGCGTCGCCGCCGTGGCCGGCCCGGGACTGGCCCACGCCGACGAGGAGGTACTCGGCATCGCACCGCTGTGGCCGGACGCCATGTACCTCTCGGCGAACGAGTCCTCGGCCGACCGGGTGATCGCTGCGCTCCAAGGCTGTGGAGTGGCGCATTTCGCCGCCCACGGAACGCCCCGCATCGACAACCCGATGTTCAGCTCGCTCGAGCTCGCAGACGGGCCCCTCACGGTGGTGGATCTCGAGGGCCTGAGCGACCCACCACAGGTTGCCATTCTGTCCGCGTGCGACGCCGGGCGTACCGCGGTTGTCGGTGGTAACGAGACTTTGGGCATGGTGGCGGCTCTGCTCAGCGTCGGATGCGCCACGGTCATCGCTCCGGTACTGCCGGTGGCAGATGCGGCATGCGCACCCGTCATGATCGAACTGCACCGACGGTTGCAGCAAGGTGATCGTCCCAGCGAAGCGCTGCGCCGGGCCGTCGATGGGTTCCCTGCCGGATCGGCGGAACAGATGGTGGGCCTCTCGTTCGTGTGCTTTGGCAGGGGCTGACGGCACACCCGAGCTTGGCACGACCGATCGCCGGGGACCATGCTTGGATCTCACTCGACGGGAGGAGCGACTCATGGGTGCGGTCTCGATGTTCGGCACGATCACTTGCCATGACGGCAAAACCGAGGAAATGGCGAACGTGCTGGCTTCGATGGTGGAAGCTGCCCGTGACGAACCCGGGGTCGAGGTCTACTCGTACCACCGCGGCGACGGCAACCTGTTCTGGTTCTTCGCCGTGATGCGGGACGAGGAGGCGATGCGCCAGCACGGCCGGACCGCTGCCATGCAGGCTGCGATGGAGGCGTTTCGCCCGCTCATGGAAGAACCGCCCCAAGTGTCCACCACAACCCCGGTTGCGGCGATCGGTCTCGACGTGTGAGAAGGGCCGGTTCGCAACCGACGGTGCTCAAGAGCGCAGCTGAAAGCCGAATGGCAGCTCGAGCCGGTGGGCGGCCATCAGCTCCTCGTCGGCCAAGAGCTCCCCAGTCGGGGCATCTGCGACGATTCGGCCTTCGTCGATGACGATTGCTCGTGGACACAGCTCCAGCGCATAGGGCAGATCGTGCGTGACGATGAGTTGAGTCATGTCGAGCCGGGCGAGGATCGAGGTCAGCTCGCGGCGGCTGGCCGGGTCGAGGTTCGACGTCGGCTCGTCGAGCACCAGGATCTCGGGACGCATCGCCAGCACTCCGGCGATGGCCACCCGCCGCTTCTGACCGTAGCTCAGGTGATTCGGGGGACGCTGCGCCGCAGCGTCCATGCCCACGGCAGCCAGAGCCGCTGCCACCCTGCGGTGGACGGCATCGCCGGCAAGACCGAGGTTTTGCGGCCCAAACGCAACGTCCTCCCACACCGTGGGCATGAACAGCTGGTCATCCGGGTCCTGGAAAACGACACCGACGCGACGGCGGATCTCCATCACCGTGTCGGCTGCAAGCCGCAGCCCGCTGACCGTGACCGACCCATCTTGTGGCATGTGGATGCCGTTCATGTGCAGCACCAGCGTCGTCTTCCCTGCTCCGTTGGGCCCGAGCAGCGCCACTCGCTCCCCGGGATGAATGTGCAGGTCGACGTCGGCCAGCGCAGCGGTGCCGTCGGGATAGGAGTAGCTGAGCGCTTCCACGGCGATCGTCGGCGTGCTCACAGCGTCCCCAGCGCAGCCAACGTCACCACCCAGGCGCCGGCCGGTATGGCCAGGACCGCCGCCCAGGTCGCCGCACCGGCCTGATCCGACGCTGCGGCCGGCATGGTCCCCGTGAATCCTCGGGATGCCATGGCCAGATACACTCGCTCCCCACGCTCGTAGGACCTCACGAAGAGGCGCCCGATCCCTCGGCCGAACGGTTTGATCTGCCCGATCCAGCTCGGATCGTGACCTCGCGACCTCATGGCGATGCTCATCCTGCGGAACTCGCCGAGTACCACATCGAGGTAGCGCACCATGAACCCGGCGATCGCGGTGATCACGCGGGGCACTCGCAGGGTGCCCAGGCCGCGCAACAGCTCTGGTATCGGGGTGGTGGCGGCCAGCACGATCGAAGTCAGCAGCCCCAGAGTCGCCTTCGCCACGATGTTCCACATGTCCCACAGCCCCTCCACCGACACCTGCACACCGAGCAACTCGCGGGTCTCGCCACCACCGAAGAAAGGCAGAGTCAACGCCACGAGCACGAAGGGGATCTCGACGGCCATGCGCGAGGCGACGAACCGCCATCCGAGGCGGGCAACTGCAACGAGCGAGATCAAGACTGCGGCATGAGCGGCGAATGCCCACCACGCAGTGCGTGGCGTCGCAACCACCGCCAGCACGAAGGCGAACGCCGCAACGATCTTGGTGTGAGGTGGTAGTCCGTGCAGCAACGAGTCGCCGTGCCGGTAGAGCGCGTGGACGTGGGCGCCGGCCAAGCTCGCCCCGCTTGGTCAGCCCGAAGCGGCCGTGCGATGCCGGTTGGAGGCGTGCCGTCGAACCAGCCAGAAGACGCCGTATCCCAGGATCGAGGTGACGGCCACACCGAGGAGACCGGCGATGGCGGTGTTCATGCCATCGCTGCCAGCCAGGTTCTCACCGTATCCGGCGAGCGGGCCGTCCTCGACGAGATGAGTCTCGGCCGTGTCGCTGAATCCCTGCCGCTCGGCCACGAACTCGAGACCGTCGGGGTCGGTCGACGCAAAGTGGCTCGCCACAGCGATGCTGAGAAATGCTGCCGCCAACAGGCCGACAAGCAGGAAACGGTAGCGGCGATCTCTCATACCAGCTCTTCAGTGCGAACTCCGGCGTACGCCGGAGCGCCGTACACGATGTCGGCGCGACTCGACATCACGGATCCGATGACGAGTGCCGTGAGGATCCCCTCGCCGACCCCGATGAGCACGTGAGTGCCGAGCATCGCAGCGAGCAGCACGCCCAGCGCCACATCGGCGGTGCCACCCATTGCGAACTGAATGACGAAGCCCAGTGCGGCAAGCGGTACGGACAAGAAAGCGGCGACACCGGCAGCCAGCCCCACACTCTTGGCCCGTTTCGGGAGGACGTGGAGGAGCACCCGGTAGAACGCATAGCCGCCGACGGCTCCGAGCAGGCCCATGTTGACGATGGTCAGACCAAGGGCGGTGAGACCACCGTCGGCGAAGAACATGCCTTGCACCACGAGCACGACCGATATGACGAGCAGCCCGGCCCAGGGCCCGACGAGAACGGCAGCCAGGACGCCGCCGAGCAGATGTCCGCTCATTCCTGCAGCGACCGGAAAGTTGACCATCTGGGCGGCAAAGACGAATGCTGCGACCAACCCGGCGAGAGGAACCTGACGCTCGCTCAGATAGCGGCCCGTTTGCCGCACCGCCGCACCGACGCCGCCGGCGGCGACGACGCCGAAGCCGGCCGAGGTCGCTCCGTTGATGAAGCCGTCGGGAATGTGCATCGCCGTCTCGCACCCTGCTGCAAATGATTCGCAATAACAATACTCGTCTAGTTGCGACCGAGTCGCAATACGACGTGGGTGGCGACGGCTCCGGTCACCGGTCGGCGCAGGCGGCGCACAGCCCGGACAGCGCGACGTGGGTGGGATCGGGAACGAAGCCGGTCCGGTCGGTGATGGCAGCGAAGAACGAGGCCAGCTCGGACTCCGGCACCGCCAGAGTCGCTCCGCACGCAGCACAGACGAGATGCTGGTGGGGAGCTTCGTCTGCCAAGTGGTAGACCAGCGCCCCGTGGCCCATGTGGGTGTGCTGAATCAATCCGCTCTCTTCGAGCGTCTCCAGCGTGCGATACACCGTCGATTGGTTGACGGTTGCTCCCCCGGCCGCAGCGGTGCGCTCCATTATGTCGGCAGCGGTGAGGTGCTCCCCATACGAGCCGGCGAGGATGCGGCAGACGGTGCGACGCGCTTGGGTGATGCGAAGCCCTTCATCACGCAGCGCCTGCACCATGCGTTCGGCCGTATCCATCTTCTCAAGCTAGTTGCGCAGTATCAGCACCGCCGCATCGAGGTACCTCAGGCTGCCGCGTCGGGCGGGGCGACGATGGCGGCGATCTGCCGGCGTGCCTGTGCGCCTTCGGGCGTGGGAGCCAGCGGCCAAGTGTGTTGCTCGCTCTCCCCCACCACGAGCTGTACCTCGGTTCCCGCGGCCGCTGCCTGTCGAGCGAGCGCTTCGATGCTGGGGCGAAGCAGCTCGGAGGTTCCCACGAACACGAACAACTGCGGCAACCCCGAGAGGTCCCCGAAGAGGGGCGACACCGTCGGGTGGGAAGCGCCGAGGTCACCTGCGTAGACCCGGCCCGCCGAGCGGACGTGCGCCACGGTCAACAGCAGGTCGCTCGACTCGAGATGGGACACGTCGTGTGCCAGTGTAAGGTCGACACCCGGTGACAGCAGCACTGCGCACGGTGGCATGACCTCGCCCTCGTCACGCAATATGCCCATGAGGGCGAGGGCGAGACCGCCCCCAGCCGACGTACCGACCGGAACCACGTTCCTTGCTCCGTAGCGGATTGCCATTGCGGTGTATGCCCGCTGCGTCACGTCGAGTGCGGTCCTTGCATCGTGCTCGGGGGCCCGCGGGTACAGGAGCATCGCGAAATCGCATCCTGCCGCCCGAGCTATCTTCCGCATTGCGCTCCAGTCGGTACCAAATGGTCCGAACATGTAGCCGCCTCCATGCAGGTAGAGCAGCACGCGTTGCGCCGCCGGCTCACCCTTTCGGGTCATCAGGAAGAAGTCGAACCCGCCGACATCGACCTGCGGTGTCCTCCACCCCCATCGCACCGTCCAGGGCGGTCGACGCCGATCGGTCAGCCGCAGCCGGCGCAGGGCTCTGGCGAACTCGACCTCATCCCCCTCGAGCATGGCGAGGTCCTGCAACCGCCGCTTCACCCCGATCGCCTGTACGAGCCGGCTGGCGACGCGAGAACGTATCGATGTCATCCGGGCAACCTACCGCCACCGATGCGGACCCGGAGCCCATCGAGACGTGAGGGCCTCGGCTCGTGACCGGATGCGCGGCGGTCGATCGGGACCCCGACCAAGCGCAGGGTCCCTCCGTCGGATCGGGGCTCGAGACCGCGGCGAGTGCAGGCTACGGAGTCGGCTGGCCCGGCACCCCGGTGGCGACACCGACGAGTCCCGGCCGTGGCGATGCACCGAATTCTGCCTGCGACAGGAAACCGAAGTTGACCCCGTACAGAGTCCTGCGTGTGTCGGGCGTCGTCCCGAACGCAACGCTCGAGACGTCGAGCACACCGGGATCCCCGGCACCGGCAGAGGCGACAGGAACCACCGTTCCATCGGGAAGTGCACGAGCGATCGCAAACTGGCCGATCACCGCGGCGAAGATCGAGCCATCGGCGGCCGCAGCTATGCCGTCGACCGCGAACAAGGCCGGATCGGCGGCGAAGACCGACACCGCGCCGGCGCTCCCGTCTCGGTTGATCGGAATTGCCACGATGTGGGCCTGTTCGGTCACCGCCACGTAGACGGTGCGTCCGACAACGGCAAGACCATTGGCGCCGATGGGACCGATACCGAGCGATCCGTCACCGAGCATGAGCGCATCCTCAGCCCACAGCTCGAAACCCCGTCGGCCCTGTTTCCACACACCGCCCAGGGCGGTATCGGTGACGTACAGGGTGCCACGGTCATCGAAACCCACGCTGTTGGGGAACACGATGTTCTGGCTACCCGGCAACCGGGCCGCCGCACCGGTGGCGCCGTCGAATCTCCACACCCCATGCGCGCCCGGTCCGTTGGGCGAAGCCACCGCGCCATAGATGTCGCCGCTCCGATCGGCGGCAAGACCAATCAGACCGATGTCGCCGGCGGCGGCGTTGATGCCCGGGACGGTGCTGAACACTGCCGGGCCTGCGGCACCGGGAGCGATCTTCCACAGCTCACCGGCCGGTGAGTTCGACACGAAGATGTTCCCGGCGTTGTCCACCGCGACGCCCTCGGTGAACTCGGTCCACTCATAGAGCACTTCTGTGTGGCCCGCCGCACCTGCCAGCGGTGCCGGCGCCACGACGAGGCCAACTGCGAACAACAACCCAAGCGAGCGTGGGAGCAACCGACGCATGCCCAATCCCTTCTTCGACGGTCGGCCTTGACCCTACCGCATGGAGTCCCACTCGACGAAGCCTCCACGGAAGCGACCCCGGAGGTGACCGTCCGCGGCGACAATGACGACATGGACGGACCGGTCATCGATGTGTGGATGCAGCATCCGACGTCTCGCCATTTGCGCCACGAGATGTTCGCCTCGTTGCGGCGATGGATGGGCGATGCGCTACCGCGCGAGCCGGTCCCGCTCGAAGCGACGATCGCCACCATGGACGAGAGCGGAGTCTCGGTCGGACTGACCACTGCGTGGTATGGCCCGGAAGGCGACCTGATCAGCCACGAAGAGGTTGCAGGCTATACGGAGCGGTATCCAGAGCGTCTCCGCGGTGTCGCCGGCGCCGATCTCCGCCGGCCGATGGAGGCGGTGCGTGAGCTGCGTCGCTGCGTGGAGATGGGGTTCGTTGCATTGCGGATCGTGCCCTGGTTGTGGGGGCTGCCGCCGGCGGACCGGCTCTACTACCCACTGTACGCAGCATGTGTGGATCTGGGCATCCCGTTCTGCACCCAGGTCGGACACACCGGCCCGCTGCGCCCCTCGGAGACGGGCCGGCCGATCCCCTACATCGACCAGGTGGCGAACGACTTCCCCGAGCTGGTCATCGTGTGCGGCCACATCGGGTACCCATGGACGACCGAGATGATCGCCGTGGCCGACAAGCATCACAACGTGTACATCGACACATCCGCCTACTCCGCCAACCGCTATCCACCTGAACTGCTCGAGTACATGCGTGGTCGCGGCAAGACCAAGGTCATGTTCGGGTCCAACTATCCGATGTTGACGCCGGCTCGGGCACTCGCCTCTCTATCCCAACTCCAACTCAACGACGAGGTCGAAGGCCTGTTCCTCGGCGGCAACGCCCGGCGAATATTCCGCATCGACTGACCGAGGGCGCTGCGGAGCGGTACAAGAAGTCGGCCCGCCGGGTTCCAAACCTGCGTCTAGCGCAGCAAAGGGAGCAGACGGCGACGCACGATCGCATACGAGAAGTGCTCGAGACAGATTTGGTAGTTCCGCTGCACAGCGGCGTCTCGGCGACCCGGGTCATCGAGCCAGCCGGCAACCGAGTTCACGGTCGCCCGTGTGATCGCACCATCGATCTCTATCACCTCGAGTCCGGTCGGAGCTATGTCGGCGACGTACACGGGATAGCGGTTCACGAGTAGCGGACGGCCGTAGTAGATGGCCTCGAGCAGGGCATTGCCAAAACCCTCGATGCTCGACGGATACGTGACGAGGTCGGCAGCGGCGTAGGCATCGGCCAGTGCAGGCTGCCCTCGCCCACCGACCGCAGCGACCCGGTAGTCGACACCCAGCTCGGCCGCTCGCTGTACGAGGTTCATCGCATACTGACCGCCTTCGTCGAGACCGGGATGGGTGACGACGACTTTCACCGGTCGATCTGCCAGCTGCGCAGCGAGCTCCAAGCTCAACTCGATCGACTTGCGCGGAATGAGCCTCGTTGCCTGCAGGAGCACCGTGTCATCGTCCCGCAGTCCGGCGTAGCGCCGAAATGATTCGCCATCCCCACGATGCGGGGGGGTCTCGAAATCCATCACATTGGGGAGCACCGAAGATTCGATTCCCTTTTTGTCCCTGAGCGCCTGCTGGGCGAGCGAGTTGATGACGACGTGGTCGACGCTTCGTGCGATCGGCGGGAAGGCGCTCTCGAGTAGCTCGCCAACACCATTCGGATAGAAGCGCTCCCGTTCCCAAGCGAAGTCGTGGTGGTGTGCGATCATCCGCACACCCGCTCCAGCCAGCCCGGTCAGGGCTACGCCGAGCGGCAACTGCAGCGGAATGGACACTGCGTTCTGCGGAACCAGAAGCTCCACCGACTCCGCAGCGACGTAGTGCTCGATCGCCGCTTGGACTACCGATGCCTTCCGTGCAATCTCATCGAGCACTCCTCCAGCCGTCTTCTCCACTCCGAAGCATGCTTGTTGGATCGCGTGGTTCTCGGCGCTATCGAAGCGCGCGGCGCGGCGGATCAGGTATACCCCCAACCTCGCGGCCCGCCGCCTCAAGAAACCGGATTCGCGGCTGCACTCGATCGGACTGATCCTGGACACCGCGAGCCAGCGCTTCTCTGACCCATTCTTCGGCGAGCTGCTCACGGCGCTCGTGGACGAGGCCGCAGCCAATGGGTACGAGCTCCAGCTGTCGGCGCCTTTGGCGGACGAAGACCCGGTGGCCTCCTATGAGCGTGCGATTCGAGCCAGGCGCGTCGACGGATTCGTGTTGTTGAGAACGGCCATCGACGATTCCCGGGTCCGGCATCTGGCCGGCAGCGGGCTGCCGTTTGTCACCTTCGGCGAATCGGATCACAGTGCGGATCACCCCACCGTGACCGACTCGGCAGACTGCCTCCAACCGGCGATCGATCATCTGGTCGCCCTGGGACATCGGCGCATCGGCTGTCTGGCTGAGCCGTTGCAATACGCACTCGCCGCCACCCGGCACCGGTCGTTCATCGAGGCCCTCGAGACGCA
>JBFISM010000106.1:0-12728 GCA_041608535.1 Acidimicrobiia bacterium
GTCGGAGTGGCAGATGGCCACGGCAGTCAGCTCGACCTCCACCTGCCCGGGCCCGGGTGCGGCGAGCTCCAGATCCTCCAGAACGAGTGGCTCGCCGAAACTCACCGTGACGGCGGCCTTCACTGGAAAGCCGCCGGGTCGATCTCGGGCCGACGTCTCGCCATGTAGTCCTGCAGCGCCTCTTCGACACCGGGTTGCAGCGGGGGTTGCTCGTATTCCTCGAGCTTGGTCCGCCACCCAGCTGCAGCCACGTCATGCGCCCACACCGCGCCGTCGGTCGACCACTGCTCGTACGACTTGTGATCGAGATACGACGTGCGATGAAACGCGGTGCGAAAGCGAGCCATTGTGTGCTCCGTCCCGAGGTGGTGGCCCCCCGGCAACACGGAGAGCAGCGCATCCATGGCCCACTCGTCCTCGTCCCAGGAGACGCCGGCGGCGAACCGCTGGTACATCCCCGCCAGCTCGAGATCGAGCAGGAACTTCTCATACGATGCGGTGAGCCCATTCTCCATCCACCCCGCGGCGTGGAGGATGAAGTTCGCCTTGCACATCATCGACGGCAGTCCCGACATCACCGCCTCGTACCCCGCCTGGATGTCCGGTACCTTGGAGCTGACGTACTGGCCGGCGCCGCGGAAGGGCAGCTCGTAACGCCGGGCCATCTGGGCGACGAGGAACTGGGCCAGCATGCTCTCGGCGCCACCGAACACCGGGGCACCGGACTGCAGATCCACAACGGCGAGAAACGGCCCGTAGATGCAGGGCGTTCCCGCCTGCACCATCTGTGTGTAGGCGATGGTGGCCAGCGCTTCGGCGTTGGCCTGAGCAACGGTGCCCAGGATCGCCGCCGGGCCCATTGCCCCGGCCAGGATGAAGGGTGTGATCACGAGCGCTTGACGCGCCTTGGCGTAGACGTGGAGCAGACCCAGCATGCGATCGTCGAGCCGGCGCGGGCTCGAGATGTTCACCACACCCATGAGCACGTGCTCGTCGTCCATCCGCTCACCAAAGACGATGCGAGCCATGGCCACCGAATCGGCCGCCGACACCCCGATCGGGTAGTGGCCCATGATCGGTTTGTCGCTGTAGAGGAAGTGGGCGAACGTTATGTCCAGCGCTCGCTCGTGGAACGGCACATCACCCGGCGTGACCGTCTCGGTCCCTGAGATCTGCAGATACGGAGACAGCTGGGCGAGTTTCACGAAGTTGTGGAGATCCTCGAGCGTCGACGCCCGCCGACCTTGCTCCACGTCGTACACAAAGGGCGGACCGGCAACCGAGGTGAACGCCATGTGGTCCCCGCCGATGGTGACGTTGTTGGCCGGATTGCGCGACGAGTGCACGAAGCCTGCCGGTGCTTTGGCGACATACTCGGCGATCAGCTCCCGATCGAACCTGGCCACGTGATCATCGTCGACGTCGACACCATGGCTGCGGAGCCGGGCTAGAGCTTCGTCTTCGTAGAAGGCAACGCCCACTTCCTCGAGGATGCGCACGGAGCGCTCGTGAATCTCGTCTTCTTGCTCGGGTGAGGCCAGCGCATAGAGGGGCAGGCGATTCACGGGTTGCCCTTCCGGCTGGGGTGGCGTCTCGGCTTGGCGGCGGGAGCGACCGCGCCGTTGGGGCCGATCGGCAACCCGATCGCTCATGCCCGCATCCGATCGCCTTTGGGGTCGAACAACGGCTCCTGCACGACGGTTGCTGGGATCCGCCGAGCGAAGTACTCCACGTGCAGCGTGGTACCGGGTTCGGCCAGTTCGGCAGGCACATAGGCGTAGCCGACTCCGTGCCCGACGCTGTAGCCGTGATTGCCGGTGGTGACGTAGCCGACGGTCGCCTCGCCCTTCCCGACCGGCTCGTAGCCCATGAGCACTGCTGTGTCGTCGTCAATGCGCAACGGGACGAGCTTCTTCTTTGGAGTCTTGACCTTTGCCGCCGCAGCGGAGTCGCGCCCGATGAAGCTCGCCTTGTTCAGCTTGGCCGTCCAGCCCAACCCCGCCTCGACGAGGTCGTACTCCGTATGGATGTCGGCACCCCACAGCCGGTAGCCCTTCTCGATCCGCATGGTGTCCATCGCCGCCATCCCGGCGAGGATCAACCCGTGGGGCTCACCCGCCGCCACCAGCGCATCCCAGACGGCCAGGCTGGAATCCACCGGGATGTGAAGCTCCCAGCCCAGCTCACCGACATAGGAGAGCCGCACGGCGTACACCCGGGCGACGCCAACATCGATCCATTGCCCCGAGTAGTAGGGGAAAGCCTCGTTCCCGAGGTCGGCAGGAGTCACGGAACCCAGAATGTCGCGAGCGGCGGGACCGAAGATGCCGAGCGCCGAGTAGGCACCGGAGATGTTGGTCACGACGACACTGGGAGGGGCGTGGGTCTCCACCCAATGCAGATCCATGCCCACCGTGCCCTCGCCGACGAACATCCAGAATCGGTTGCGGGCCATCCGAGCCACGGCCAGGTCGCGTTTTATCCCTCCGCCGGGTGTGAGCCAGCAGGTGTAGGTGACGCTCCCCGCCGGACTCGACATGTCGTTCGAGCACAGCTCGTTGACGAACTCGGGCGCACCGGGCCCGCTGACTTCGATGATCGACAGACCGGTGAGGTCCCACAACCCGGCCCGGTCACGGGCGGCGAGGTGTTCGGCCGCAGCGATGGGAGACCACCAGCCGGCCTCCCATCCGTTTCGTGCCGGTATCTGGTCGGTGTGCTCCTCGACCAGGACTGCGTTCGACTCGTACCAGTTCGGCAGTTCCAGCCCGGCAAAGGCGGTGAACACCGCATCAGCCGCCACCTGTCGCGCGTGGAAGGGGCTCAGCCGCACGTTCCGCGGCTCGGTGATGGGCTGGCGAGGATGGACGATGTCGTACACCTCGCGGTAGTTCTTCTTGGTGACGGTGTCCACGAACGCTTGGGTGGTGGCGTAGTCCTGGAACCGATACAGATGAGCCTGGCGCATGTCCCACTCGGTGGTTCCGGTGACGATCCATTCGGCGACGGACTTCGCCACGCCACCGGCATGCGTTATCCACGAGGCGTTCGCCGACCACAGGCCCGGGAGGTGCTTCGACTCCCCGATGATCGGGTAACCGTCCACCGAGAACGCGAACATCCCGTTGTACGCCGTGTCGAACTGCGGCTCTGCGCCCCGCAGCTCTGGGACCAGCTCCTTCGCCAGCTCCCAAGCCTCGACGAAGTCCTCCGGTGTGAATTCGCGCATCGCCGATGCCCCGACGTGCTCGGAACGCACCATGTGCGGGTCGTGGTGATAGCTCCCGATACCCAGCTGGTCCCAATGCTGGCGGTAGTACATCGCCGCGTCGAGATCGCGGATGAGCGGGTACGTGTTCTCGCCGAGGAGATCCGAGCGGTCGAAGCCGGCCCATCCCGACAAGCGGGGTCCGATGACGTATTGGTGCTGAAACGCACGCAGCGGGATCTCCATGCCGAAGCCCCGGGTGAGCGCGGGAGACCAGATGTTGGCGGCGATGACGACGAGCTCCGTCTCGATGCGGGGGTGCTCCGGATTGCTGGTCGTGACGGCAGCGATCCGGCCACCGGCCATCTCGATCTCGTCGAGGGCGGTGTGAGGCAGGGTGAGCGCTCCCGACTTGCTCAGCAGATCGCCGACGATGTGATAGCCACGCACCAGTGCCGATTCCTCGACGAACAGTGAGCCTGCCAGCGCGGCTGGATCCATGAAGTCGAGCCGTTCCACGGTCTCGTGCGGGCTCAAGAGGTGCGTGGCGATGCCGAAGCTCTTGCAGGCACCGTGAAGCCGCTGCAGATCGTGGCCCCGGGCCTCGCTTCGGGCGAGCTCCAGCCCGCCGAGAGCAAAACAGTTGATGTGCTTGTCGTCGATCGGATCGAGCCGGCGGTAGAGACGAGACGAGTAGAGCGCCATCTCGGCCATCAGTTTGGAATGGCTGGCGATCACGACCCCGCCGGGGGCGTGTGATGTCGACCCCACGTTGTACGGCAGCTCGCCCTGATCGATGACGACGATTCCGTCCCAGCCGTGTTCGACCGCGAGGTGATACGCGATCCCCGCACCCACGATGCCCCCACCAACGATCACCACCTGCGCCACGAACCCGCTCCTTTCACGAGGCAGGCCGGCGCAGGCTAGCGGGGAGGTCGGTGGTGGGTCTGAACAGCCACGACAACGCTGCTTCTCCGATCCCGTGTCGGCGGCACTTTGGTAGCACAGCGCGCTGCGGTGCGGCACGACCATCGCGTGTTGCCGTCGCTGGACCGGGAGGTGCGGTCTGCCGGGCGAATCTCGAATCCGGGCAGCGGTAGCCCTCGGTCACGACGGTCGGTCTGGCCTCAATGAGGCGGGGAAGACGGTGGTGGGGTGTCAGCTCGTCTCATTCTTCGATCCGCCTTGATCGCCCGGTACGCACCCCGGCCGACGGACTCGATCCGCAGATCGTTCACACCAGACGGTCCGATCGTGGCGCTCCGGGCAGTGGCGGCGGAGTCGTCTGCACGTACCACTCGGTGCCGAAGGTGCGCTCGAAGCTCTCCGGTGGCATGGTGAAGAACCAGGAGTCCTCGCCGATCTGACTGGCATGGGCCCGCATGGCGCGGCGTTTGCGGTCGAGAACCGGCACGACATCGATGGCGGTCGTGATCGCTGCGTCCGGCGTTCCCAGCTCGGAGATATCGTCGCGATCCGGAAGATCGAGGTCGGCGCCGTCGGCTGCCGCCTGCTCGGCGGCGGCCGCCACGAGCTCCGCGACCCGATCCCGGTTGATGGTCGATTCGTACACCTTGGGGATCTGGGCGAGCTCGGCGGCGCGGTGACCCACCCGGTGAACCTGGATGTGGTCGGGGTGACCGTAGCCACCGATCTCGTCGTAGACGGTCAACACGTCGACACCGAGTGAGCTGAGCCGTGCAGCCAGATCGGCGGACGCCTGCTCCACGTCGGCCTGCCAGAAGCAATCGGGATCGTCGTTCGTCGGAGTCCCCATCATCCCCGAATCTCGGTAGCCGAGAAGGACCAGTTCTGATACGCCGAGGATGGCCGCCGCCTCTCGCGTCTCTCGCTCTCTGACCTCGGCCAGAGTCTCACCACCGGCGAGGAAACCCTCCTCGACCTCACCCACGGCGCCGTCGGTGGCAGTGATGAGGATCACATCGTGGCCGGCGTCGGCCAGCAGCGCCATGGTCCCACCGGTGGCGATGGCTTCGTCGTCGGGGTGGGCATGCATGAACGCGATAGTGGCCATAGTGGAATCTCCCGTCGGGTGTGCTTGCAACGTCGATTATGTGATGTATGAGCACACTCGACGAAGCAATAATCTGCGGAGGTGCAGCCCTTCGATTGTGAGCTGATTTCGGCTGGTCTGGTCGCCCAGCCGGTGAACACGGTGTCCAGCCTGTTCTTCGTCGTTGTGGCCATCGCTCTGTGGCGCACCGGGTGGCGGCTCGAGTCGGTGGCGATCTTCCTCGCCGGGGTCGGCTCGATCTGGTTCCACGCTGCACCATCGAGCGCCGGCGAGTGGCTGCACGACATCGGTCTCTATGCGGCAATCGCGGTGGCGGCGCTCGCCGTTTGGCAACGGCTGAGCGATGGTGAGCCGCCGGTGCTGGCCTTCGGTGTCTTCGGCACAGGAGCCATGGTGTGGTTCTTCAGCCGGAGTGATGGCCCGCTGTGCGATCCAGGATCGCTGCTGCAAGGACACGCCGTGTGGCACGGCCTCGCGGCTGTTGCATTCTGGCTGCTGTACACACGGCGTCGCGCCCGCACCTCGCCGGTCTCAAACTCCTAGCGACGCCAACTTGCTTTCGATGAACCGCCGGTGCACGTCGTTCTCGACCAGCGCAAGCGCCCTTCGGTACGCAGCGAGGGCGCCGGTGTCGTCTCCACACCGGCGGAGCAGGTCCGCCCGGGTCGCATGGAACGGCACATACGAGTCGAGATCGCCCGAGAGGCGCTCGAGCATCCGTAGACCCACGACGGGTCCATCCGCCATGGCGTGCGCCGCGGCCCTGTTGAGCGCCACGACCGGGGTCGGCTGGAGGATCTCGAGACGGTCGTAGAGCAGGGCGATCTGGGGCCAGTCCGTGGCGTCGGGATGGGGCGAGTTGCAATGCAGCGAGGCGATCGCCGCCTGGATCTGATACGGGCCTGGTCGCCGCAGCTCGAGCACCGCGTCGAGCAACACTGTCGCCTGGGCGATCATCTCGTGGTTCCAGCTGGTCCGATCTTGGTCCTCGAGGAGGATCAGCTCGCCGTTGCGCACCCGCGCCGGACTCCGGGCGTGATGAAACATCATCAGCGCAACAAGACCAGCGACTTCCGGCTCGGTCGGTAGCGCTGCTCGTAGCATTGAGCCGAGCCGGATCGCCTCGTCACACAGTTCGGAGCGGACGAGATCACCACCTGCGGATGCGACGTACCCCTCGTTGAAGATCAGGTACACCACGGCGAGAACTGCAGCCAACCGCCCTTCGAGCTGGGTGTCGTCGGGAACCCGGTACGGGATGCCGGCATCGCGGATCTTGCGTTTCGCCCTGACGATTCGCTGCGCCATCGTCGGCTCGCTCACCAGGAATGCGTTGGCGATCTCTTTCGTGGTGAGCCCTCCCAGCGTCTTGAGGGTGAGCGCCACCTGAGCGTCGAACGCCAGCGCCGGGTGGCAGCACGTGAACACGAGCCGTAACTGATCGTCCGTCACGCGTCCTTCCGGGACCCCCGACTCACCTGGTTCCGACGCATCGAGCTGCACGAGATACTCCAGCTCCTTCTGCTTTCTGGCGAGGTTGGCGGACCGGCGCAGACGGTCGATCGCTTTGCGTCGTGCGGTCGTGGTCAACCACGCACCCGGGTTGCGCGGCACCTCACCACCCGGCCAGGTACGCAATGCGGCGATGAAGGCATCCTGTACCGCATCCTCCGCGAGCTCGAAGTCGCCCACTTGGCGGATGAGTGTCGCCACAACGCGGCCGTACTCGGTGCGGAACGCCTCGGCGATCGCATCGTGCGCCGGTCCGGCGTCGCCGCCACTCGCCACCGCAGAATCAGCCCGCTTCCGACCAATCGAAGATCGGCCGCACCTCGACAGAGCCGTACCAGGAACCGGGGAGCTCCGCAGCCACTGCGATCGCTTCGTCGAGATCGGCGACATCGATGAGATAGAACCCGGCAAGCGCTTCCTTCGTCTCCGCAAAGGGCCCATCCGTGGTGGCCACCTCGCCGTCACGGACCCGAACCGTCGTGGCGGCTGCGGTGTCGTGGAGCGCTTCGCCCCCGAGGTTGATTCCGCGTTCGTTGATCGATTCGGTGAACTTGGCATAGTCCTGGAAGGTCTGCGCTTGCTCCTCCGGCGTCGCCGAAGCGGCGGCCGACTCTTCGTAGTAGATCAGCAGTGCATACTTCATGTGAACCTCCTGGGCATGGACCGGGTCCTCTGCCGACACGACGAACCGCCGGCGTCGAATTCGACACTACCCAGCGCCTGACCCCAGCCACGCAGCCATGGGTAACCTGGCCCCATGACCGACTATTCGCCTCCGCTCGACGACATCAAGTTCGTGTTGCGCACCATTGGAGCGGTCGATGAGATCGTCCAGTTTCCGGAGTTCAACCACGCCGAACCGGATCTGATCGACGGATTGCTCGACGAGGCCGCCCGGTTCATGCGTGAGGTGGTGGCGCCCACGAATCGGATTGGCGACGAAACCGGAGCCAACCGCAATGAAGACGGGACCGTGACCGTCCCGGAGGAGATGGTCCGCGCCTACGAGCAGTATGTGGCCGCGGGTTGGAACGCCGTCAAAGCCGATTCTGAGTATGGCGGGCATGGTTTCCCCGGTGTTGTGGCGCTTGCGATCCAAGAGATGCTGTCCTCCGCAAACATGAGCTTCTCGTTGTGCCCCATGCTCACCATGAGCGCGATCCTCGCCTTGGAGAAGCACGGGTCCGACGAGCTGAGAGCCACGTACCTGCCGAAACTCGTGTCTGGAGAATGGTCGGGCACGATGGTCCTCTCCGAGCCCGAGGCCGGCAGTGACGTCGGGGCGCTCCGCACCCGCGCCGAACCGAGTGATGATGGCTCGTGGCGCATCTTCGGCACCAAGATCTTCATCACCTGGGGCGAGCACGAGATGGCCGAGAACATCGTGCACCTCGTGCTGGCCCGGGTACCGGAGGCTCCACCGGGGACCAAGGGGATCAGCCTCTTCTTGGTGCCGAAATACCTGGTGGACGAGGCGGGCAACCCGGGTGTCATGAACGACGTCGCCTGCGTGTCCATCGAGCACAAGCTCGGCATCCACGCCAGCCCAACCTGTGTCATGGCGTTCGGTGAGAACGATGGAGCGGTTGGTCACCTGATCGGCGAACCCAACCAGGGCATGCGGTACATGTTCACCATGATGAACGACGCCCGCCTTCACGTTGGCATGGAGGGATTGGCCAACTCGGTGCGCGCCTTTCAGCTCGCCGCCAGCCACGCCAAGGAGCGCCGTCAGGGCAGGGCGATCGGCGCCCCCACGACGGAGTCATCGCCGATCATCGCCCACCCCGACGTGCGACGCATGCTGCTCACCATGCAGGCAAACATCGACGCCATGCGTGGCCTGCTGTTCGACACGGCACGCAGCCTCGATATCGCCGAGCACCACCCCGACGGAGAAGTACGCGAGGCAGCTGCGGCACGCGCCAGTCTGCTCACGCCGGTGGCCAAGGCATGGCCCACCGACCTCGGCGTGGAGATGGCGTCGATCGGCGTGCAGGTTCACGGGGGGATGGGCTTCGTGGAGGAAACCGGTGCCGCCCAGTTCTACCGTGACGCCAGGATCGCGCCGATCTACGAGGGCACCAACGGGATCCAAGCGATCGATCTCGTGCTGCGCAAGCTCCCCCTCGACAACGGTGCCGTCGTCCACGGCTACATCGACGAGATCGAGGCAGTGGCCAAACAGCTGACCTCGTCACCAAATGGCCTCGGCGAGATGGGCGGTCAGCTCGCCGAAGGGGCCGCATTGCTGCGCAATGCCACCGATTGGCTGCTGAGCCGCTCCGATCCCAACGACGCCCTCGCCGGGGCAACCCCGTACCTGAAGCTGTTTGGTACGGTGGCCGGCGGCGCCTACACCGCACAACTCGCCTTGGCCGCCAGCGCCGACCTCGCCGACACTGCCGGCGACCCCGAGTTTCTCCAAGCCAAGATCGCGGTGGCTCGTTTCTTCTGCGGCCAGCTGCTGCCCGAGGCATTCGGTCTCGTGGCTGCGGTCACCGCCGGTGCGGAGCCGCTCTACTCGGTGCCCGAGTCGCAGCTGGGTCCGTGAAGAAGCCCATCGAGCTCTTCCTCGGAGCCCTTGCGATCGTGGGAGCGATCGTCGCCGTGTTCAAGAGCGGATCGAGCCAGCAAGCGACGGGGGGCGTCTCGAGCGCACCACCCGCCATCCCGCCGGGTCAGGCGACTGCGCTCGTGGATACCGGTTCGGTCGCACTGCCCCGCGATGCCAAGGGTGTCGTCGGCACCCTACGAGCCTCGAGCAACAAGCTCTGGATCGATGTTTTGTCTGCGGTCGTCGATCGGATCAGGCGGCACAACATCGTCATGATCGCAGCGAGCTTGTCCTACTACGCATTGCTCGCCGTCTTCCCTGCAGCGATCGCTGCGGTGTCGATATACGGTCTCGTCGCCGATCCGGACACACTCGAAGAACAGATCGTCGATCTCACCTCGGCGCTTCCGGACTCCACTGCGGAGTTCATCGCGGAACAGCTACGCAACATCGTCATGGGTAGCGGCGGCAGCTTGGGGTTGGTGACTGCCTTCGGCATCCTGGTGGCGCTGTTCTCGGCGTCGGCGGGCACGAAAGCCACCATCTCCGGCACGAACATCGCCTACGGCGTGAAGGAGACGCGCTCGTTCCTGCAACTCCGTGGTGTTGCGTACGGGCTCACTGTGCTGATCATCGTCGGCCTCAGCGGGTCGGTGATCGCCGTGACCGCTCTCCCGCAGATCGCCGAAGCGGTCGGTCTGGCGGACGTCACGAGAGATCTCATCAATGTACTCCGCTACCCGGCAGTCTTCGTGCTCGTGGTGATCGGGCTCGGAGGGCTGTACAAGTGGGCCCCCGACCGCCCAGCCCGGCTCACCAAGTTCGTCAACGTCGGAGGGGTGGTCGCCGCCATTCTGTGGGTGCTGGCGACGGTCCTCTTCTCGCTGTACGTCAACAACTTCGGCACTTTCGGCGAGACCTATGGCACGCTGGCCGGCCTCATCGTGCTGATGCTGTGGTTCTTCATCAGCGGTCTGGTCGTGCTCGCCGGCGCCGAGCTCAACTCCGAGCTCGAGCAGCGCCGTCAACTCCCGGCTTCGTAGTAGATCCGGGTGGTCGGGTACGCAAGCTGAACGTTCGGCTCTTCGGCGAACGCATCCAGCAGACCGCGCCAGAAGCGATCGTCTACGGTACGACGCTCCTTCGGATGCACCAGCATGCGTCCCGTCAGTCTCACTCCGTGATCGATGGCGGTGACGTACACCGTCGCCCCGAGATCCCGGTACCGGATGAAGTAGGACCGAGACGCCTTGCGCACATCTGCGGCCGCATGCATGCCGTCGCTCTCGGCATATTCCGCCATGAGTGTCCGCATGATCTCCTCGGCACGGTGCCAGTCGCTCTCGAATGTGACGACGACACTCATCTCGTGCCAGACGTGGGCGAAGCCCTCGGTGTAGTTGGCGGTCGGCTCCCGAAACAACCGGCCATTGGGGACGTGGACCAGCCTCCCCGTCGATTGGTCGGCGTCGACCCAGTTCCCGATCTCGAGCATCGTGAAGCGCATCAACCGCACGTCGACCACGTCGCCGCGAAAGCCGGCGGTCTCGATCCGGTCACCCACCCGGAAGGGGCGCCGCAGCAATATGTACACCCACCCGGCCATGTCGAGGAACACATCGGCAAGCGCGATGGCGAGGCCTGCCGAGAGCAGCCCGAGAAACGTACCCAGATCACCGAGCGCCTCCAGCCAGATGAAGCCGAGGCCGAAGATGATGATCAGCGAAGCGACGTACACGACGCCTTTACGAGTGCGAAAGACCAGCTCGGGCTCGTCGACCCGTTGGGCCACCGTGCGCACGATGAGCCAGCGCACCACCAGAACGACGAGGAGCAGGACGAACGTGGCGGCCCACTTGCTCGAAGTTCCAGCCAGCGAAAACGAGTCGAAGATCTCACGCATGTGCGTTCGCCAGTCTCGCAGCAGCGACACGCCCGATGCGGCCAATTGGGACGGGAGTGGTCGGGCTGCGGGCTACTGTTTGCGCAGCTTCCCCTAGAGCCCGGGTCGGGCAAACGATCCATAAATGACACACACCGAATTCACTGACCTGGGCGTCGCAGCCGATCTCGTGCACGTGCTCGCCGACGCCGACATCACATCCCCGTTCCCGATTCAGCGGATGACGATCCCCGCTGTGCTCGCCGGCAGCGATGTGTGCGGCAAGGCCCAGACCGGCTCGGGCAAGACCCTCGCGTTCGGCGTTCCCATGGTGCAGATGATCGGCGACGCCAAGCGCTCCCGCCCGCATGGACTCGTCCTCGTTCCGACTCGCGAGCTGGCGAACCAGGTTGCCGAAGTGCTCGACCCTCTGCTCGAGGCACGCGACGCCACACTGGTTGCGGTCTACGGAGGCGCTTCGATGAAGTCACAGATCAAGGCGCTGCGACGAGGAGCGGCGATCGTGGTGGCCACACCGGGACGTCTCATCGATCTGTTGGACCGCAAGGAAATCGACCTCTGCGACATTCGCATCGTCGCCATCGACGAGGCCGACCAGATGGCCGACATGGGATTCCTACCCCAGGTGCGCCGCATCATGCGTCGAGTTCCCGAGGAGCATCAGACTCTGCTGTTCTCAGCCACCCTCGACGGTCAAATCGGCAGCTTGGTCAACGCATACATGAAGAACCCCATACGCCACGAGGTCGAAACCGAATCCAAGACGGTGGACACATCCGAGCACCGCTTTTTGAAGGTGCATCACATGGACAAGGTGAAGGTGGCGGCCGCCATCGCGCGCGGCGCCACGAGGACGCTCATGTTCGTGCGCACCAAGACCATGTGCGATCGGCTGGCGAAGGATCTGCGCAACGAAGGGGTCGACGCCAAGGCCATCCACGGCGACCTCCACCAGAGGCAGCGGGAGCAATCGCTGGACCGCTTCGCCTCGGGCACTGCGCCCGTGCTCGTGGCCACCAACGTTGCCGCGCGAGGTCTCCACATCGACGACGTCGACGTGGTGGTGCACTACGACCCACCGGACGATCCCAAGACGTATCTGCATCGCAGCGGTCGCACGGCTCGAGCCGGGGAATCCGGTCTGGTCGTGACGCTCGTCGAATGGGACCAAGTGAACGAGGTTCTCGGCATCCAACGCCGCGCCGGACTCAACGTCCCCATCGTCAAGATGTTCTCCAACGACGACCGCCTCGACAATCTCGCCGACTGGGACCCGCCAGAGGAGCTTGCCCCGTTCAAGACAACCAAACGCCGCCGCTTCTGACCACCACCGAGGGGCAAGCTCCAGTGACCCGGGAACCGGACCCGGGTCACACCGCGATGAGCCACCAGGCGAAGAGCCAACCAACACGAGCTTGCCCCGTTCAAGACAACCAAACGCCGCCGCTTCTGACCACCACCGAGGGGCAAGCTCCAGTGACCCGGGAACCGGACCCGGGTCACACCGCGA
>JBFISM010000107.1:0-12701 GCA_041608535.1 Acidimicrobiia bacterium
TCGCGCTGAACCTGTGCCGCAATCGAGCGCGAGGGCTCGGGCGCCGGCCCCGCCAGGTCTCACTCGATGCGGCGGTGACCCATGCGTCGGGTGACGACACCGCCGCCGAAGCGATCGAGGCGATCGACACGACTTGGGGTGATCGGCTCGCTGCTCTGGCCGAAGCGGAACGCATTGCCGTGGTACTGCGTCATGTAGTGGGTCTCAGCTACAGCGAGCTGGCCGCGGCCGTGGAACGTCCCATCGGAACCGTCAAGTCCGACGTCCATCGCGGTCTGCAACGGCTGCGCTCGATCATGGAACACGAAGGGAGCACTGCAGCATGACCAAGGTCGACATCACTGCCCGTCTCGCCGAGTTGCGCACCACGGCTCCAGACGGGCTCGTTCACCGGGTGCTGGAAGCGACCGGAACCGGGGCCCGCTATGCGGTCGTCGCCGGTCCGATCGGGCCGCTTGCGGTTCTGTTCTCTGCCAAGGGAGTGACGGGCTGTGCGCCGGTCGACAAGCTGGACGACTACCTCGAACATCACGGCATCGCCGCCGCGGTCCTCGTGGAACGGTTGCCACGCAATCTCGAGGGCCGGGTGCGGCGTGCGCTCGACAGCGGCAGGCTGCGTGACCTCCCGGTCGATCTAGCGGCGCTGAGTGAGTTTCAGCGGACCGTGCTGCAGGCCACGGCCACCATCCCGCCGGGAGAGATCCGGCCCTATGGGTGGGTCGCTCGCGAGATCGGCAAGCCCGGAGCGGTGCGGGCCGTTGGATCGGCACTCAACAAGAACCCGATCCCGGTGCTCATCCCATGCCACCGCGTGGGCAAGAGCGACGGACACATCGGCAACTACGCCTACGGATCCGAGATGAAGCGCAAGCTGCTGGCGGCGGAAGGTCTCGACCCCGACGCCGTCGACGAGCTGGCGGATCGCAGGGTGCGTTTCACCGGCAGCGACACAACGCAGATCTACTGCCACCCGTCGTGTCATGCGGCGCAACGCACGTCTCCGGCACATGTCGTGGAGTTTCGTGATGCGGCGTCGGCGCTCGCTCAGGGCTACCGGCCGTGCAAGCTGTGCCGGCCCCAGGCCGCATGATCCGGAAGTAGCAGCGCAAGAGACCTCACAGGCGCAGGTAACGTGCCGTCCATGACCTGGCGGCCCGTTACCCAGAGTGCTCCGCAATGGTTCACCGATGCCATCGCCACGCCATGGACAGAGGCGGTGGTCGACGTGGATGGGGCCCCGATCCACTACCTCGACTGGGGCAAGGCGTCCAACCCGGGTCTCATTCTCGTCCATGGCGGTGCCGCCCACGCCCACTGGTGGTCCTTCCTCGGGCCGTACTTCACCTCGCGCTGGCACGTCGTGGCGCTCGATCTGAGCGGGCACGGCGACAGCGGACGCCGGGGGCAATACTCCCTGGCCGGCTGGGCCGACGAGGTTATGGCAGTCACCCGAGCGGTGGGATTCCCCGGTCCACCCGTCGTCGTCGGGCATAGCCTCGGTGGCATGGTCACCATCGAAGCGGCGGCTCGGTTTGGCGAGGAGCTGCGGGGTGCCGTCATCGTCGACTCACCGGTGCGCCGGCCCGATCCCGAGTCCGTCGAGGGCAGCACCGGGCGCACCTTCCGCCGACCGGGGGTGTACCCGTCGCTCGAGGACGCGCTGTCGCATTTTCGCCTCATCCCCGAGCAGCCGAGCGACAGTCCGTGGGCGCTCGATCACATCGCCCGCCACTCGCTCCACCACACGCCGGCCGGCTGGACGTGGAAATTCGACCCGAAGGTGTTTGCCAGGAACAACACGCCCCTCGGGGAGAGGTTGCGCCAGGTCACGTGCCGCGTCGCGCTCTTTCGCGGCGAGTACAGCGTGGTGGTGCCCCCGGACACGGCCGACTACATGTACGACCTCATGGACCGCAACTCGCCGGTGATCTCGATCCCCGAGGCGCATCATCACCTGATCATCGACCAGCCGCTGGCCTTCGTCGCCGCGTTGCGCACGCTGCTGGCGGACTGGAAGCACTCGATCCCGCGGAGGACATGACATGGTGGTGTGGGACCCTGCCCAGTACCTCCACTTCAGCGATCATCGCTTGCGCCCCGCGCTCGATCTCCTCGCCCGCATCGGCCATCCGGCCCCACGACTGGTGCACGACGTCGGCTGTGGACCAGGGAACGTCACTCGGGTCATCGCCGATCGCTGGCCCGAGGCGAGGATCATCGGTAGCGACATCTCGGAACCGATGTTGGACGTGGCGCGCAACAGCTACCCGGAGCTCGAGTGGCAAACCATCGACGTCCGCTCGTGGGATCCGCCGGAGGCGCCCGACGTCATCTACTCCAATGCGGTGCTGCACTGGATACCCCACCACGACGAGACGATCCGCACCTTGTTCCGGTCGCTGGCACCGCAAGGGGTGCTCGCCATCCAGATGCCGCTCTCCTCCTATGAGCCGTCGCGCAAGCTCATGGCGCAGACGCTCGACGATCTCGGCCTGCTGCCGGACCTGCGCCGCAAGTTGGACGAGCCGGACGTCGCACCCGTCGACCACTATGTGGATCTCGGCCTCGAGCTGACTCCGCAAACCGATGTCTGGACGACCACGTATCGGCATTGCCTTTCGGGGCCCGACCCCGTCTTCGAGTGGTTCAACGGCTCAGCATTGCGCAGTGTGCGACAAGCCCTTCCCGACGCCGACCGGGAGCGATACGACCGGGCCTACAAGACGGCCCTCCGCACCGCCTACCCGATGCGGCCCGACGGTACGACGATCCTGCCGTTCCCCAGGCTGTTCATGGTGCTCACCAACTCATGACACGGCTGCGATGGACGCTGCACGATGGGCGCTTCCACGTGAGCGGGCCGGCAGCCTGGATCACGGCGTGGCGCACGCTGCACAGAAGTCTGGGACGAGAGGCGAGCGATCTCGTTGCCGCAGCAACGGCCGCCGATCCCGGGCTGCGGGCGCTGGAGCGTCGTTGGGCGCAGCGGTTGCTGCGCCGCCTCGACGTCCGGCTGCACAGCCGTGGTCTCGACACCATCGACCCCGACGAGCGATACGTCGTCGTGGCGCTGCACGAGGGGTTCGCCGACGCACTGGTGCTGCAGTCGCTCGGAATCGATCTCCGCTTCGCCGGTCGCAGCGAGCTGTGGAGCTGGCCGGTGCTCGGGGACTATCTGCGCGCCGCAGATCACCTCATCGTGGATCCGGAGCGACCCGTCACGTCACTGCGCACGCTGTTGCGAACGGCGGAACAAGTGTTCGCCGCAGGTGAGAGCCTTGCGCTGTTCGCCCAGGGCACGCTGCTCGGGATCGAGACCGGCCTGCATCCCGGTGCGTTCGAAGTGGCGAAGCGCACCAAGCGGCGGGTGTTGCCGGTGGTCATCGCCGGCACTCATCGCATCTGGGAGCACCCCTTCTCTCCACAGTTGCGATTCGGGTGCCCCGTGTGGCTGGAAGTGTTGCCACCCGAGCACATCGCCGACCCCCTCGTCGCCATGGATCGCGTGGAGCGCCGGCTGAAACAGCGGGCGCTCGGACAAGAAGTGGCCCCACCCCGGCACTTCGACCCGGATCGCGACGGTGTCTGGCCGAATCATGCATACAGGATCGATCCTGCCTTCCCCGAGGTCGCCCGGCGCCGCAACGAGCTGTACGGCTCGCTCGCCGTGGAGGAGAGCGCATGAGCGAGCTTCGCATCGTCGATCTCACCGGTGCGGTGACGTCGCTGGCACATACAGACCTGCGGGGGCTCGCTGGCGCAGACGGCGTCGTAGCGGTCGCCGATGTCGTGGATGTCTCCGGCGACGGGGCCCGTGCCACCCATTGCACTGCGATCAGCCGCGACGGGAGCTACCGGGCCTCGGTGCCGATCGCCACGATGCTCTCCGCTGGCAGGATCACTGTGCTTCGCAACGGCCGGGTGCTCGATGCGGCCCAGGGAGGCCCACTGCGCCTGACGGTTGTCGACGGCGACACGCTGTGCTGGAACGTGAAGCACCTGGAGGAGCTGCGGCTGTCGATCGGTGCCCTGCCCGACGACGTTCCCGCCAACCCACCTCACTGAGCCGCGAGCACGAATGTGATCCAGCAGTAACGCGGCCTACACGTAGAGCGGCCGCCATCGCGGCCGCTCTACGTCGCCCCCTTCTCCCCGGAACGGCTGGGAACGATCCAGGTCTCGGGGCTTTCTGCACCAACGTCGTAGGACGACGACGATGCCTCGGTGGTACTACGTATCCAGACTCCCCTGTGGATGCGTCCGGTGCCACCGATCGGGTCCTATCCGTGCGGTAGGCGGTTTGCTGTGGTTCCAACGGCGAAAGAGACTGGTACGACGGAGAAGCTCGAAAGCTGCTGCCCGCTCCTTCTGCCGTGGCTCATCACCGGCTGGCATCGGTGGCAGGTGATGCCCTCGCACCACCATGATGAGCTGCGGCCGTCCGGATACAGGGGTTTCTGAAGAACATCGATTCGCACACTGCGCCGGTGGACCCGGCGCACGCCTTTCGCGGGCAAACAGCTATGGACGTCGCCCGGCAGCACCCCGTGCCAATCGATCGCAGCGACGGCGCTGCGTGGCTTGCGGCCACGGTGCGCGCTCAGCCGGATTCGCTTGCGTTCGTGTACCACACCGTGATGCTGCAGTACCTCGATGCCGTGTCCCGAGCTCGGTTGCTCGATGCCATCGGAGATCTGGGTGCGACTGCGACCAGAGGTCTCCCGTCGCCTGGCTGCGATTCGAATCAGGTCCGGGGGAGATGGAGTTGCGGCTGACGGTCTACCCGGACGGGGTCGACCGCACGATCGCCACCGCTGATGCCCACCGGCAGTGGATTGCCTGGCGCCGCCACGGCCGAGACGACGACTGATTGAGCTCCGGCGCGCTCGGTCAGCCCCCTGGAGTGATCGAAACGAGGGTGATCTCGAACGTGAGCGCCTCACCGGCCAGCTCGTGGTTGAGGTCGATGGTGACCGTGGTATCGGTCACCTCGATCACGACACCGCGCTGGCCGGTGGCGAATTGCACTGGTGTCCCGACGACGTGGAACTCCTCGGGAACTTCCTCGATGGGGAACTCGACAATGGCCTCAGGGTCCTGTTCGCCGTACGCATCGGCAGGCTCGATCCGAACGGTCACCGTCTCTCCCACGGCCATGCCTCGCACCGCATCGTCGAAACCCTTGATCACCTGTCCGCTGCCGACGACGAACTCCAGCGGAGCTCTTCCGGTCGACGAGTCGAACTGCTCGCCATCATCGAGCGTGCCGGTGTAATCCACCGCGACCGTATCCCCGTCGGCGGCCACATCGCCGCCGTCGTCCGCAGCCACTTCGGTGGTGGTTGCTTCGGCCGTAGTAGTGGCGACCGGCGCCGTGGTGGACGGCACTGCGGTCGTAGTCGGCGCAGCGGTCGTCGTGGTGTCCTCCGCACCATCACCACACGCCGCCACGATCGTGATCAAGGCAGCAACGAGCACAGCGGTCGAACGAGCAGACATGGGAGGAACTCCGGAGGTCGGGAAGCCGGCATCTTACAGGGCACCCCGGGTTAGCCCCTGCAAGGCAATGCTCGAGCGGTCGGCGTTTAACTGCCTTGAACACACAGCCGGGTAGCGTGTGCACGGCATTCCGCACGGTGGAGATCGGATGACGCCGCACGAACGACGCCACACCTGGCTCGAGCTGGCCGCCCTGCTGGCCACACTCGCGCTCGTCTTCGGCGCCTGCGGAGGCGACGACGAACCGGAGACGCAGGGCGTGGCTTCGATCGAGGACACCAGCCTCGCAGCCGAGCAGCCGAGCCGTCAAGAGATCGAGGACGCCGTGCTCGACTTCACCCAGTGTCTCCGTGACGAGGGCTTCGAGGTACCGGACATCGAGCTCGACGCCAACGGGGCGCCCATCATCCGCACCGAGGATGTCGCGGGGATCGACATCGCTTCACGCGAGTTCCAGGAAGCCTTTGCTTCGTGCACCCCGATACTCACCTCGGCAGGTGCATTCTCCTTCGACGCCGATCCGGAGCTGCAGGCGATATTCCAAGACCAACTGCAGGAGTTCTCCCAGTGCATGCGGCGCGAAGGAGTGGTCGATTTCCCCGACCCGATCGCCGGCACGTCAGGTATCCCCTACCCGATCGACGCCTTCTCAGACTTCACCAGCGATGCCTTCCAGACGGCGCTCGAGATCTGCCAGCAACAGATCGGCTTCACAGGACTCGGCGAATGAGGCGGTGGGTAGGACCACTGCTCACCATTGTGATCTTGGGCCTCGTCGGGGTGATCGGTTTCCTCCTCATCGAGAACTTCAGCGAGATGTCGGCCGAGGCCGAAGACGACCCGGCACCAGCCCGCACGTTCGGCACAGCCACGGTGGAGCGAACCGACCTGGTCTCCACCGAGACTCTGGAAGGCATTCTGCGCTATGCGGATCCCGGCACCCTGATCTCCAGCGGCGCCGGCACCATCACGGCCCTCCCCGAGAGCGGCGCAATCCTCCGCCGAGGCGACATCGCCTTCGAGCTCAACGGTCTACCCGTCGTCTTGCTGTATGGCGACCGCCCGGCCTGGCGAGTGCTCACCGACGAGGTCGTCGATGGTCCCGACATCGCCCAGCTCGAAGCCAACCTAATTGCGTTGGGCTACGCAAGCGGGGAACTCACCGTCGACGAGTCCTTTGACGAAGACACGACCACCGCGATCGAGTCGTGGCAAGAGGCCCTCGGTCTGGAGGAAACGGGCAGCGTCGCCCCCGGGAACCTCGTGTTCGTTCCCGGCCCGACGCGTGTCGGCCAGTTGCTCACCGATGTTGGATCGGTGGTGGCCGCAGGCACCCCGGTGTACCGCACCTCGTCGCAGGCTCGTGAGGTGCTGGTTCTGCTCGACGCCGACGACCAGGATCTGATCGCCACCGGCGACGTCGTCTCGGTGGAGCTCCCCGATGACATCGTGCTCCCCGGCACGGTGCGCGAGGTGAGCCGTGTCGTGATCAACGATGGGGAGGGTCCGGAGGCGCGCCGTGTCGTGGAGGTGTTCATCGATCTCGATGGTGACACCGGCGAGATCGACGAGGCGCCGGTCGACGTCGATGTCGTCTCCAGCGAGGCCCAAGACGTGCTCGCCGTGCCGGTGGAGGCGCTGCTCGCCCTGGCAGAGGGCGGCTACGCCTTGGAGCGCCCCAATGGCGAGTTGGTGTCGATAGAGCTGGGCAAGTTCGCCGACGGGATGGTCGAAGTGATCGGCGACATCGCCGAGGGTGACACCGTCATCGTGCCGGAGTGACCGCCGTCTCCACCCCGGGTGCGGTTCTCCGGCTCAACGATGTGGCCAAGATCTATCCCGGATCGCCTCCAGTCCATGCGCTCGACGGCATCGACCTGGCGATTGGGGAAGGGGAGCTGGCAGCCGTCGTCGGACCCTCCGGCTCTGGGAAATCCACCTTGCTCCACGTGATGGGTGCGCTCGACCGCCCGACTCACGGCACCGTCGAGATCGACGGCATCGACGTCGCCACGCTGAGCGACCGGGCGCTGTCGGGGCTGCGGTCGCAGAAGATCGGGTTCATCTTTCAGGACTTCTTCCTGATCGACGGGCTGACCGCGACCGCCAACGTGGCGGAAGGGCTCCTCTATCGCGGCCTGCCGAGACGAGCTCGCAACGAACGGGCGCGACATGCGCTGGAGCGGGTGGGATTGGGCCATCGTTTGACTCACCGGCCGAACCAGCTGTCTGGTGGAGAGCGGCAACGGGTTGCCATCGCCCGCGCCATCGTCGGAAATCCCGCGATCGTGTTTGCCGACGAGCCGACCGGCAATCTCGACTCGGCGACCAGCGACGAGATCGCCACCCTGTTCGCCGACCTCAACAGCGACGGAGCGACGATCGTCGTGATCACCCACGACCGCGAGCTGGCAGCACGCTTCCCCCGCCTCGTCGAGCTCCGCGACGGACGAATCACCGGCGACACGTCACTCCACCCCGTGTGAGGAATGCATCGTGAAGAGCCGGCTGCGTCTAAGCGATCTCGTGGGTCTCGGGTTCCGGGGGCTGGCAGCGCGTCCCACGCGTGCCGTGCTCACTGCGATCGGCATAGCCATCGGGATCGCCGCCATCGTGGCCGTCATCGGTATCTCGGCCTCAGGGCGTGCCGACCTGATCGCCACCCTCGACCGGCTGGGAACCAATCTGCTGCGTGTGAGCCCAGGGAGCGGCGTCTTCGGCACCGGTTCGGAGGTGCCCGAGGAAGCAGCCAGGATGGCGGCTCGCATCGGTCCGGTGCAGTCGGTCTCCCAGACGACCCGGGTGGAGGCGACGGTGCGGCGCAACGACCTCATCAGCGAGCTCGAGACCGGCGGGCTGGCGGTGCTGGCGAGCCGGATCGATCTCCTCGATCAGCTCAGCGTCGATGTGGTGGTGGGACGCTTTCTCGACGAGGCCACGAGCGAAGTGCCCACGGTGGTTCTCGGTGCCGTGGCCTCGGAACGCCTCGGGATCGCCGATCTGGAGCCGCGACCTCGGGTGTACCTCGATGGCCATTGGTTCACCGTGATCGGGATTCTCGAAGAGACCGAGCTTCATCCGGACCTCGAACGAGCCGTGCTCATCGGGTATCCCGTGGCCGAGAATCTCTTCGACACGAGCGAATCTCCAACCGCACTGTATGTGCGGGCGGCGCCGGAATTCCTCAACGACGTGGCTGAGGTCATCCCGGCGACCGTCAACCCACAGCAGCCCGATGCTGTCGAGGTGACCCGTCCCTCGGATGCCCTACTGGCGCGGCAGGCCGCCGACGAGGCGCTGACCCAGCTCCTGGTGGGACTGGGGGCGGTTGCCTTGCTCGTCGCCGGTGTGGCCATCGCCAACGTGATGGTGATGTCGGTGCTGGAACGGCGCACCGAGATCGGCGTGCGGCGAGCGCTTGGCGCCACCAAGCGTCACATCCGGCTGCAATTCCTCGTCGAGTCGACTTTGCTCGCCGGAATCGGTGGACTGCTCGGTATCGCTCTCGGCGGCGGCATCACCGTGGCCTTCGCCGCCAACCGGGGCCTGACGTTGTCGGTCCCACCGGAAGGCATCGCCCTCAGCATCGCGGCAGCTCTCGCCATCGGTGCGCTCGCCGGGCTCTACCCGGCGTGGCGCGCCGCCCGGATCCCGCCGGCGGAGGCGGTGCGCAAGTAGCCAACCCACGGCCACGGGCGTTCACGGTCGCCGAATCGACCAGAATGGATCGGGCATGCCCGAGTTCCGACCCGATCTGCACACCATCTCCCGCTACAAGCCCGGGAAGCCGATCGACGAGGTGATGCGGGAGCTCGGGTTGAGCGAGATCGTCAAGCTGGCCTCCAACGAGCTCCCGGTTCCGCCGTTTCCCGAGGTTGTCGAGGCCATCGCAGCCGCAGCGTGGAACATCAACCGCTACCCGGAGACCTCGAGCCATCATGTGCGGCATGCGCTCGCCGAGCACTACGAGCTGACGCCAGACCACTTCTGGATCGGGGCCGGTAGCAGCCAGCTCATCGGGCTCACCGTGCTTGCTATGGGCGGGCCGGGACGCAGCGTCTTGTACGCCGATCCTTCGTTCGCCATGTACCCGATTGCCACCCGCATCGCCGGTAGTGAGCCGATTGAAGTCTCGGTAGATGATGGGCTCGGGCTCGACCTGGCTGCGATGCGCCGTGCCATGCGGCCGGACACCCGGGTTGTGTTCATCTGCAACCCCAACAACCCGACGGGCACATATCTGCCGCTCGATGCGATCGCCGAGTTCGTCGAATCGGTCAACCGGGAAATGCTGATCGTGGTCGACGAGGCGTACGGTGAGTTCGCCACGGCAGAGGACTTCGGCACGGCGATCCCGATGGCGGTGGCCCGGCCCAATGTCGTGGTCGGGCGTACCTTCTCCAAGATCTATGGGCTGGCCGGTCTGCGGGTGGGCTACTTCATCGGACAGCCGGACACGCTCGGCCAGCTCGCCAGAGTGCAGCCGCCGTTCTCGGTGACCGAGCTGGCCCAAGTCGCGGCGCTCGAGGCGCTCCGACACCAGGACCGGATCGCCGATCGTATAGAGGCGAGTGCCAAGAATCGAGAGCAACTGGCGAACGAGCTGGCGGTGCGCGGGGTGCGCGTGATCCCATCGCAAGCCAACTTCGTGCTGGTGCAGGCGCCGGATGACGGAGCCAAGCTGGCCCAAAGGCTGTTGGAGTCGGGAGTCATCGTCCGCCACTTCGGACAATGGCTCCGCATCACCATCGGCACCACCGAGGAACAGAAGCGCTGTCTCGAGGCCTGGGACAGCTGCGCGAGCTGAAACCTAAGGCTCCAGCGCGCGCTTTCCGCGCGCTGGCGCCGAAAGTGTGCGACGCGCGTCTCTCGAGCTCCGAACTTACGGCTGTCGCGCGCGGAAAGCGCGCGCTCCAGCCTAAGGCTGGCCGCGTTCGTGCACATCGAGGTGCAACGCCGTTTCTTCGTAGCGATGGGCCCTCGCCACGGACTCGTTCAGCGTGACGCCGAGACCGGGGGTTGTTGGGGGAATGATGTATCCGTCCTCCCACTCGATGGGTGTCTCGAGGAGCTCGGCGTGGAACCCGTCCCAGCGCAAGATCCCCTCCTGGATCAGAAAGTTCGGCGAGCAGGTGTCGAGCTGGATGCACGCCGCTCCTTCGACCGGACCCGAGTAGAGATGGGGGGCGATCTGCGCGTAATGCGCCTCGGCCATCCCTGCGATCTTCTTGGCTTCGAGTAGCCCGCCCACCCGGCCGAGATTCGGTTGCAGGATCTGGGCGGCGCCGGCAACCAGCACCTCGCGGAACTGGTACTTCGACGCCAGCCGCTCCCCCGTCGCCACTGGGATCGTGGTGCCGGCGGCGACCGTCGCCATCGCAGCGACGTTCTCAGGGGGCACCGGCTCCTCGAACCACAGCGGAGCGTACGGCTCCAGCCGCTGCGCCAGCCGCAGCGCCCCTGAGGGTGTGAACTGGCCGTGGGTGCCGAACAACAGATCGCACCTGCCGCCGACCGCCTCCCGGACCAGCCGCACGTAGCGTTCCGCCCGGTCGAGTGTGCCCAGCGACGGCTGCTGCGGATCCAAGGCCGTGTACAGACTCACCGGATCGAACTTGAGCGCGGTGAAACCCATATCGGCGTACTCGGCGGCCCGTTCCGCAGCGAGCTCCGGATCGAGGTAGACGTCGACGGCATCGCCATCTGTGCGGTACAGATACGTGTAGCTGCGCAGCCGATCGTGGACCCGTCCTCCGAGCAGCTCGTACACCGGTCTGCCCGTGTCCTTACCGACGATGTCCCAGCACGCCATCTCGAAACCGCTCAGAATCCCCATCACAGACAAATCGGACTTGCCGGTGTATCCCATGGTGTAGACGTTGCGCCACAGCAGCTCGATCTGCGTCGGATCTGTATCGAGCACGTGCCGCGCGAAGACATCGGCGATCATCGCCTCCACCACCGACGGGCTGAAGGGCAACGAATACACCTCGCCGATACCTGCGATCCCGGCGTCCGTGGTCAGCTTCACGAACACGAAGTACCTACCACCGAACGCTGGCGGCGGGTTGGCCACGACGAAGGTCTCGAGCTCGGTGATCCTCACGATGACGTCGAGTCGAAGACGATGACATTGCGCAGTGCCAGTCCGCGTCGCACCTCGTCGATCGCAGCGTTGATCTCCTCGAGCGGGAAGCGGCCGGTGATCAGCTCGTCGAGAAACAGCTCCCCGCGCTGATAGCGGTCCACGAGCAGCGGGATGTCTCGAGCCACCACGGTGGAACCCATGCGTGACCCGAGGACTGAATAGCCCCCAAAGGCAAACCCACTCATCTCGAACTTGGCGAATCCCCCTACAGGCGTCATGCCGACGACCACGAGCGTTCCCCCGGGTCGGAGCAGCTCGAATCCCTGTTCGATCGCAGCCACACTCCCGACGGTCACGAATGCGTAGTCGACACCACGACCATCGGTGAGCGACCGTACCTCCGCCCGGGTGTCGCCGCCGGCTGGTGTGACGCCCACGTGCGCCCCGAAGCGCTTCGCCGCTTCCAGCTTCTCGGCCGCGACGTCGACGGCGATGATCGGCGCCGCACCCACGGCCACCGCACCCTGAACGCTGTTCAGCCCCACGCCACCCGTGCCGATCACGGCGACGGCTGCGCCTGCCTCCACCGACGCCGTGTTGACCACGGCGCCGTATCCGGTGATGACTCCGCACGACAGCAGACACGCTGCAGCCGGATCGATGTCGGAAGGGAGCCGGGCGACCTGAGAGGCATGCACCACGACCTTCTCGGCGAATCCCCCCACGCCGATTCCTTGCCCGACGACGGTGCCGTCCCAGCGCTGCAGCGGAGTCTCCCGTCCCAGAGCGAACCCCGCACGGCACAGGTGGCTCTCGTCGCGGCGGCAGAAGAAGCATTCGCCACAGGTCCGCACCAGAGTCACCGCAACGACATCGCCCTCGGCGACGGCGCCGACGCCGTCCCCCAGCTTCGTCACTACCCCAGCGGCTTCGTGCCCGTTGACGACGGGAAGCGGCCCACCCCAGGCGCCATCGCCGGCGTGGATGTCGGAGTGGCAGATGGCCACGGCAGTCAGCTCGACCTCCACCTGCCCGGGCCCGGGTGCGGCGAGCTCCAGATCCTCCAGAACGAGTGGCTCGCCGAAACTCACCGTGACGGCGGCCTTCACTGGAA
>JBFISM010000108.1:0-12691 GCA_041608535.1 Acidimicrobiia bacterium
ACCCTCGATGCCGCCGCCACCTACGCCCGCTACCTCATGGGCAGCGCCATCGACCACGTCCACGAGCTCGGCTACTACGACCGCAAGCGGATCCACCACCTCAAGTACTTCACCTGGGTCGAGCAACAGGGCAAGTCCTACGACGAGATCCAAGCACAGTGGCACGACCCCGACTACTGGACCTCGATCCAATCCCTCGTCACCCCGATCGACAACCTCATCGAGAACTTCAACGAGCTGGCCGCCCAAAGCTGACCCGTGTCTGTCCCCCCGCAGAGGGAAGGTCCCTGCGAGCCCGCCAGGGCTCGGAGGTAGGGGGCTGGCGACCTCCCACGGATGACCGGGTCACGGATTGCTCGGCGAAGGATGGCTGGGTCACGGTGCGAGCATCCGTGGGCGATTGACAGCCCCCCTACCCCGTCTTCGCTGCTGGCGCAGCTCCCGCCGGGGCCCCCTTCCCCCCTGCGGGGGGACAGACGAGAAGGCGCTCTATGCGTTGCTGCACAACGGTGACCTCGAAGCCCGTGCAAACACGAATGCGAAACTGGGTGGGGTGACCATCACCTACGAAGGTTGAGGGAAGTAGACGCCGTCGTCGCCGGTGATGACGTTGAGCGGGAAATGGCGAGCTTCCGCATAGGCCACAACTTCCGGAGCCGATGGATCGAAATAGCTCGCGTCGATGATCTCCTCGCCGTCGGGCATCAGCTCCCCTCCAACCACCGAGCAGCGAAACAGTGTTGACACGAACTCGCATTCGTCGCCGTTCGGGTACGTCGTGCGGCGCCTCCCCACTACCGCAGCGACGCCGTCGACCGCAACGGTGAGTCCGGTCTCCTCGGCCACCTCTCGCACGATCGTCTCCGACGGATGCTCTCCCGGCTCCACGATCCCCGACGGAAGGTGCCACCTCCCGGTGTCGCGGCGGCGCACCATCAGCACCTCGGCTGCGTCGTTGTGGACGATGGCGACCACCCCGGGCAACAGCAGGAGATCGTGGCCGATCTTGCGGCGCAGCCGCACGATGAAGTCGGGAGTGCTCACGTTCCTGGTGTCAGCTCGGCAGGTAGGGAGCGCCTTCTTCTTGGCGCAGCATGGTGGTGAGGAGGTCGGCGTCGGCGGCGGTGGTGTTTTCTGGGGTGGCCGAGAGGTCGGGGGCAATGAAGAAGCGCTGCAGACCCGCGGTGTCGGTTTCAAAGCGGTAGCGGTCCGTGAAGAGACGGGGCTTGATCATGGCGGGATCGCCCTCTTCGGGGCAGAACGTGAGACAGTTGCCGCATTCGTTGCAAGCCTCGACGAGCACGAAGTACTGCTGGCGAGCCTCCAAGGGTTCGCCGTCCGGAGTGACTGCCCCCTCCGGTGTGGGGAGCCGGAAGAAGGCATCGTTGGGACACACCGTCACACAGAAGTTGCAGGCCACGCAATCCCACATCTCGAGGACGTGGTCCACCTCGCGAGGCAGCTTCACGTTGGCTGCCTTGCGATACACCGCCCCGGTCTCCGGGTCGTGCAGCTCCGCCGCGTACGCGGCCAGCGCATTCCCATCCGCCCCCTCCGCCCGGTGGGAGACGTACTCGCCGAGCGACGATGCGCCGGCTGCGGTGATGGCGCTCTGCAGCGCCTTCAGCATGGGCTTGAGCCGGCCGTACCCTCCGGGTTTGAGGAGATCGCTGCACACCGTCGCCGGAGCGATCCCGCAGCCGACGATGTTGGCGAGGTTGTCTCTGGTGATGCCGGCGGAGAAGCTCACCTGTATTGGGGCCGCACCACCGTGGAGATCGAGGAGACCGGGTAGCGCTTTGTCCAGCTCGCTCAACAGGGTGGTGGTGACCACGTGGAGCGGCGGACCAGACAGGTACATCGTGTCGTCGGGCATCCAGCCCTTGTGGTTCGCCACTACGAGAGTGTTTGTGCCTTTGATCCCAAAGCGGCGGCCGCGTTCGGTGGCGAAGTCGAGCAGCCCACCGATCAGCTCGATTCCCCGGTCGAACTGCAGATCTGCGTCGAAGTCCTCTCGTCGTAGCCGCACCTCGTCGTAGCCCAGCTCCTCGTTCACCAACGTCTGCACCCGCTCGAACCCGAGCAACGTGGGGTTGAGCTTCACCACCACATCGAGCTCGTGACGGGTCATGAGATGCTTGGTGATCGACTCGATCTCATCGGGTGGGCAGCCGTGGAACGTCGACAGCGTCACCGTGTCGGCCACCCGCGGCTCGAATTCGAGATCACGGAACTCGGCGAACGGCTCGGGGATCTGCGTTCGGAGCCGCTCGATCGTGTCCGAGGCGTCGAGCAACCCGTCGATGTAGGCGGCCACCTCCGGGGTGGAGATCCCGGCGAGGTCGTAGCCGACCGAGAGGTCGAACACCATCGGTCCGGTTTCGTCGCCGAGCAGCGGGCGCAGCGGCTCCCAGTGGCGCAAGATCTCGATGATCATCCAAGCCTTGACGTACTCCTCCAGAGACTGGGGGATCTTCAGCTCCTGGCTCCATTCGATGTTGTACCCGATGGTCTGCATGTCGATGCAGGGGCGACCGATCTCCAGCTCGTCGAGGATCTGTACCGTCTTCAGCTCGATGAGTCGTGAGCCACCGAGCCAGCTCAGCACGATGTTCTGGGCGAGCTGGCTGTGCGGACCGGCAGCGGGACCGACCGGGGTTGCGATGGGGCGGCCCAGGAACGACGCCGAGAGATCGGGACCGTCGGAGACGTCGAAGAAGCGTGCCGTCACCAGATCGAAGATCCGGGTACGAGTGGCGAACTCGTGGTCGATGCGGCGCAAGAGCCCGTCGAGGGGGAAGGGGACGAGAGGTGGGTGTCCATTGCTGGTCATCGGTCGCCGCCCTTCACAACCTGGCGTGGAGCCGGGCTGCCTGCTCGCGGGCCTTGGCACGGACGCCGGTGGCATCGACCTTGATGCAGTCACCGTCGGCGAACACGATCTCCCCGTCGATCTCGATGCGCAGCGGGCGGATACCGTCGGTGAAGGCGACGTGCCACGGGTCCATCGGGTCGTAGCTCCAGGTCACCACGTCGTTCTTCGCCTCGGGCACGAGGTCATGACCCGTCTCCAGCCAGCCCCATGCCGTCTCCGGGGTGGCGGTGACATCGACGGTGCGCTGCATCACGTACGCCAGCCGGAAAGACTCGATCATGCTGGCGCCGAAGCCGTCGGTGCCGAGCGCCACCGGGTTGTCGAACCGCACCGGGTTGGCGTACCCGACGCCGTTGTTGAGGTTGGAGCGCGGGTTGTGCACCACCGTTCCGGGCAAGCCGTGATCGTCGGCGAGATGCACCCCGTGGGCGAGTAGCCAGCCCTCGGTCGTGAAGCCGCCGAGCCGCTCCGGGGCACCGCCGTCGACGGCGTCTTCGGCGACATGCACGTGCACCCCGACTCCGAGATCGGCGGCGAGTCCGGCGGCCGCCTCGAGCGACTCGTCCGCACAGGTGAAGGCGGCATGGATCCCGACCAGCCCAACGCCCCGTTCGGTGATGAAGCGTCGGTTCTCCTCGAGACCTCGCTGGGCGCCATCGGCGCCGTGGCGGTCGGTGATCCCATAGGCCGGGATCACCCGCACCCCAACCTCGGCACACGCATCCGCGATGACGTCGAGACTTCCCTCGATCGCGTTGGGCGACTCGTGATGATCGACGATCGTGGTCGTCCCCTGCTCCAGCGCCTCCACTGCCCCCAGCATTGCCGACCAGCGCAGCATCTCCAGATCGAGCGCCGCATCGAGCCGCCACCACACCTGTTCGAGAATCTCTGGGAAGTTGTGGGCGACCTGCGGCGGCGCCGGCATACCCCGGGCGAGCACCGAGTAGAGATGGTGGTGGGCGCAGACCAGACCCGGTGTGGTGGCTCCCGTGGTCACGGGAGCTGGAGCGGCTCGTGCACCAGCATCGGCAGCCGGGTACGCCACCGGCCGTCGACCTCGCGCAGCGCGGCGGCCACCGCCCCCGCAGTGGGCACCAGCCCGATCTCCCCTACCCCCTTGATCCCGTACGGCGAGTTGGGCTGCGGCGCCTCGATGAGGATCGTCTCCACCTCGGGCATGTCCTTGGGACGGATGATTCCCAAGCTACGCAGCGTCATGTTGGTGGGACGGCCCTCCTCATCGACGGGGAAGTCCTCGCTGAGCGCATATCCCAGCCCCATGTGCACCGCCCCCTCGACCTGTCCCTCGCACAGCAGCGGATTGATGGCGCGACCCACGTCGTGTGCAGCCACGACCTTCTCGATGGTGCCGGTCGCCTTGTCGGCGATCACCACCTGGGCCGCATACCCGAAGGTGGAGTGCAGGATCGGGTGCTCGACATCGTCGGCCAGCGAGTTGGTCCAGTCGATGCGGTACTCACCGAGGTGATCGACCCCGACCGCCATCCCGGATTCCTTCGCCGCCCGGCAGGCATCCGCCACGGCACCGGCACCCATCAAGGTGCCGCGGGAGCCCGTCGTCTGCCCGGCGCCAATCTCCCTGGATGTGTCGACCACGACCCGGATTCGTGACGGGTGTACGCCGAGCTCCTCGGCGGCAACCTGTTGCGCCACAGTATGAACGCCTTGTCCCATCTCGGTCCAGGGGTGACGCACCTCGACAGTGCCGTCCTCGAAGATGTGGACCACCGCCCGGGCCACCTCGATGAAGCCGTTGCCCAGTCCTGAGTTCTTCAGCGCCAGTCCCACACCGACGGCCTTGCCCTCGGATCGAGCCGCCTCGTAGGCGGGATGCACCGCCTCGAGACACTGACGGGCGCCGAGACATCCGTCGTCCATGATCTGCCCGGGACCCCACACGGAGCCGGGGGTCACGACGTTGCGGGTGCGCATCTCCCAGCCCGAGATCCCCACCGCCGCGGCGAGGCGATCCATGACACCCTCGGTGGCGAACTGCGCCTGGTTGGCGCCGAACCCGCGAAAGGCGCCACACACCGGGTTGTTGGTGCGCACCGCGGTGGCTCTGACGTCGACGTTCGGCACCGCATACGGCCCCGAGGCGTGCCCGGCGGCTCGCTCCAGCACCTTCATCCCCACCGACGCATACGGCCCCGAGTCGCCGACCATCCGCGCCTTGTACGCCACGAGTTTGCCGTCGGCGTCGCAGCCGGCCCACACCTCGATCGTGATCGGATGCCGTTTGGGGTGCATGAGCAACGACTGCTCGCGAGTCAGCGTGCACTTCACGGGACGCCGCAGCAGGTGCGATGCCAGGGCAGTCTGTGCCTGGTTCGCCATGTCCTCCTTGCCGCCGAAGGCGCCACCGTTGGAGACCAGCTCCACCAGCACGTCGTGCTGGTCCACGCCGAGCACGGATGCGATCTGGTTGCGGTCGTCCCATACGCCCTGCCCACCGGAGTAGACCATCAGCCGGCCGTCGGCGAGCGGCATCGCCAGGGTCGATTCCGGCTCCAGGAACGCATGTTCCACCCGCTGGGTGACAAACGTCTCATGCACTGTGTGGGCCGCATCGGCCAGCGCCGCATCGACGTCGCCCCGCGTGTACTCCGAGACGGACAGCACGTTGCCGTCGAGACCCCACACCGCGTCTTCATTGCTCTGCAGAGCGGCAAACGCGTCGGTGAATGGCTTGTGCACTCCGTACTCGATCTCGATCAGGTCGGCGGCGTGGCGGGCGGTTTGCACGTCCTCGGCGACGACGATGGCCAACACATCGCCGAGATACGAGGTGCGCCCCCCGACCGGGATCATGATCGGCCAGTCGGTGTGAATGAGCCCCACCCGCAGCTCACCGGGGATGTCGGCGGCCGTGAACACGGCCACCACCCCGTCAACGGCGAGTGCAGCCGTGGTGTCGATGGCCTCGATGTCGGCCCGGGCGTGGTCGGTGAGCCGCAGAGCGCCGTGGAGCATGCCGGGCGGCGCCATATCGTCGATGTAGTCGCGATCCCCGAGGGCCAGCTCCAGGCTCTCGTACTTGACCCCAGGCTTGCCGATGCCAACCGGGGCTTCCACCGGCGGGATCTGCCCCGCCGCCAGCATCTCGATGGCGTCGAAGATCTTGGTGTATCCGGTGCAGCGGCACAGGTGGGCACCGAGCCGACCCGCGGCGGTAGCTGCCGTGAGATCGCTCCCCTTGTCGTCGAGCAGCGCCTTGGTGCGCACCAGGATGCCCGGGGTGCAGAACCCGCACTGCAGCGCTCCACACACGGCGAAAGCCCCGGCGAGCCGTTGCCGCTCGCTCTCGTCGAAGCCCTCGAGGGTGGTCACATTGGTTCCTGCGGCGCGTTCCAGAGAGGTCTGGCAGGCGACCCGAGCCTTGCCGTCGACAAGCACCGTGCAGCATCCGCACTGACCAGACGGGGCACAGCCGTCCTTGGCCGACATCACACCCAGCTCTTCACGCAGTGCGGCCAGCAGGTGGGGATGGTCGCTGCGCACCCGCACCTCGGCGCCGTTGAGCACGAAGGAAGTGGAGAAGTCGACGAGGGTCATCGGGGTCGGCGGACGGTTCGGGAGTTCGCTGCCATGGCATCACTCTACTCAACCGCCGCAGCGCCTTTACTTTTTGTCAAAATCGATCGAGCCCGCGCTGGGTACGCTGGCGGCGCTCACACGTCCACCCGGCCGCAAGGAGGAGCCATGGCGAGGTGCAAGGCAGAATTCCTGGTCGAGCCGTTCACCGAAGGCACCCAGGGCGCCCACGTCATTGCCGCCATCGACGCCGTAGCGGCATCCGGGTTGGAGCCGCAGGTGGGGCCGTTTGGCACCAGCGTGGAAGGTGAGCCGGCCGCGGTGTTCGCCGCGATCATGAAGATGGTCGATGCAGCGCTGGCGAACGGTGCGTCCCGGGTGGGGATCAACGCCACCGTCGTGGCATGACCATCAACACCGACGAGCTCCGCACGGCTCTCGAACCGCTGCTCGAGGCGATCGGCGGCGAGATCGTCGAGGCGGATGCGATCGAGACCGGCGACATCCCCATCGCGCTCGGCGACGAGACGGTGCTCGGGGTGCGCATCCTCGGGCTCGATGGGGCGCTCGATCGCATGGTGCAGCAGATCGAGAGCGAGCTGGGCGCTCCCCTCCCGCAGCTCGACAGGGTCGGCAAACAGCGCGCCGTCCGCCTGCTCGACGAACGCGGCGCCTTCCTGCTCCGCCGCTCCATCGAAGACGTCGCCGACCTCATGGATGTCAGCCGGATCACGATCTACAACTACCTCAACACGATCCGCGGGTAGCGGACAGCCCTGTCGGGATAGGCCGGCGGTCGCGGCCCGAGCAGCACCCCGAGAGGGAATCCTTCTGTCAGCAGTCTGCGCGGTAGGGGTCTGCTTTCACCTCTCGATCTGCGACCGTTGCGATCCCCCATCATTCGTCCGGCTTGGCGTCAACGCCCCTACGCTTTGGCGAGCCGGGAGAAGACGGACCGGCGGCTCATGACCAAAGCGGAGAAGCGGCGCATCGTCCTACGAATAGTTGCCTTCACGGCGCCGCCGGGGGCGCTGATCGGTGTCGTTATTGGCTACTTGCTCGGCGGTGGTGGCGTGCGCTCGATGGCATCGGGAGCGCTGATCGGGTTCCTCATCTCGAGCGGAATGGTCGCCTTCGAAGTGAGCTGGGCGGTCGGACTCCTACCCCGCCGGTGGAGGGAAGCGCCCTTCCTCGTCGTGCTACTCACGAGGAGTCTCGTATGGCTCGGGATCATCCTTGCCGGGATCAGCCTGCCGCTGCTCACCGTGGCGCAGGTGCCGATGAACGAGCTCGTCGATCCGACCTTCACGACGACGGTACTCGTCACTTTCGTGGCGGCACTGGTCGGCAACTTCGTCGGGCAGGTGAACCGCCTGCTGGGACGTGGCGTGCTGGTGCGGCTGATCCTCGGCCGGTACCACCGGCCCCGTGAAGAAACCCGCATCTTCCTCCTCATCGACTTGAAGGGCTCCACCCAGATCGCCGAACGACTCGGCAACCTCCGCTATCACACCTTTCTCAAACGGTTCATCGACGACGCCACGTACAGCGCCGGACGCCACGGCGCGGAAGTGCACCGCTACGTCGGCGACGAAGTGATCTTCACGTGGCTCGAGCACAAAGGCGTCGCCGATGCGGCGTGCGTGCGGGCCGTCTTCGCCATTCTCGACACCTTCGATGCAGCAGCCGACGAGTACATCGATGCGTTCGGTGTCGTCCCCGCCGTCTGGGCCGGCCTCCATCTGGGCACCGTGGTGACCGGCGACATCGGCTCGGTCAAGCACGAGATCGCTTACCTCGGTGACACGCTCAACACAGCGGCGCGGATCGAGCAAGCGTGTAGAGAGTTCCAGCGGCCGTTCCTCGCCTCGGCAGACGTCATCGCCGCCGTCGAGCTCCCACCCCACGTGGAGGCGGAGAGCCTCGGCCCCATAGATCTCCGCGGCAAACGCACCTCTGTCGAGCTGCTGGCCGTGGCCCGGCAGAGCTGAGCAAACCCCGGCGGTACGAGCGAGACGGTATGAAGTCTCGAGAGGCTTGTCCGGGATCGGTTGCACGAACCCACACGCCGCCAATCATTCGGAGGGCCCAGCCGGCCTGCCGGTCAGCTCCAGTCGGGGGATTGCCAGCCGAGCAGCATCTCCAGCTTGGCGTTGGCCTCGTCGAAGACGTTCTTGAGGCGCCCCCGGACGGCCGGATCCATCGGTGGATAGCCGCTCGACGTACGCCGGTTGAACCGGCCGACCAGCGACTCGGCCCGTTTGGGAAGCCGGCGGGCCCACTCCCGGAGCCGCAGCGAGCGAAACTCGAGAAACGGGTTCACCGGTTGGCCGAGATTCGCCGGCCGGTACGTGTCGTCGACGCCGATGAACCGGCATACGCTGGCGTAGACCTCCCCCGGTTTGGCCACCAGATCGTCGAAGGTTTCCACGTGCACGGCGCTGCGGTCGAAGCGTGCCAGCACGCTCTCGATCTGCTCGCCGTACCGCCCCCGGGCCACGTAGGCGGCGGGGCCGATGTCCTCGCCACCCAGCTCCCGGTCGACCACCTCGGCGAAGCCCTCGTCGATCTTGGCGCGGGCCCGGTCGTGCCAGTAATGCGAGTAGGCCCGATCCATGGGGTTGCGCAGCATGATCAGGAGCTTGACGTCGGGCAACGTCTGCTGGATGCGATCGAGGGCCTCGGAGCGAAAGATGTAATTCGGGGTGGCCTCGCCGACGGCCACCGCTCCGGCGCTGTCGGGGAACTGCTCCCGATACCAATCGAGACCCAGGTCGTATTTGGCATCGAAGTAGTGCACCTCCTTGGCGCTCGACACTGCGATGTCGGGGTGGTCCCGGAGGTAGCTGTTGAGCGCCGTGGTGCCGCAACGCATTGCCCCGGCGATGATGTAGTCGGGGAGCCGGTTCCCCGCGGAGGCCGAAATCATCGCCGGATGCGGTGGGCGATGCGGCCCGTCTCGTACTTGGCTCGTGACGCCAGGTCGCTGCCGAAATCGCCGGCGTGACGTACTGCCCAATAGCCGGCAAAGCCGAGACATCGCAGCTTCTCGGCGGGGCTCATCGGCACCCGCCGGATCGAATCGACCATGCCGCCCCAGGCCAGCCAGTTCGACATCATCGGGGCCCGCTGGTTCGGGTTGAAGAACGAGGCCGTTTGCTGGGTGGGCGTCGCACTGTGCTGTTCGGAATGGAGCCGGAACATGAAGAGCGGGTCCTCGATGTAGGTGAACCGTCCCCACATCGCCAGCTCCTGGAGGAAGGTGAAGTCGGCGGCGTGGTAGTTGCGCAGCAGGGCGGTCTTCCCCAGCACGGATCGCCGCATCACGCCGAAGATCGGCGGCGCCTTGAGACGATCGCCGATGTAGGCGCGCAGCCTGGCGGATGGCTCGTCGAAGTCATAGGTCTTGGTGCTGTGCAGCGTCTCGACGACGTTTCCGTCCTCGTCGATGCGGTGGGTGGCCGTGAAGGCCAGCACCGCATCCGGCTCGGCGTCCAGCGCCGCCACACAGCGCTCCAGGAAGTCCGGTGCGATCAGATCGTCGTGGGCGACCCACTTGAAGTACTCGTTGGTGAGGTGCGGTACCAGCGAGTTGTAGTTGCGATGGGCGCCGATGTTCTCCGGATGGATCCGGTAGCGGAAGCGCTCGTCCTTGTCGGCGAATTCGGCGAGGATGTCGTGGGTGCCGTCGGTGGAGCCGTTGTCGGAGACGAGCACCTGGAAATCGGTGAAGGTCTGGTCGGCGAGGTTCTGCAACGTCTCGCGCAGGTAGTTGGCCCCGTTGTACACCGGCACCCCGATACCCACACGTGGTTCAGCCATGGGCGGCCTTCCTTCCCCGGTTCCAGCTGCTCAACGGTCGCAGCGCCTGGCGGGGTATCGCCGTGGCGACGATGCCCTTCCACGCGCCGCGATGGGTGGGGTCGTGACGCAACGCCTCGACAAACGAACGCAGCGCCCTGCCGCGGCTACCCGCCGTGAGATGGAGATGGCCCATGCGGACATGGTAGAAAGCTCGCGACGGACCGTCGGCGTAGATCACGTCCCCGTGCTTGGCGCGGAGCCGTTCCCGCCCGGCGATCCTGGCTGCGATCCCGATGCTCGTGTCGTTGTCGATGGTGCGCACGGCGTACACGTCGGGGAGCAGCACGAAGGGCCGCCGCTTCGCCAGCTCGAGCACGAAGTCGACGTCCTCGGCGGCGCCGAACGATTCGTCGAAGCGCACGGTCTTGGCCAGGTCGGCCTCGACGAGCAGTGAGTTGATGTGTGGCGTCTGGCTGCGGCCAAAGCGGCGCACGGGATCCGTCACCTGCTCCGGGGAGCGAGGTGGCCCGCTCGATGGCTGGACCACACCATCTGCGGTGCGATGGGCGATCACGGCCCCATCGGGGCCCGACCCGGCGGCCCCGAGACAGGCACGCAGCTTGCCGGGCAGCCACACGTCGTCATCGTCGAGAAAGGCGATGTAGCGACCGGTGGCGGCGTCTATGCCCTGGTTGCGGGCGCGGGTGGGCCCAGCCGCCGGTTCGTTGCGGATGACCTGTACGGCCGGATCGGCCAGGACCCCGTCGGTGGCTACAGGAGGTTGCGAGCCGTCATCGATGACGATGATCTCGGTGGGTGCGTCCTGCGCCAGCACCGACTCGACCGCTTTCACCAGGAGTTGGGGCCGGTTGTGGCTCGGGATGACCACCGACACGGTGGGCTGCACCGAGTCGGTCATCGCCTCGCAAGCCGATCGAGAACCGGGAGGTTGCCTGAGTTCACGTGTCTGCAGCGAGGAAGGCGCTCAGACGCCATATGGCGTCTTCCACGAGGACAGATCGATGTCGAGCATTCCCTCGAGCTGCTTGATGTCGGGGTCGAGCACGTCGAGGATCTCCCGCTGCAAACCGGCGTCGGGCGTCTCCCGGCCCTTCACAGTGTTCAGGTGGTCGAGCCTGGAATGCACTGCCCGAGTCCACCGGTTCTTGGCTGCCGTCTTCTCGACCACACCGAGGGCACGCTGCACCGCCGGGCTGCGCCGCCGCCGCCCGGGGTTGAGCCGCTTCTGCTCCCCCAGTTCCACGGGCTCGACACCGAGTTGGGCCAGCAGATCCCGGTGGACCCTCTTCGAATCTCTCTTCAGATCGGCGAACTTCACGAAGGAGATCTGCTCCTTCGGGAAGAGATCGAGATAGCGGGCGATCTGCTCACCGAACCGGGCCACGGCGAGGTAGTCGAGACCATCACGGAAGTCCGCAGACTCGGCGGTGCGTGGCGCCCCCAGCACGGCAGTGCGGAAGTCGGTCTCGCTCTCGATACCCACGAACACGTGGTGGTTGTGCAGCGACGCCAGCACCTCGACCGGGTGACGGAGATGAACGACGATCTTGGCGTCGGGTGACATGGCGTGGATCGATGTCGCGGCTTTGGTGGAGAAGAGATACCACGGCGTGGCATCCCCGCGCAGCTTGCAGTCACCCCCTGCGTCAAACAGCGCGAGGTATTCGTCGTGATCCGTGATCGCCTCGGTCATGTTCAGGTCAAGAGCGTGATAGCCGGCCTCTTTGGGTCGCGACATCATGATGTCCGGATGGGCATCGAGCCAGAAGGACAGAGACGTCGTCGCCGAGCGCGGTGGCCCTACCAAAAACAGGTTTGGTCGTTGCATGATTTCCCCCACATGAATCCCACCGCTTCGCAGCTTACCTCTCCGGCACGACGAGTCCGCAAGAGATTCTGCCGACGCCCGTGTTCTGCCGGCGGATATGGGCCCAGCGGCCCAGAGTGGTGCGACTAACGTCGCAGCCATGTTCGTTCTCGCACCGGCGCCGGCTGTCGCGTGTCGGGGCCAGCGCGCACTGGGTCGGGTATGGGTCTGAAGGTCGTACTGTTCTGCGGGGGACTGGGGACCCGGCTGCGGGACTACTCCGATGCCGTGCCCAAGCCGATGGTGCCGGTGGGGTCCCGACCCATCATCTGGCACGTGATGAAGTACTACGCCCACTACGGGCACACCGACTTCATCCTGGCGCTGGGGTACAAGGCCGACGTCATCAAGAATTTCTTCCTCAATTACGACGAGGCCGGATCGAACGACTTCGTGATGTCGTTCGGCGGTCGCCAGATCGACTACATCACCACCGACATCGACGACTGGACCATCACCTTCGCCGACACCGGCATCCACTCGAGCATCGGCGACCGGTTGTTGGCGGTGCGCAAGTACCTCGGTGACGACGAGATCTTCCTCTCCAACTACTCCGACGGCGTCAC
>JBFISM010000109.1:0-12534 GCA_041608535.1 Acidimicrobiia bacterium
GGACGGGCAGCGATGATCACCAGGTTGCTCGGATGGAGCCCGGCGAGCTTCCGATCGAGGTCACGGAAGCCGGTCGGCGTGCCGGTGACGTCGGCCCCGCTCATCGAACGGTTCTCTGCCGCCTCGATCGCCGGCATGAGCAACGGATCTATCAGCGACAGGCCGTCGCCCATCCGTCGCTCCGACACGCCGTAGACCACCTGCTCTGCCATGTCGAGCACATCGGGGAGCGGCTGATCGGTGGCCGTTGCCAGGTTGCCCACCTCGCCGCCGGCACGGAGCAGCCGACGGCGTGTGGCGTGCTCGTCGACGATGGCGATGTAGTGCTCGACGTTGGACGCTGTCGGCACCGCATCTGACAGTGAAGCGACTGCGACCATCCCCCCGACCCGATCGAGAGTCTCCGCCCGCCGCAGCGCCTCGGTCACGGTGACGACGTCGATGGGCTCGTTGGCATCGAACAACGCCACGGCTGCCTCGAAGATCGCCTGGTGCGCCGGTCGGTAGAAATCCTCCGGATGCAGCCGCTCCATGGCGAGATCGGCGGCTTCTGTCGAGATCATGATGGCGCCGAGGACCGACTCCTCGGCCTCGATGCTGTGTGGGGCGACGCGCACAGTCCTGGCGCTCGGCTCTATCACCGATGTCACGTGTCCTCCAACCCTGGCTGCTGACACACCCCACCTTGCCAAACGGGTGTGACAGTTTTCGCGTTCTCGGCCCGAGCGGAGCCGGGGAACGGTTGCGAACCAAACCGCGCCACGCCACCGAAGAAGTGCTCGGGGGGAAGCCCAACGAGCATACGAAAGCCCTCACTGGAGGTAAAGCAGAAACGCTGCCCGTTTTTCCCGAGCCGGGTTCAGTTTTCGCGGTTGGTCTCGATGACGTATCGGCGGCGCCCGCCACACGTACTCAGATGTGGGCCCAGAAAGCCCTCGACGGAGACCCAATCACAGCGGAGAGTTCCCTCAGCAATGCCGTTTCCCCTTCCCCGAGCTCCTTGTTGGGACGAAACCAGGAGACGCCGGGATTCCACGCTTCGATGCTGAAGCGGCCAAACCCGACTGGCCAGTGGTAGTCCAGATTCTCCAGTGGAACGTGCGCACCGCAGCACGGCAGCACGCTGTGGCGCTCACACATGTCCGACTCCAATACGGTGTCCATCAGATCCATCCACGTGCCTCCGTGGAGGAGATCTGTCCCACAGGCTGGACATCGAACCGACTCCAGGTTCGATCCACAATCGATGAATTGGACACCGTCGTGACGATTGACTTCCACACGGTCTGCCAACGGGAAGGCATGGCTGACGACACCGCGCCCCGCTTCCGTCTCCGAGACGTCGGGGAGCAGGTCAGGATCGATGGCAACGAACCGAAGGACGTTGTCAGACATGATCCTCGAGTGTTGCCGATGTCGATGGCACGAAAACCCCCCTGCATGAGAACGGCGCGCTGCTGCTCGGGTGTGTCATCAGACGTCCAAACGTGACGGTTCGTCGCACCGTAGCTCGTACGGGAACACCCGGCGTCCACACTGCTCTGTAGGCTCCGGCGGTGCCCGAACTCTGGACCGAGAATCCGTCTCTGGTCGCCGTGTACGACGTCGAATGCGCGGGGCGACACGATCATGACTTCTACCTGCGGCTGGCCGAGAACGTCGACGCACGGTCGGTCGTCGATATCGGGTGCGGTACGGGGGTCTTTGCCACGGATCTCGCCAAACGCGGCGTTCGAGTGATCGGGATCGACCCGGCGGCCGCAATGCTGGATACCGCAGAGAAACGGGAAGGTAGCCACACCGTCCGTTGGATCCACGGCCACACCGACGCCCTACCGTCCGGAGCCACAGACCTCGCCGTCATGATGGGACATGTCGCCCAATACTTCGTCGACGATGACGAGTGGTTGCGGTCGCTCGAGCACGTTCACCGGATCCTCAGCGAAGGGGGACATCTGACGTTCGAGACCCGTAATCCATCGCTCGACTTGGGCACAACGCTGGACCCGCAAGAACACCATCGCCACGCACCCTCACCCGGACGGCGGCGAGTTCACCAGCTGGGTCGAGGTCGTGAGCGTGGCGGGACCGCCGGAATCGTATGCGATGACCCACGAAGGGCACAAGCTGCTCCCGGACGGGCGACACCTCGTCACCAAGGAAACCCTCCGGTTTCGCAACGAATACGAGATAGCCACGAGTCTCGATCTCGCCGGTTTCGATGTGGAGGCGAGCTGGAGCGACTGGGACGGCTCCGCCACTCACCCCGACAGCCCCGAGCTCATCGTCCTCGCCCGCCGGCGCTGAAACCAACCTGCAACCGAAAAAGGGCCCGGCTCGAAGGGGAAGGAGATAGGCGGATGCTCGTGTGAATAGGAGAAGGGGGATGGTCGAAGGGGGAAAGGCTCCGCCGTCCCCCCTCGATCTGACTGGCAGCGACATGTGCGGTGCCATCCAGCAAGAACCGACGCGGCCGAAGGCCGCAGGTCTGGAGCCCAAGCGAAGCTTGGGCGATGGTTCGCTCGAAGCCTGCTTCGAGCGAGACCCTCAGGCAGGGATCACGTCGAGCGTGACGGTGAAACTGACCTCGGGGTGGGGGTTGAGCGTCACCTCGTGGAGACCGATCTCCTTGATCGGTTGCGGAACAGCCACGACCTTGCGCTCGACCTCGACACCGGTGAACTTCTTGATGGCCTCGACGACGTCGCCGTCGCCAATCGACCCGAAAAGCCGACCCTCGTCGCCCGACCGGGCGGCAACCACCACACGAGTCCCGCTGAGGTTGTTGGCCAGATCTTGGGCCTCTTCGAGGGCCCGGCGCTCCGCATCGAGCCTGGCTTGCTGCATCGCCTCGGCTTGCGCCAGGGCGCCCGCAGTCGCCTTCACCGCCTTGCCCCTGGGAACCAGATAGTTCCTCGCATAGCCGTCGGCGACGTCGACCACCTCGCCACGTTGCCCGAGGTCCTTCACGTCTTCGATGAGGATGAGCTTCATCAGGAGCGATGCTGGGTGAAGGGGAGAAGGGCCATCTCACGCGCGTTCTTCACCGCCGTGGCCACCTGCCGCTGGTGAATGCCACAGTTGCCGGTGACCCGCCGGCCCCGGATCTTGCCTCGATCCGAGACGTACTTGCGCAACAGCGCAACGTCCTTGTAGTCGATCACCAGCTCATTGCTCTCTCGGCAGAACTGGCAGACCTTCTTCTTGCGCCGGGAGTCGGCCGCCGAAGGGCGGCGCCGCTTGACGCGCTTCTTTGGAGGCATATTGGTTCTCGTTTCTCTCGCCTGGAATCAGAACGGGGCTTCGTCCGGCCCGTAGTCGTTGCGAACGACCGGCGCCGGTGGTGGGGAGTCGGACCAGCCGCCACTCGATCGCGGCGTCTTGGTCACCGTGGCGGTCGCCCACCGCACTGAAGGGCCCAGCTCGTCTATGCGTACCTCGACGACCGAGCGCTTGTCGCCGTCCTGGGTCTCCCAGGTGCGCTGTTCGAGCTTGCCGGTGACGATGACCCGCATGCCCTTGCTCAGCGACTCGGCGACGTTCTCGGCCATGTCCCGCCACACGGTCCCGCCGAAGAAGCTCGTCTCTTCCTGCCACTCGCCGTCGCGTTGGTAGCGACGGTTCACGGCAAAGCGGAGCTTTGCCATCGCCACCCCCGACGGGGTGAACCGCAACTCGGGGTCTTCGACGAGGTTCCCCACCAGGGTCACATGATTCGTCATCTCTTCTCGTTTCTCTTTCTCGTGGGCGCCTCGTGACCTCTCGAGCCGCTCACTGTCGCGTGGACGGCTGAGTGGCTCGACTGTGCGTTCGGCGCCGGCCGGATATACGGGGAAGCGGGCTCGGGAATCCCTGCGCACCATCAGTATGTCCGCGGGGCGTGACAGAAACCATGAGCATCGGCTCCTGAGAACCGGCTCAGGCGGCGTCGCGGCGTAGGATCTTGTGCCGGATCACCGCATCCGACAGCGACAGGGCCCGGTCGATGCGGTCGACGATCTCGTTGCCGTCGACATCGAACGTGACCACCGAGTAGTAGCCCTCGTTCATGTGGTCGATCTCATAGGCAAACCGACGTTTGCCCCAGAAATCGGTGCCCGTGACGGTGCCGGACTCGGCGATTGCCTTGGCGACTTCGGCCACTTCGCCTTGGACGTCGGTCTCCACCATCTCGGGCCGATGGATGATCATCAGCTCATACGAACGCAAGCGCTCACCTCCTTCGGACGATCTCACTGAGAGAAAGGCCCCCGGCAGCTCCGGGAGCAGGGGTACAAGCGGCCGCAAGTGTAGCCCGGTCCCACCGGTGCGCCGACCGCGGCGAGATGGTGCGGCGAGCGTTCAGAAGCTGGAGAACGGGTACGGCAGGGCGGCCGCACCATCGGGCTGTGACGACAGCCACCACGCTACGGCGATGATCATGCCGACCAGGATCGCAGCCACCACGAGCAGCGCGATCCAGCGACGAGCCTCCGCGGCGTCGAGCGCCGGGGCGTGCGATACCGGCTCCACGGTCACCGGCTCCCGTCGCACCGGTGGCTGCCAGCCGCCGTCACCGTCCTCGGGAGCCAACGTGTCGTAGACCTTCGGTTTCGTGATCGCATCGATCTCGGTGGTGATCGTGTCCTGTTCGCCCGTGGCGTGAGGGTCGATCACCGCGATCTCGTCGGTGAGCCAGGCGTCGAGCGCGTCCGGATCGGCGACTCCCAACGCCAGCACGGGATCGTTGGGATCGACACCGGGGGCCGGCTGAACCCGTTGCGCCGCCACCTGCGGTGGTGTCTGTTCCTCCATGGGGCCGGGTCCCGGTACGTCCCTCGCAAGCCGGTCCGGCGGCGGTGAAGCCGGGTGCGGCGCGGGGCGGGCCGGCGCCTCGGACGTGCGGGCCGCTGGTGGCGCCAGGGCGACTGGGGGCTGGGTGGAGATCTCGACCGGAGCCGGCAGCAGACGGGCGGGCCGACCCGTGATGCTCTCCTCGAGCGTCGCCATCCGACTGCGCAACTCGGCGAGACGATGCGTCAGATCTTCAGCGGTGGCGACGTCGCCACCGGCGCGTTGTGAGCCGTCGTCCATACGGCAAATAAGTCCTCGTCGTAGCCTTCGCCATCCCCGAGCGATGCTGTGAGACCCGCTCCCCTACTCCAAGAGGCCCCTATTCGGGTGGTGATACGGGCAGGAGCGTACCGGGAGACCGTAAATCTGCAAATGGTTCGCACACGTCACCCGTCTGATGCGGCTGTGATCATTGCTCCATGGCCTCGTCGGCGAGGAAGTCGGCGGTTGGCTCCACCGCCCCGCCTTCGGCCGTGAACGACTCGAGTATCGCTCTCGATTCCTCGGACATGAAGTACGTCTCGTCGGGACCCGGGAAGACCGCGCTCTTCACGTCGGCAAAGTACTGCTCCAGCGCCGCAACGGCGATGTTTGCGAGGTTGGCGTACTGACGCACGAACTTGGGCAGATGCCCGTCGTGCAGCCCGAGCACGTCGTGGAAGACGAGCACTTGCCCATCGCAATGCACACCGGCACCGATACCGATCGTGGGTACCGGGATCTCCTTCGTGATGATCTCGGCGAGGAACTCCGGGACTCCCTCGAGGACGATTGCGAATACGCCGGCGTCGGACAGCGCGACCGCATCGGAGATCAGCTCGTGCGCCATTGCCGCGTCCTTGCCCTGCACGCGGTATCCGCCCATGGCGTGGACCGATTGTGGCGTGAGTCCGAGATGGCCCATCACAGGGATCTCCGCATCGAGGATCGCACGGACCATGTCGAGTCGCTTACGTCCGCCCTCGACCTTCACTGTCTCGGCTCCGCCCTCCTGGATGAGCCGGCCCGCATTGTGCACCGTCTCGGCGACGCTGGTGTGGTACGACAGCCACGGCATGTCGCCGACGATCATCGCCGCCGGCTTGGCGGCAGCGACGGCGGTGCAGTGGTGCACCATCTCGTCCACCGTCACGGACAACGTGTCCTCGCGTCCCAGCTCGACGTTGGCCAGGGAGTCCCCGACGAGGATGATGTCGGCGCCGGCACGGTCGGCGATGACGGCCGAGGGATAGTCGTAAGCGGTGATCATCCCGATCCGCTCGCCACCCTTGCGGCTCAGGATGTGTGGCGCGGTGACCTTACGACGCTTGCTGGCTTCCGCCATGAGGGTTCCTTTCTCCCCACCCGCAGGTTGGGGGACGAACGCTGATCCGGCCCTCGTTCTCACCCGCATCGACCGCCGCAATGGGTCGCCCGTGCGTTGCTCACACTAGCGATGCGACCCTGCGAGCACACCCAAAGGCGCGCGTACCACCATCGCGATTGCGAGCGACAACGATGCTCTCTCCGCGTCGACGAGCCTGCGCCCGATGCCTCAGGCTCCGTGGCCGCCGGTTCGGCGCACTGCAAGCAGTTGCCAAACGTCGCCGAAGCCCTTCAACTCGTGCTTCCCCCGGTCGTCGAAGACGAGATCGGAGCCGGCAACGAGATCCCGCACGGTGCTCGATGCGACGATCTCGCCGGGACCGGCAGCCCCGAGTATGCGAGCCGCAAGGTGGACCGCTCGTCCCCCGATGTCAGCGCCCGCATCTCTATCTCCCCGGTGTGGACGCCGCAGCGGATGGAGATACCGACCCTCTCCAGCGCTTCCATGAACGACTCGGACGCACCCGTACCGCGCCTGTCGAAACGAACCACCCGAGCAAAGGTGGCGAGCTGTCTGAAGTACAGCTCGGCCATGGGATCTTCCCAGTCGACGTCGAACGAGCCGTACTCCCCGCCGTGAGGACGAGGTCGATCGAGCCACCGCCGAACACCTCGGAGGCGATACGACCGGAACCCAATTGTGCATGACCGCTCGTGCGGTCCATTGCCCGGATCCTATTCGGGCGGGGGGTCCCGGGCGCCAGTCGGTGGCGTGACCACAGCGAGGAAGCGCTGGTGCGATGGGCGGGCGAGAGCCGGATACGGTGCGCCGGGTGCGCCACCGAACCGTGGGCCAGCCCGAACAAAGGCACTGCTGAACGTGGTGCGCCACCCGGCTAGGTTGCCGGGCATGGCTCGCAAAGACATCACCATGACCGATGACGAGGTGCTGGCGTTTCTGGAGGAAGCGACCACCCTGCAAGTGGCGACAATCGGGCAGGACGGGTTCCCCCACGTCGCCCCAATGTGGTTCGTCGTCGAGCACGGCCAGGTGGTGTTCCGCTCGTTCACCAAGTCACAGAAGATCGTCAACCTGCAACGCAACCCCAAGCTCACCGTGCTCGCCGAGGCGGGGCACGCCTACGCCGAGCTGCGCGGCGTCATGATCAAGGGCGAGGCCAAGCTCATCGACGACCGGGACTACGTGCTCGGCATGTACGGCAAGCTGGCGGCCCGCTACCCCATGGTGGACAACACACCTCGCGAGCTGTCACTCGACGAGTTGGAGGCGGCCTTTGGCCGCTTCGCCACCAAGAACACCGCAGTGGTCGTCGAGCCGGTGCGCACCATCAGCTGGGACCATCGCAAGCTGGTCGGAGCGTACTGAGCCGAAGCAGCCGGGGACCAACTGGATGTGACTACCGGCCCGTCGACCCACCGGTTGACAACTGGTTGCATACGTATTCATACTCTTGTTTGCCGTCGATGCCACGGTGCAGCTGACGTTTCCCTTCGAAGGACTCGCAGGTCCGGAGGCGCTCTTCGACGAAGTGTATGCCCCGCTGGCGAATGCGATCCCCGATCTGGAGCGGCGGGACACGATCGTCATCACTGGGGTGACCTCGAGTGGTGACCCTGTGGGTGGGATGCTGCGGCTACTACACCGGTGCCTTCCTCCGGCCGTGGCTCGATATCCCTGCGACCGGGCGGCAGGTGGCCATGCGGTTCCACGACGAGTTCTTCCGGGTGGAGGACGGGCGGGTGGTGGAGCTGCAGGCGGTGTGGGACATCCCCGAGGTGCTGATGCAGGCGGGTGTGTGGCCGATGGGGCCCAGCCTCGGCCGGGAGGGGCAAGTCCCCGGTCCTGCGACCGAGGACGGTCTGCGTCCGCTCGAGGGTGATGCCGAGACGAGCCTGGCGATCGTGGCCACGATGCTGGCCGACATGGTGAAGCACCCTCGGGAACCGTTGGAAGCGATGCGGCTAGAAGAGCACTGGCATTCGGCGTTCAGCTAGTACGGCCCGGCGGGTATCGGCACGGCGCGGGGAATCGACGGGTTTCGTCGGCACCACCAGATCCCGTTCCTGCGGGCCATGCCCGACCGCGGTGGCGCATACGACGGCACCGGTCACTTCTTCGCCGAAGGCAACTATGTGGCGTTCACCGGTTGGCCGGGAAAGACGATGACCTTCACGGGAGACGGCTGGCTCGGGATCGCCCCCACCGGCAAGCCGATCACTATGCGCAGCCTCGACCTCTGGCGCGTCGAGAACGGCCCCATCCGCGAGAACTGGGCGCTGATCGATCTCCTCCACATCTGGCACCAACTCGGCGTCGACGTTCTCTCGAGAATGCGCGAGCTGGCGCCGGGGAAGTGGGTTGGCGAACCTTAGGCTCCAGGTCGCGGAAAACGCGCGCAGTGGCCGAAAGTATGCCGGCAGCGCCATACTTTCGGCCGGAACTCGCGGAAAACGCGCGCTCGAGCCTTAGGTTCGATCGAGGAGAGAGTGAGGATGACCCGGTGGAGTACATCAAGAAGCCGGTGGAGTCGACGCAGCAGCTGAACGACGAGGTGCGAGCCACCGTGTCGCAGATCATCGGGGATGTGGAGCGGGAGGGTGAAGCGGCCGTCCGTCGATACTCCGAGCGGTTCGACAACTGGAGCCCGGAGACATTCCGGGTATCGCAGGAAGACATCGACCGGGCCTATGAGGAGATGGAACCACAAGTGGCCGCATCCTCGCAGTTCCTCATCGACCAGGTTCGGAACTTCGCCCAGCTGCAGCGTGACACCCTCGTCGACTTCGAGGCAGAGACCCTCCCCGGTGTGGTGCTCGGCCAGAAGCACATCCCCGTCAACTCCGCCGGCGCCTACTCCCCAGGCGGCCGTTACCCACTCATCGCCTCCGCAGTGATGACCATCGCCACCCCCAAGGTCGCCGGTGTCACCCGCATCATGGCGGCGGCGCCACCCAAGGACGACGAGGGCATGCATCGTCCCCAGCTGTGGGCGATGGTGGAATCCGGCGCCGATGAGATCTTCTGCGTTGGTGGAGTCCAGGCGCTGGCTGCCATGGCGTTCGGGCTGGAGGACGCCGAGCCGGTCGACTTCATCGCCGGTCCGGGTAACGCCTACGTCGCCGAAGCGAAGCGCCAGCTGTTCGGCAAGGTGGGCATCGACGTCCTGGCCGGGCCCACCGAGATCATGATCATCGCCGACGACAGCGCCGACCCCAGCATCCTGGCCTGCGACCTCCTCGGGCAGGCAGAGCACGGACCGACGTCCCCGGCGATCCTCGCCACCACCTCGGAGACGGTGGCCCGCGAGACCGTCAAAGAGGTGGAGCGCTGGCTGGAGACCTGGCCCACGGAGGAGGTCTCCCGCACCGCCTGGAACGACTACGGCACCGTGATCCTGGTGGAGGACGATGCCGAGCTGGTGAAGGTGGCCGACGACATCGCTCCCGAGCACCTCGAGGTGCAGTGCGCCGACACCGACTGGTTCGTCGAGCGCCTCACCAACTACGGCGGGCTCTTCATCGGCACCCATGCCACCGTGGCCTACGGCGACAAGTGCATCGGCACCAACCACACCCTCCCCACCATGGGCGCCGCCCGCTACACCGGCGGACTGTGGGTGGGCAAGTACCTCAAGACGGTCACCACGGTCGCCTGCACCGCCGAGGGTTCCCGCCAGGTCGCCGAGCACGGGGCCGTCGTGGCCGATGCCGAGCTCATGTTTGGGCACGCCGTCAGCTCCCGACTCCGTCTCAACCCGGAGTACTTCGACGACGCCCTCGCCCCCACCTCGTGACGGAACGTCAAGAAAACCGCCTCACCGTCGAGCGGCTGCGACGACACGTCGAGGCCGGTGACATCGACACGATCGTCGCCGGGTTCCCCGATCACTACGGGCGGCTCATGGGCAAGCGTTTCGACGCTGCCTTCTTTGCCGAGGTCGCCGCCGATGCGGGCACCCACGCCTGCGACTACCTGCTGACTACCGACATCGACATGGAACCGGTGCCCGGGTACGCCTTCGCCAACTGGGATCTCGGCTACGGCGACTTCCATCTCGCCCCGGATCTGCGCACACTGCGCACCGCCACCTGGCTCGACCGCACCGCCGTCGTGCTCTGCGACGTCGAGACGAACGACCACGAGCCGATCGAGGTCGCACCCCGCACGCTTCTGCGGCGGCAGACCGAACGGCTCGCCGACCAAGGCCTCCACGCCAGGGCCGGATCCGAGCTGGAGTACTACCTGTTTTGCGACTCGTACCGGGAGGCCGCCGCCAAGGGGTACGAGGAACTCGAGCCGTTTGGCTGGTATCGCGAGGACTACAACATCCTCCAGGGCACCCGGGAGGAGGTGTACAACGCTGCAGTGCGCCGCCATCTGTCCGGGTCGGGGATACCCGTCGAGACATCCAAGGGCGAGTGGGGTCGGGGCCAGCACGAGATGAACATCCGCTACGCCGAGGTCGGAGAGATGGCCGACCGGCACACGATCATGAAGCTGGCGATGAAGGAGATCGCCGACGCCGGCGACATGAGCGTTACGTTCATGGCGAAACCCTTCACCGGCCAGGCCGGATCGAGCTGTCACATCCACATCAGCGTGTGGCGAGGCAACGACAATCTCTTCGGTGACGATTCTTCGGGTGCCTTTGGCGGCTTCGTCGCCGGTCTGCTGCGTCGCATCCCCGAGATCACGGTGCTGCTTGCCCCGACCATCAACTCCTACAAGCGGTTCGAGGACGGCTCGTGGGCACCGACCCGGCTGGCCTGGTCCACCGACAACCGCACTGCCGCCCTTCGGGTGGTGGGCTCCGGACGGAGCCGGCGGGTGGAGTGCCGCATCCCCGGCGCCGATTGCAACCCGTATCTCGCCTATGCGGGTCTGCTCGCCGCCGGGATCGAGGGTATGGCCGACGGGCTCCCCCTGCCCGATGAGTTCACCGGAGACCTCTACCACGCAGGTGACGTGATGCGTCTTCCGGCGACGCTGCACGACGGGACGGAGCGCTTCGCCGGGTCGGAGTTCGCCCGGGCTGCGTTCGGCGAGGCGGCCCACGACCACTACCGGCACTTCTTCCACACCGAGGTTGAGGCGTTCAACAGCGCCGTGACCGACTGGGAGCGTCTCCGCTACTTCGAGCGGATCTGATCCGATGGTGACGCTCCATCACGCCCGCCGGCTCGTCTGGGACTTCTGGATGAACGACGCCGACCCGGGCTCGCTCTGCAGCGACGACCTGGCGTGGCACGGCTTCCACCGGCTCGGTCATGTGACCGGGCTCGCTGCGGTTCGAGACACCGTATGGAAGCCGATGCAGACCCGCGTTCCCCGATCTGCGCCGTCATCCCTACGTCTTCATCGCCGGCGAGTTCGCAGACACGGTCTGGGTGGCCGGCACCGGTGAACTCGAAGGCACCTTCACCGCATCGTGGCTCGGACTCCCCCCGTCGCACACCCACGTGCGCTTCCGGTTGGGCGAGTTCTGCCGAATCGACCGGGAACGGATCGCCGAGGTGCGGCCGCTGGTGGATCTTCCCGACCTGTTCCGCCAGTGCGGACACCCGTTGCTTGCCGGCGAGCACGGGTCGCGACCTCGTACACGTGGCCCGAGCACCGGCGACGGCGAGCGGCTCGACGATGGCGACGACGCAGAGTCGAAGGGCACCCTCGCAGTCGTCGAGAGCATGATCTTCGACGGGCTCAACCGCTTCGACGGATCCGATCAGGCGAGCCAGGGTCTGGAGCGGTTCTGACACGACGACATGGTGTGGCACGGGCCGGTCGGCATCGAGCTGGCCCACGGCCTCGGCGAGTTCATCACCACCGCCCAGGGACCGATCTTGCGCGCCTTCCCCGATCGCAAGGGTGTGGGTCACCGGGCTCGTATCGCCGACGGTCCGTATGCCGCATCCACGGGCTGGCCCAGCTTCGTCGGCACCCACACGGACGATTTCCTCGGCTGGCCCGCCACGGGCAAACGCACGGGGTGGAAGATCATGGACTTCTGGAGACGAGACGGGGACCGGCTTCGGGAGAACTGGGTGCTCAATCGATCTCGTCGATGCCGCCCACCAGGCCGGAGTCGATCTCATCGGCAACGCATTACGGGAGGTACCAGCGTGAAGACGAGCACCGACCGGATCCTGACGACCCATGTGGGCAGCCTGCCCCGCAACGAGACGGTGACCCGCGGCGTGTTCGCCATCGACGCCGGCGACCAGATCGACCTGGCCGCCCACAAGCAGGCGGTGGCCGAGGCCGTCGCCGACGTCGTGCGGCGCCAGGTGGAAGCAGGCGTCGACGTGGTGAGCGACGGCGAGATGAGCAAGATCAGCTACGCCACCTATATCAAGGATCGCATCACCGGGTTCGAC
>JBFISM010000110.1:0-12525 GCA_041608535.1 Acidimicrobiia bacterium
AACATGTCGGTGGGTGGCAGCTCAACCGGGGTGCGCTCCTGCTGGCCGTAGGCCTGGCTGACCAGGGTGGAGTGGGCATCGGCTTCGTGGGCGTCGTCCCAATGGGTGAAGTCGAGGTCGTACATGAGGTTGTGCTTCGTTCCCTGCAGACGGATCTGGTAGATGCCGGGTGACGCCCAGCCGCACCCGAGATAGCCGAGCGCTCCGGACTCGAACTCGAGGATCGCCATCGTGGCATCGGGCACCTCGGCATCGGTGTAGAGCTTGCGCTGGTGGGCGCTCACTGCAGCCACCGGACCGAGCAGATACTGCAGGTTGTCCGCATGATGCACCCCGAGTTGGATGAGCGGGCCGCCGGGGGTCTTCGCCAGGTACCAGCGCCAGGTGTCCGGGGTCAGCTCGAGGGCCCGCTCGTTGGAGAAGTTCGCTTCGGCGAGGGTCACGCCGCCGAGTGTGCCGTCGTCGATCCACCGTTTCATCTGGCGGCATCCGGAGAGCCGGCGGGCGCTGTGGCCGACGGCGAACGGCAACCCGGCGGCGTCCACGGCGGTCTTGATGGCGAGGGCGTCCTCCAGCGTCTGGGCGACTGGCTTGTCGGTGTACACCGCCTTGCCGGCGTCGAGGGCTCCGACGATCAGCTCGCGATGGGTGTCGTTGGGCGTGGTGATGATGACGCCTTCGACATCCGGGTCGGACAGCAGCGCGTCGTAGCTGGCGGCCGAGCGAGGCACGCCATACTCCTCCATGAACGCGACACGCTTGTCCTCCGAGCGCGAATAGCAGGTGTACAGGTCGATGACATCGCCACGTTGTGCGGCGCGGGCGAGCACCCGTGCCCAGCGTCCCAGCCCCACGGGGGCGAGCCGGATCTTGTCGCTCACGATTCCTCCTCGACCTCGATGTCCGTCGTCTCCATGTTCTCGGCGAGATCGGGGTGGGGGAAGAAGCAGTGCAGGGTGGTCGGCTCGCCGGCGAGGGTGGCGTGGGCCGCTCCGGCGGGGATGTGCACGACGTCGCCTGCCGATACCGGCCGGGATTTCCCCTCGATCCACACCGTTGCCGAGCCGCGGGCGACCACGACCACTTCCTCCGAATACGGATGGCGATGTGCGGTGCGAGTGGTCCCCGGTTCGAGCTCGACGACACGCACGCTCGATGCTGCGGCGATACCCGAGAGGGGGTCGCCGGAGCGCCGCCCTTCGAGTGGCGTCATCTCGATGTCACCGGCCCGGATCACCGTCATGTGCGGAGCGCCAGGATGCGGCGGACGTCCTTGGCGATCTCGCCGCCGACCGTCGTGGCGAAGCTGGCCGCCCGATCCTCCTCGGCCCACGTCGGGTCTCCGTACCAGCCCTCGGCATCGATTTCGGCGATGTCCGTGATGTAGCCGTGTGTCTCCGGGTTGCGGCGCATCGCGTCGAGTGCGATCGCCGCGTCGGGCCGTGAGGCATCGCCGGCCCGCTCGATGTGGACGAGCGACGGGTCGTGGGCCATCACCGCCAGCGTCTCGATTCCACCACCGTGGGTGAGCTCCCCACCGCTGGCGGCATAGATGCGCTGCGCGACGTAGCAGGCGTGCGAGGTGATCACATAGACGTCCTCGTGTCCGTGCTGGACCGCCGTCGCCACGGCGTCGAGCGAGGCGTTGTTGCCTTCGTGCCAGTTGACGAACACGATCCGGTTGACGCCCATCTGGACGAGCTGTTCGCAGACATCGGTGAGGAGCGCCTCGAATGTTGCGCGGCGCAGATCGATCGTTCCCGGATGGCCGGCGTGGATGGGGGTGACGCCATAGGGGCCGAACGGGACCAGCACGGCTTCGAGCTCGTCGGCGACGGCCGCGGCCACCAGCTCGGCCGCCATGGTGTCGGTGCCGTTGGGTAGATGCGGCCCGTGTTGCTCCACGCTCCCGAACGGGATCACCGCCACCGGGTTGGCGGCCACTGCGGCGGCCACCTCGGGGCTGGTGAGGTCGGTGATCGAGCGACCCGTCGTCATGCGGCGAGTGTACCCGTGGCGCTGCAATCGTTTGCAGGTAGCCTGCGGCCCATGGATGCGGAACACGTCGAGACAGTCGAGCCGGTCGCCGGCTCGGACATACCGGTGCGGCTCATGTACATCGAGGTGTGGGACGGGTTGTACGCTCCCATCGGGCTCCGGGTCCCGCCTGGCGATGGACCCTTCCCGGTGGTGTTGCTCGCCTCCGGAAACGGAGGTGGCGGGATGGCGTGGATCAGGGATGCGGTGGCCAACCGGGGCTGGATCATGGAGCGCATCGTGGAGCGGGGCTGGGCGTGCGCCTGGATCCGCTACCGCACCGAGGTGGAGCTGGGGTACAACAACGGCGGTCCGCTGGTGCGGGACATGCGACAAGGGCGCGAGTTGTTCAACCGATCACCGCTCGAGTACGAGGACGAGATCGCCATCGTCGATCACCTCAGGCGACTTCCCGAGATCGATGGCGACCGTGTCGGACTCATCGGGATGAGCCATGGCGGCGAGATGGTGCTCAAGATCACCTCCGAGTATCACGGCGTCGCCGCCGCAGTGGCCAGCGAGCCCGCCGCCCACGAGTTCCTGGCGCTCACCCCCGATGACACGGCCTTCGTCAACGAGGAGACGCAGCTGCGGAACATCGAGGGCATGCAGATGGCCGAGGTCGGCAAGGTCCGCGCTCGCATCGACATGGACATCGCCCGGGAGCGCATTGCATCCATCGCCACGCCGATTCTGGTGATGGGCCGGGAAGACGACCACCTCCATGGCATCTTCCGCACCACCTACGAGCTGCTTGCGGAGGCCGGTAAGGACGTTGATTGGGTCAGCTACACCCACGACATCCACGGTTACATCTATCCCGAAGGTGGCAACGCCGACGACGTGCAGGTGGAAGCGGTGGCTCATCTGTTGGATTGGCTCGGGCGATACTTGAGCTGAGGTCGATTGTGCTTCGACGCCGCGTATGCGGTGTTCCAAGCACACTCGTCACGTTGCCTCCCCGATGCGTACAGTCGAAAGGAGAGCGTAGGGGAGGTGGTAGCGGCACTTCACGCACCTTCCGTTCTAGACAGGAGCCAGAAAATGATCGATACCGATCGCACGCGCGCGTTGATCGACCGGATCTGGAATCAGGGCGATCTCGATGCGATCGACGAGTTGTACTCGGACAACTTTGCGGGCCACGACCCGCAGAATCCCGTTCAGGGTCGTGACGGAGTGCGGGCATGGGTGGAGGAATCGCTCACGGCCGCCCCCGACATTCACATCAACATGCACGAGAGCATTGCAGAAGGCGACATGATGGTGTTGCGTTGGACGGCCAGCGGAACCCTGCAGAAAGACTGGCGTGGGATTCCCGCTAGCGGGCAACCATTCGTGGTGACCGGGATGACCATGTCCAAGTACGACGGCGACAAGATCGTCGAGAGCTGGGCGAACTCCGACAACCTCGGGATGCTGCAGCAGCTCGGAGTGATTCCCGCCGAAGCGACGACCGGCTGAGCCGGTACATACTCGGGACAGAGAGGAGCCTGCACGTGAAGCGCAGGCTCCTTTGTATTGCAGCCGCCTATCTCAGGGGACCCCAAACGTGGACAGCGAGTCGACAGTGCACTCGAAGAGCACTCGCCGTTCGTTGCGGACTGGATCGCGCAACCCGTAAGGCGGATCGGCGCCCGTGTACTTGCTCCATGCCTGGTCGATCGTCTCGGTGGCGCGATGCCCGTCGTCGTCGTCCTCGTGGATCTCGTTGGTGACGGTGGCGTAGATGCTCATCCAGTGGTACGGGTTCTCCGGATTCATGAGCATCGCGGTGATCTGCGGGTTGTCGCGCACCCAGTCGCTCTTCCTGCGATGGTCGGCGAAGTTGAAGAGCACCTTGTCACCCTCGTAGCCGATCCACACCGGGGTGAGACTCGTCCGGCCATCGCTGCGCCGCACGGCCAGCACCGCCGTCACCGGCTCGTCGAGCAGCTTCTTGTAGGCCGGGTCGAGCTCGTCGAGCGAGTCGATCTCGCTGCGATCGCCGACGGTGAACTGATCCTCCTGCAGCCCGTCGGCGACGTGCTTGAAGTTGGCGACCGTGAATGACATCGGGGGCTCCTTCTCCTCGACCGGTGGATCGTATCCGGCCGGCGTCCGCGTCGCTCGCTCTAGGAGAATGCGCCGTCAGGCTCCAGCACCTCGCGACCGATGACGGTGCCGGCGGCGACTCGCTGCTGCAGCTCTTCGGCGGCTTCGAGCGGATACCTCCCTGCAATCACGGGCCGGATCGATCCGTCGGCGACGAGACGCACCACCTCTGCGAGCTCGGCCACCGAGACGTTGCGCGACCCGAGGATCTCGAGCTCTCGCCGGTAGATCGCCCCGGTGTCGATCTCCCAGTCCGTGCCGGTGTGGGAACCAACGATCACCATCCGGCCCCCTTTGGCGAGGGCCGCGAATGTCGCCGGCATCGTTGCGGTGCCCACCAATTCGAGCACCGCATCGACACCGCCACCATCCGTCCAAGCCGCGACCGCAGTGTCGAGCTCGTCCGGGCCGACGGCGTGGTCCGCCCCCATTTCCGAAATGGCGGCGAGCTTGGACCCGGGGAGGTCGACCCCCATCACCTCTGCGCCGAACAGCTTGCCGAGCTGCACCGCATGCAGCCCCACACCGCCGCCGGCGCCGGTCACGATCAGCCGTTCCCGAGGCTGGAGCCGCATCCTCGTTCGCAACGCGTGGTACGGCGTCCCGATGGCGTTGGCGAGGATCGAGCCCGCGGCGTAGTCGATGGTGGCGGGGAGGGCGACGAGGTTGCGGGCGGGCATTGCCACGTACTCGGCGTACCCGCCCCAGACGGCGACGCCGATGTGGCCGCCGAAGTTCTCGCAGATCGTCTCCCGACCGCCGCTGCAGCGGCGGCACTCACCGCATACGAGGTACAGCGTCGTGGCGACCCGGTCTCCTTCGGTCCAGCCCCCGACCCCATCGCCGACCGCAGCGACATCGCCGGCTATCTCGTGCCCCAGGACATGCGGCAGCGTGGCCCGCTCCCGTATGCCACGCCGTACGGCAACGTCGAAGCGATCGACCGCACAGGCTCGCACGCGGAGCACGACCTCGCCCGTTCCCGGCCGGGGCGCCGGCACCTCACGCAGGACGAGGGGCCCACCGTCTTCTTCGAGCACCATTGCTCGCATGGCGGCCGGCAGCGTCACGTGAAGAAATCCGGATACCCGTGCGGCTTCACCTGCTCCCGGTACTCCTCCTTCCAGGTGGCGAAGTCGGCACCGCGGGCGTCGCACTCGACGGCCCTGGCGAAGTGGATGAGCAGGTAGGGATGGGAGCCCATGGCGTAGAGGGCTCCGTAGTCCAGCTCGACGATGGCGCGGCGTTCCTCATCGGTGAGCGTCCCTGCGTCCAGCGACGGCACGTGCGTCGCTGCGGCGCGCGCCTCCCACCGTGCGACGAAACCAGCGGGATCGGCAGAGAACTCTGCCAGAGGCTCGGGGTCGCCGTCGACGTAGGCCATGATCTTGTTTACCTCGTAGCGACTCACCATGCGTCTCCGGTGAGATCCCAATGAAAGAACGACATGGCGGCGTAGCGGGAGGCGGTGCCCTCCGCCCACGTTGCCGGACGCCCTCCGGTGGCGGCGAGCCCGGTGAGGAAGTTGAGAAACTGCAGCGTGACGTTCCCCGCGGTCACCAGCCGGTCGAAGTCGCAGCCCGCGATCGCCGCCTCGAGCGCCCCGTCTTGCATCCAGCCCACCGCCTCTGCATCGAACTCGGCATCCGGCGAGGCGCCACCGAGGAACTGCTTCGGCCCCCCGAGATCAGTTGCCAGGTGGCCGGTGGTGACGATCGCCACCTTGCGTTCCACTGGAGCTCGTGCGATCGCATCCCGTAGATAGTCGCCGAGCTGAGCGAACCGCTGCGGCGCCGGCACCGGCGGCATGTTGCAGTTGGTGTGGATCGGAACCACGGCCAGATCGTGGTTCGGGGTGAGGAAGCTGAGCGGAATCGAGTAGGCGTGGTCGAGCAGCCACTCGTTGGCCATCCCGAAGTCGAACGAGTCGGGCAGCAACTTCGTCCCGAGGATGGCCTCCGAGATGGCGACGTCACCGGCGACCTCGCCGGGCTCGATACCGAACGTGCGAATCTCGTTCGGGTAGCCGATGGGGTAGCGCTCCGCCTTGCCAACGATGATCGCCGGGCTGTTGTCGTAGAAGAACTTGCGGAAATGGTCGGAGCCGACCATGACCAGCGTCTCGGCACCGGAGTCGTAGAGCAGCTCGGAGAATCGGGCGAAGTTCTCGGCCGTGCGCACGAGGTCGTCTGGATAGGGCGCCCGCAACGTCTCCCACAGGAGGGGATTGTGGGGCACGCCGAAAACGCCAACCAGCTCAGCCATACGTCACCGTAACGCCGGGATCACGTGGTTGCCCAAGAGGTCGATGCTCGCCATCCAGCGGTCGAAGCCGAGGCGGAGGTCGAACACGAGATGCTCCACGCCCACGGCGGCGAACCGGGCGGTCTGCTCCGCCACCTGCTCCGGCGTTCCCACGATGAGCGAGCCCTCGATGTCATCGGCCGTCTCGAACGTGCCGGAATCGGGTTTGACCCACCACTTGCCCCGCTCGTTGGCCCAGCGCAGCAGACCTTCGAGGCTGGTGCCCTCCCAGGCGGCCTCCTCGGTGGCGGCGATCGACGTGGGGGGAACCACGCCGACCGTGGGCATGGGGCGCCCGTTGTCCGTCACCAGCTCCCGCATCTGCGCAACCCGCTTCTCGATGGTCTTGAGAGTGATCCGCCCCGGGATCCAGCCGTCGCAGTATTCGGCGGCCCGCCGCGCCGACGCCGGGGTGGCGCCGCCGTACCAGAACGGGATCGGGCCTGCCGGCTTCGGGTAGAGGTTGACGTGCTCGAAGGAGTAGTGCTCGTCGGAGTACGACACATCGTCGCCGGTGAACACCGCCTCGAAGATCCGGGCGTTCGACTCCACCAGCTCTGGACGGAAGATGCCGCCCATCCCCACCGCCTCGAACTCGTGGTCGAAGGTACCTGCTCCCCAGCCGGCGATGAGGCGTGGACCCACGACGTGGGTCATCGAGGCGAGGGTGAATGCGGTCACCAATGGATGGCGGTAGGGGATGAGCGTGGCGGTGCCCAAGGTGATGCGCTCGGTGACCGCACCGACGGCGGTGAGCACGGTGAGCGGCTCGAAGAAATCCTTGTCGGCCGCCTCGAACTCGCCGTGCGGCTCGAACAGCAGATGGTCGCGCACCCACACCGAGTCGAAGCCCACCTCCTCGGCGCGGCGGGCGCCGTCGAGGATGAGGTCCCGGTCGGCGAACGCGCCGAAGTGGGGGAGGAGCAGCCCGAACCTCATCTCGCTCACCTGGCGGTCACCTCGACCATCCGGCCGTATCCCGGCTGACCCACGGCCTCGCCATCTCGGTACACGTCCCGCCCTCGCAGGATGGTGCGCACCACCGCCCCGGTGACGGTGCGGCCGTCGTACGGCGTCCAGCCGCATTTGGAGAGCACGTTGTCGTTGCTGATGGTGTAGGTGCGGCCGAGATCGACGAGCGTGATGTCGGCGTCCTTACCCGGCGTGAGCGAACCTTTGTTGCTCACTCCGAACACAGCGGCGGGACGGGTGCTGACCAGATCGACGAGCCGCTCGAAGGACAGCTTGCCGCGATGATGCGCATCCAGCATCAGCGGGAGCTGATCCTGGATCCCCGGGGTCCCGGTGTGCGCCGCCCAAGCGTCGGTCCAGCCGATCTCCTTCTCCGCGCGGGTGTGAGGAGCGTGATCGGAGGCGAGCATGTCGATGTCGCCCGCCTCGAGCGCCTTCCACACCGCCTCTTGGTGGTGCACCGGCACCCAGTACGACAGCACGTAGCTGCCCTGGCGGGCGATGTCGGCCATGGTCCCGAGGAAGATCGTCCAGTGGTTGGTCTCGGCGCTCACGTCGACGCCACGCCGGCGGGCTTGGCCGATCATCTCGATCTGGCGAGCTGTCTGGACATGAACGATGTGCAGCTTGCACCCGGTTGCCTCGGCGAGACGCAGCAGGGTCGCAGTTGCCGTGTCCCAGATGAGCCCGTCGCCCACGGCGAGGGTCCGTGCATATGCCTCCGGACTGCGATCGCCTGCCGCCCAATAGCCCTGCTCGACGACATCCATGATCGCCTGGTCATGGGGGTGCACCATGAGCCGTTTGCCGGTCTCGGCGATGATCTGCATCGTGCGGTACAGCTCGCCATGGTCGTGCACGCCGATCGCGGCGGGATGCGGATACGAGCGCCCGGTGTCGACGACCATGTAGATCTTGAAGGCGGCGATGCCTCGCTCCGCCATGGGGGCGAGCTGGTCGGGGAGCTTGGCAGCAGGATTGTGGTTGTAGTCCACGATGCTCCTGGCCTCGTACATGTCGAGCACTTGGTCGAGGTCGTCGACCGTCATCGTGGGCGGGTCGAGGTTGGGCATCCCGAAGATCGTGGTGTAGCCGCCCGCCGCAGCCGCCCGGGTACATGTGACCAGATCCTCCTTGTGGGTGTAGCCGGGCTCCCTGGTGTGCACGTGGACGTCGATGCCACCCGGGATGGCAACGTGGCCGCTGGCATCGATCACCTCGTCGGCGGTCAGCGTGCCCGGAGCGGCCAGCTCCCCGATCGTCTCGCCGTCGATGCCTATATCGACACTGCGGAGCGATCCTTCGACGAACACATCGGCTCCGGTGATCACTCGGGTCGGCATCAGCCTTCCGCCCCCACGAGGATGTGACCCGTTGGTGAGGGTGTGCCGTCGGCCAGGTGCCAGCGGAACCAGTCGGTCATCATCGGACGCACGATGTCGCCGTACTGCGCATATGACGCATAGTGCGTGGTGTTGGTCTGGAGCACGAAGGCCTTCGGGTCGGGAGCCATCTCGTAGAGGGCTTCGGCGTGATCGGTAGGCGTCGTCTCGTCGTCTTCGACGGCGACGACCATGAGAGGTGCGCTCTTCCCGGCTACATCGATGGGGCGATATCGCATGATCTCCTCCGCCACGGCAAGCGGCACGCTCGATGGTATGCGGTCGTCGACGTCCGCCTTCACCGTGGTCGACCGGCGCTCGGCGGTGGGGATCATTATCTCGGTTCTCGGGTGCACCCGCTCTCCCTCACCCCCGGCCAGTCGGATCCGCCGATCGGCTTCGATCCGGTCGAGAAACGCATCCCATTCCTCAGGGGTGCGCATCCGGCGCAGCCAGTCCCCGCCGTCGGCAACCGGGACCTGGCTGACCGCACAGTGGATCCTCGGGTCTTCGGCGGCGAGCATGACGGCGTTGCCACCGCCGGTGCCCCCCGATCCGAACACTCCGAGGCGGTCCGCATCGATGTCGTCTCGCTGCTCCAGGTAGGTCACCGCACTGGCGAGATCCTCCAGCTGCATGGCAGGCGACAGCGTGGTGTGGTCGCCGCCTGAGCCCCCAAAACCGCGATAGTCGAAGACGAGCACGGCGAGACCCGCATCGCAGAAGGTTTGGTGAAACGGGATGTAGAGGTTGGCATCGGACAGCCCGAGCCAGCCGGGGCCCTGGACGATGCCGGGATGGGGTCCGGCCGTGTCGGGGAGGCGGAGTATGCCGGCGAGGGTTTCGCCGTGGGAGGGGAACGTGACCCGGTGCTCGATCATGGAGCACCGGCGAGTTGCTCCACCATCCAGTCGCCCATGTGGGGCCGGTAGAGGTACGCCTTGTTGGTGGCGACGTGATTGCCGTCCTCGACGATCTGCAGCCTCACCGGTCCCGAGATCTCGGCGCCCATCCGCTCGTTGTCCGTGGCGGGGATGAGCCGATCGTTGCGCCCGGTGATGATGTAGCTCGGGACCGTGACTCGCTCCGCCACACCCCGGAGGTTCATCGCCCGCATCTTCTCCTTCGTCTCCTCCCACGTGGCCGAGTGGCTGCGCACTTGGAACGCCAGCCGGGTCATCGGGGGCAGGTCATCGAGGTATGGGTACACGTCGTAGGGGCCGGACAGCGAGACGATCGCCCGGAGTCTCGGTTCGAACGCGGCAGCCCTGACCACGTAGAAGCCGCCCAAGCTCACGCCCATGGCGCCGATGCGGGTGGCGTCGACCTCGCCACGCTCCTGCAACGCATCGATGGCGGCTGCCACGGGCTTCTCGTAGGCGATCTCGATGGGAAGCTCGTACTCGGCCTCACCCTGACCGGGGCCGTCGATCGAGAACGTCGCGAGCCCTCGGTCGAGGAACCAGGGCTCCATCCCCGACAGCTCCTCCTTGGCCGAATCGAGTCCCGGTATCAACACCACGACGGGCGGAGGCTGCCTGCTGGCGGGGATGCGGAGATTCCCGCTGAGCGTGTGGTTGCCGTAGGGGAACTCGATGCGTTCGGCGGGTGGCCGCATGTAGGGATGCGCCTTGCGATGAGCGGCCACAGCCTGCTCATGGGTGGCCCGCATCTCGGCGATGTCGTGCACGTTGAGGAACTTGGCGAAGTGGTACTCCATTGCCGCAGTGAGGAAGTGCAGCCCGGCCGATGCGTGGTGGCCGGCGGCGGCGGCGGTGTCGCCTTCGGTTTCGTGGATGGCGGCGCGAGCCGACCACGCACCGCACCAGTCCTCCCACCGCTCGATGGTGCTCGTCAGTTCGAGAAAGTCTCCAATCGGCACCCCATGTTCGACGAAGCGTGGCCCCCAATGGGCGACGGCGGCTTCGATACGTGGGTCAGCCACCCTGTCTCCTCCCGCGTCTTCGGCAGAGATTCGCCGATCCGGCGACGCTTTTCAATCAGGCCTTTTCGATCAGGGCGAACTCATGACGTGCGATGAACCACGCCGGCGATCTTGCCGTCGACCACGAAGGCGAACAGTCGGCCCGTCTCCACGGTCGTGGTGCGTAGCGGGTACGGTCCGGTCACGGCATAGACGCAGGCGGCAATCGTGACTTCGGGGCCGTCGGCAAAGCTCGCACAGTCCGAGACGTGCATGGTTTCGGATTCACGTGATGCACCGTGCACAAAGTCGGCAACGGCGTCGTCATCCAGGTTGCCGTCGTTCCAGAGCGGGGCATCCGGGGCAGACTGTGGATGCTCGGCTACACCGAGCCCGAGAACGTTGGGCAGCTTGGGTGACATCAGCTCTTTGACGGCGTCGACGTTCCCCTGGGCGACCGACTTGACGAATGCGCGCAATGTCTCTTCTGGAGTCAGGACAGGAGGCTCGGGTGCGACGGTGACCGGTTCCACTGCGACCTGGGCGGTGGGCGCGTTGGTCCCCGCCGGACCAGGACCGTCGGGTGCGACCCATGGAGCGGCCCATACCAGCGCGATCGCGGCCAGGATCCCGACGACCGGGCCCCAGCGGCCTCCGGAGCCGGGCCCCTTCGCCCCAACCGGTTGCGAATCGTCGGAAGGTGGCGGCATCACCCGGATCGAGCGGGTGTCCTTGTCTGGAGGCATGGGCGCAGGGTACGACTGGCGGTTTCGCTAGTGCGCACCAAGGGGGTGAATCACCGAGGGGGCCCACCGGGTGGCGGGCCCCCTCGAGTTCGGTCGCTGACCGTACGGTCTAGAAGTTGTCCAACAGGGTCGTGCCGCTCGACAGATCGGCTGCCGGGTTCGTGCTGAGACCGAGCGCCTCCTGCGCAACGTGAAGACCCGAGACGTCGACGTAGTCGCGCCAGGGAAGGCCTTCGTACAGCGCATCGTCCAGGGGCGTCATGAAGCCCATCCACGTGTCCATCTGGGCGGGGTCCCAGCCGAGATCCTGCGTCATGATGAGCGTGTCGATCGTGCCGAGCACGGCGAACGTGTTGTCCGGGTAGTCCAGACCCCACTCGTTCACGATGATCTCGCGGGCCTCTTCCCAGTTGGCCGGGTCCTTGACCCACCGCTGCGACTTGATGTACGCATAGGACCACGCTGCGGCGAAGTCCGGGTGCGCCTCCATCGTCGACATCTTGATGCCGAACCCGGCCTGCGGGTCGGGTCGGGAGCCGACGAACAACGCAGAACCGCCGGCCTCCTCCGCCAGTGCGATGTGGCGGGGGAAGGCGACTGTGGCGTCGACCTGACCGCTCAGCATGGCGGTCACCCAGTCGTTGGAGCCGCCGGTGAGGTTGACGAACTCGACATCGTTTTCCCAGTCGATGCCTATCTCGCTGAGGATGAACTTCGCCAGCGCCTCGTTGGTGGTGCCCTCGCGGGCGCCACCGACCACCTTGCCGGCGATGTTGTCGGGGGTTATGCCCGGGTTGGCGATCATCACCAGCGGCTGGGCGCCGAGGTTGATCGACGTCATGCGCATCCCGATGGGCTCGCCGAGCTGCACCGATGCGTCCTCGGCTCCGAAGAGCACCGTCGCATCCGCCAGGGCCACGTCGAGTGAGTCCGCCGCCATCGGGGGCACCCAGTCGTCATTGGCTGTGATGATGAGCTCCTCGATGCCGACCTCCTCGAAGAAGCCCTTGGTCTGTCCGATCCAGTACGGGGCCTGGAGGTTGATGTTCGGAGTGTTGAAGTCGAA
>JBFISM010000111.1:0-12520 GCA_041608535.1 Acidimicrobiia bacterium
GAACCCGCCAGCATGGCCGCCGTGCCCCCGACCAGGGGGAGGGTGAGCCGCTCGATCGTGGCATCGAACACGATCGGCGCCAGACCAACAACGATGAGTGTGGCCAGTTGCTGCACGGTGATGGCGATGGCGATGGTGGTGAGCCCGAAGCTGATCCATTGCGCCCCGATACCGACCGCACCGGTGACACCGCCCAGCGCCATCCAGCCAAACGCCGCCGCCGGTGGCGGCTCCTTGCGCCACGTTCCCACGATCGTGAGCGCTGCCGTATGGATGAGCAGACTCACCCCGAGCCCCACGGTGAGCCCGAGCACCGGTGCGTCGAGACCGCGGAGACCGATCCTGATCAACATCGGCGACGTCCCCCACAGCGTGGCCACGGCCAGCGCCAGCCAGGGTCGGGTCCAGTTCCCGGTGTTGGTCGCCCCGCTGATCGATACCAGGAAGACCCCGCCAACCATCAGCAACACACCCAGGAACGTGATCAGGGACAGGTTCTCGCCGAGGATGGGGATCGCCAGCAGCACCCCGACGATGGGCGCCGCCGACACGAGAGCCCCGGTCCGGGCCACACCGATCCGCTGCTGGCTGAGGGCGAGCAGCGTCCAACCGCCGAGATAGTGGATGAGCGTGCTGCCGGTGAACGCCGCCAGCGCCCACCACGGCGCCGTGGCCAGCAGACCCCATTCGCCGAGGACGGTGGCACGGAGGATCAGAACCAGCTCTACCGCCACCAGCAGCCCGAACGCCGTGCGGAAGGCGTCGGTGAGGAGATTCGCTTTGCGATTGATCGTCTGGGTGAAGCCAAAGCCGACGGCGGCGACCAGCGCCCAGACGACACCGGCGGTCATCGCTCAGCTGCGAGCGCGATGGCGGTGAGCGGTCGAGCGTTCGCGGCGGCGGCATGAACTCACGCCGGTTCCCACGTTCATATGTCGTCATCCCGTATCCAGATGGTCTCGGCGGGGGCGGGCACCCACAACTCGTAGAAGGCGAACGGCTCGTCGTGCGGGTTCTCGAACCAGTGCACCTCCGAATCCCCGGCGGTGGCCACGTCACCCGCCTCCACCTCGATCGCGTCGTCGTCGATGTAGAAGATGCCGGCACCGGCGGATACGAACCAGATGTGTCGGGCACCCACGTGGTAGTGGGCGGCGGCCGTGTCCCTCGCGCCATACGTGATGTGATCGGCACGCAGGTCGCTGAAACCGAAGAGCTCCTCGGTGACGAGATCGATGCGCTTGCGGCCGTCACGCGTCGAGTCGAGCCTGGGGAGGTCGGCGGCCTTGACGACACGGGGCCCGGCGGTGTGCATACGGCGCAACGTAGACCCCTCCGAGGGTGCTTTGCAAACGTTTGCGGAGGGCCCAGATCGCGCAATACGCTGGCCGCCATGGCCATCGTCGACGTGCATGCTCATTGCATACCCCAGGTGTTGATCGACCGGCTCATCCTCGAGGGTGCGAGCGTCGGGTTGTCCGTTGCGTCGGACGACGGAGGTGTCGTGGTGACCCTCCCCAACGGGCGCAGGCTCGGCCCGCTGCGCAACGACCTCACCGATCCGGCCCTGCGACTCGAGGCGATGGACCAGGCCGGAATCGCTCGGCAGGTGCTGTCGAGCTGGATCGACCTCACCGCCTACTCGATCGACGACGGCGGCCGCTACACCCGATGGCTCAACGAAGCTCTGGCCGCCGAAGCCGCCACCGAGCCCGACCGCTTCGTGGCGGTGTGCTCGGTCCCCTTGCAGCAACCCGAGGTGGCCGCCGCCGAGCTGGAGCACGCCGTCACCGAGCTCGGCATGGTCGGGGTCGAGATCGCCACCCGGGTGAACGACACACCGCTCGAGGAGTCCGACCTCGATGTGTTCTGGTCGACAGCCGAGCGCCTCGGCGTGTTCGTGCTGCTTCACCCGCTCGATCCTCTCCCCGGTGTGGATCTGCGCCGCCGCTTCCTGCACAACTCGATCGGCCGACCGGCGGAGACCACGATCGCCGTCGCCGGGATCATCCTCGGTGGCGTCCTCGAACGCTTCCCCGGGCTGAGGATCTGTGCGGTACATGGTGGGGGCTTTGCCCCGTTCCAGATCGGTAGGGTCGACCGCAGTTATCTCGCCAAGCCCCGCGTGGTGGCGGATGAGATCTCGTTACGTCCCTCGGAGTACCTGCGCGGCATGTTCGTCGACACGGTGGTGCACGAACCGGCCGTGCTCCGTTTCCTCGTGGAGTGGTTTGGTCCGGACCGGGTGGTGGTGGGCACCGACTACCCGTTCGAGATGGGCGACGACGATCCGGTTGGTTTCGTGGAGAACGCCGGGCTCACCCCCGACCTCGTCCACACCGTCCTGCACGAGAACGGAACGAGACTCATCACCCCGCAACCGATCGAGACGAGGAGTACGCCATGAGAGTCGGTTTCGTCGGTCTGGGCCGGATGGGTTCGCTCATGGCGGCCAACATCGCCAAAGCGGGTCACGATCTCGCCGTGTGGAACCGCACCGCCGCCAAGGCGGAGGCGCTCGCCGCCGAGATGGGAGCCACCGTCGCCGAGACGCCGGCCGCACTCACCGCCACGAGCGACGTGGTCGTCACGATGCTCGCCGACGACGCCGCGGTGGAAGAGGTCTACGGGGGTGACGACGGGATCATCGCCGGTCTCGCCCCGGGCAAGGTGTCGGTGGACATGAGCACGGTTGCCGTGGCCACGTCGCTGGACATCGCCGAGAGGGTGGGCGCGGCCGGTGGAGCGCATGTCGATGCACCCGTCTCGGGCAGCACCGCCGCAGCCGAAGCACGCACGCTGATGATCATGGCGGCCGGCGACGCGGCCGCCGTGCGCACCGCCACCCCGGTGTTGGAAGCGATGGGCTCACCGGTGCTGGTGGTCGGCGAGTCCGGAGCCGGGGCAACGCTGAAGCTGGCGATCAACAGCATGATCTATGCGATCAATCAAGCCGTTACCGAAGCGCTGCTGCTGGCCGAGAACTCCGGGGTCGAGCGGGCTCTCGCCTACCAGGCATTCGTCAACAGCGCTGCCGCGGCGCCCGTCGTCAAGTACCGGGAGAAGGTGTTCGTCGAGCCCGGGACGACGCCGGTGTCGTTCACGGTCGATCTCGCCCTCAAGGACATGGCGCTCATCCTCGGCCAGGCGGCGGCGACCGGTACTGCCATGCCGGCGCAACAAGCCTGCCAATCGGTGATGCAGTCCGTCAGCGACGGCGGGATGGGGGGCGAGGACATGGGCATGACCGCGGTGTACATGCGAGGCGGGCGATAGGCTCGACGATCGAATCCCGGATGTCGAAGAGAAAGGGACGGAATGCTCGACGAGAAGACGGCCGGTCTGGCCGAAGGCGCTCATTTTGCCGTGCTGGCGACGAGGATGGACGACGGATCCCTGCAGGTCCATCCAATGTGGTGTGACACCGACGGGGAGCACATCCTGCTCAACACCGAGGTGCACCGTGCCAAGTTCAAGAACATCCAGCGCGACCCGAACGTCACGGTGCTCATCCAGGAGTCGGGCAACCACTGGAGCTGGTCGGAGGTGAGGGGCAAGGTCGCAGAGATCGTCACAGGGCAGGAAGCCAGAGATCACATCGACAAGCTGGCGTCGGTATACATGGGGAAGGACGAATACCCCAACCCGATCGTGTCGGAGCGGGTCATCATCAAGGTCAAGCCCGAACGGGTGATGACGTTCCCACCGGAGGGCTGAGGTCACGACACAGGAGAGGCGAACGATGGATGAGTTCCCGGTAGCAACGAGCCCGTCGCCGGGTTTGATGGCGGTCGACTGGGAGGACAGGGTCGACTTCAACCGAATGCGCGACTACCGGCTGGCCAGGGTGAGGGAGCAGCTCGAGGCGCACCAGCTGGGGGCGCTCCTGCTGTTCGAGACGTCGAACATCCGCTACGCCACCTCGACCACCATCGGGTACTGGGCGTTCAACAAAGGTGAGCGGTGGGCGCTGGTCACGCGCGAGGCCCGGCCCAAGGTCTGGGACTTCGGCTCGGCAGCCAAGGCACACCGTCTGCAGCTCCCATCGCTGTTCGATACGGAGAACTCGGTGGCGGGGAACACCGGGCTGCAGGGGGCCATCGGCCCCGAGGCGGGTCTGCACGCTCGCGCCGCCAAGGAGATCGCCGATACGCTGCGCGACCTGGGTCTGGGTGACGAACCACTTGGTGTCGACATGGCGGAGACCGCAGTGTTCTTGGCCCTCCAGGCGGAGGGCCTCACCGTCAAGGACGGGCAGCAGGCCATGATGATGGCCCGGGAGATCAAGAACGAGGACGAGATCATGCTGCTGACCCAGGCGTCGGCGATGGTCGACGGCGTCTATCAGGACATCTTCGAGGCGCTCAAGCCGGGCATTCGCGAGTCCGATGTCGTGGCGCTGGCTCACGCCCGCCTCTTCGAGATGGGTTCCGAGTTCGTCGAAGCGATCAACTCGATCGCCGGGGAGCGCTGCAGCCCGCACCCGCACGTCTTCTCCGACCGGATGATCCGGCCCGGTGACCAGGCCTACTTCGACATCATCCATGCCTTCAACGGCTATCGGACGTGCTACTACCGCACCTTCGTCGTCGGCCGGGCCACCCAGGCGCAGCGCGACGCCTTCAAGCAGTCGCGGGAGTGGATGGACAAGGCGATAGATCTCGTTCGGCCCGGCAACACCACCGACCAGATCGCCATGGTGTGGCCGCAGGCCCACGAGTTCGGCTTCGTCGACGAGATGGATGCCTTCGGGCTCCAGTTCGGGCACGGTGTCGGTGTCGGGCTCCACGAACGGCCCATCATCAGCCGGCTCAACTCCCTGGACGACCCGATCGAGATCAAGGAAGGGATGTACTTCGCTCTGGAGACGTATGCGCCGGCCGCCGACGGCCGCTCGGCTGCGCGTATCGAGGAGATGATGGTGGTCACCGCCGACGGTCCCAAGGTGACGACGCTCTTCCCATGTGAGGAGCTCATGGTGGCCAATGAGTACTGACCACGTAGACGCCGGTCTGCTCGACTACTCCCAGCGTCCCGCCCGGCTCCCCGAGCCGGTGGACATGAACAACGACCATCTGGCGATCCATCTCGACACTCGCCTTGCGATCTACGAGATGCAGCTCACGCTGCGGCAGTTCGAGAAGCGCGCCTACGACCTGTTCATGCAGAACCTGGTCAAGGGGACGAGCCACCTGTCGCTGGGGATGGAGGCGGTCGCCGCCGGGTTCGGTATGGCGATGCGGCCCGACGACTACGTCTTCGCCACCTACCGGGGCCACGCTCACACCATCGCCAAGGGCGCTCCCCTCGGACCGGTGATGGCCGAGCTCTTGGGGCGGAGCAATGGGATTCTCGAGGGCAAGGGCGGGAGCATGCACCTCACCTCGGCGGAGCACAACATGCTCGGCTCCTACGCCATCATCGGTGCGCACCTGTGCGTGGCCAACGGGGCCGCATGGTCGGCGCAGCTACGCGGCACGGAGCAAGTGGCGGTGGCGTTCTTCGGCGACGGCACCACCAACATCGGCGCCTTCCACGAGGCGCTCAACTTCGCCGTGGTGTGGAACCTGCCGACGGTCTTCGTGTGTGAGAACAACCTCTACATGGAGTACACCCCGATCGATCTCGTGTCGTCCGTCCCCGATCCCGCCGCCGGGCGAGCCTGTGCCTATGGCCTGGAGGGCGTGGTCGTCGACGGCAACGACGCCGATGCGGTGTACATGGCCGCGATGGACGCCCTCGACAAGGCGCGGCGTGGTGATGGGCCGTCGCTCATCGAGGCGAAGACGTACCGCTCCGGGGGGCACAGTCGCGCCGACCCAGGCAAGTACCGTCCCTCCGCAGAGGTGGAGGCATGGAACGCCCGGGACCCGATCCCGATGTATCACGAGCGCATGTTGCGGGTGGGAGCCGACGAGGGGCGACTCAGCGAGATCCAGCAGGGGGTGGCACAGCGCGTGGACGAGGCCACCGAGTTCGCCAAGAACGGTGCGCCACCCGACGAAGGGGCCCTGTTCACCGACGTATGGGCCGATGGAGGTTCGGCATGGCGGAACTGAGCTATCGCGATGCCGTTGCCTACGGCATAGCCCAGGAGATGCGACGGGATCCATCGTTGGTGATGCTCGGTGAGGACATCGCCGGCGCCGGTGGTGTGTTCAAGACCACGGTTGGGCTGCTCGACGAGTTCGGCCCGGAGCGGGTGCGGGACACGCCGATCTCCGAGCAGGCGATCCTCGGTGCGGCGATGGGCGCCGCCATGACGGGGGTGCCGGTGATCGCCGAGATCATGTTTTCGGATTTTCTGGCGGTGTGCTGGGACATCGTCGCCAACGAGATCGCCAAGACTCGGTACATGACCGGTGGGCAGGTGACGATGCCGATCGTCATCCGCACCGCCAACGGTGGCGGCTCGCGCTTTGGCGCCCAGCACAGCCAGAGTGTGGAGAACTGGTGCATGATGATCCCCGGTCTCAAAGTCGTGGCGCCGTCCAACCCCGAAGACGTGATCGGGCTCATGGCCGCGTCGGTGCGTGACCCGGATCCCGTCGTCTTCTTCGAGCACAAATCGCTCATGGCGGGCAAGGCCGAGATTCCCGACGGCGAGATCGTGGACAGTCTCGGCGCGGCCACGGTGGTGCGGCCGGGCGGCGACTGCACGATCGTGGCGCTGGCGCTCATGGTCCCCCGCGCCCTCGAAGCGGCGGAGCAACTCGCCGCCGACGGCATCGACGCCGAAGTGATCGACGTACGAACGCTGGTCCCGCTGGACACTCAGGCGATCCTGGGATCGGTGAGCAGCACCGGTCGACTGTTCACCGTCGAGGAGAATCCGCGCCTGTGTGGTTGGGGTGCCGAGATCGCCTCGATCGTCACGGAGGAAGCCTTCTGGGACCTGGACGGCCCCACGGTGCGGATCACGACTCCGCACATCCCGTTGCCCGCTGCGGAGACGTTGGAGGATCTGGCGATCCCGTCGGCGGCGAGGATCTACGAGACCGTGTCCAAGGCGATGCAGTGAGAGAGACAGGGACCGAGGTGACGTGATGGATGGGCTACGACGGCTGTGGAAAAGGGCCGAGCGCGTGCTCGCCAAGCCCGCCTTCGCTGTCTCGCAGATGATCGGCATCCACCCCCCACCGGGCCCCGGCATCGGCTTCTGGTCCTGGCGCTATCTCGACATCGTGAAGACGACGCGAATGGTGATGAGCAAGCGGGTGAAGGGGTATTACGCACGATTCCCCGGGTTGTTCCCGCCGGGCTCGGAGTTTCCCCGGATCGTGCTCGAGACCACCGAGGGCGTGGTCGTCGACACCAGCCAGTTCCTCGGGCAGAAGCATTTCGTCCTGTTCACCGGCGCCATCACTTGACCGCCGTTTCGGCGGCAGTTGTCGCCGATGGAGCAACTGAAGGAGAAGTACGCCGACCGGGACGTGGCGTTCGTCGCCATGTACGTTCGGGAGCCGCACGCCGGGGAGCGTGGCTTCCGCCACTACTCGGACCACGAGTCGTATGCCCACAAGCTGGGCTACGCCAAGGAGCTGATCGAGATCAAGGATCTCTCCATTCCGGTGGTGGTCGACGGGATGGACCAGACCACTCACGAGACGCTGGGCAACCTGCCCAACATGGTCTACGTGGTCGACAAGGACGGCATCGTTCGCCACCGGGACAATTGGTTGCTCGCCGACGATGTCGATGAGATGCTCGCCGAGCTGGTCACCAGGGACGATCCGAGCCGGCCGGTGCACAAGACGATCGACACGTCGGAGCTGAGCGCCTCGATTTGAGCGCCTCGATCTGAAACTCGAGAGGCGGTCGGTATGGGCCGGGCGACCCATGGTCGGCGATCGACTCGACCGGTACATTCCGCCCGGCCGGAAGGGGCGATCAGAGGGGGGACCCGGTGGGGCAAGATCTGCGCGAGCCGGTTGCGCTCGTCACGGAACAAGCAACACCGGGCCCCGATCTCCGGCACGTTTATCCGGTTCTGCTCGCTGCGGTGTGGGCCACCTGGCTGGTGGCGATGTTCCTCACCGATGGCTGGAGCCTGTTCCGTGAGTTCTGGCCGGTCTCGGTCACCATGTCGCTCGGCTCCTTCGTCGCCGGTGCGACCGCCGAGGGTGGCGCCGCCGTTGCATTTCCGGTCTTCACCAAAGTCCTGCACATCGAACCGCAGGACGCCCGCACGTTCGGGCTCATGATCCAGGCGGTCGGTATGACGATGGCCGGGGTGGTCATCGTCACCCGCCGGGTGCCGATCTTGCCGCGGGTGATCGGGTGGGTGTCGCTCGGTGGGGTCGCCGGACAGGTGGTCGGCACCTACTGGCTCCAGCTCGGGAGCCCGGGCTCGAAGATCCTCTTCACGTTCGCCGCCACGGTGTTCGGTGTGGCGCTTGCCATCTCGCGCTGGTGGCTCGACTGGAGCCCGCTCGATCGTGTGCCGGGCTGGACGAGAAACAAGGCGATCGTGTTCGTGGCGATCGGCGTCGTCGGTGGGGCGTTTGCCGCCAACACCGGATCGGGGATCGACATGTTGACCTTCATCGTTCTCACCCTGGCCCTGGGGGTCAACGAGAAGGTGAGCACTCCGACCACGGTCATCATCATGGCGATCAACTCGATCGTCGGTTTTGCGCTCCACGGACTGGTCGTACACGACATCGGTGTCGCCTACGACTACTGGATGGTGGCCATCCCCATCGTCGTGGTGGGCGCACCGCTCGGAGCCTTCGTGGCTTCGCACGCCCAGCGGGACCACATCATCTGGCTGTTGCTCACTCTCATCACCATCGAGCTCGTTTCGACACTGGTGCTGGTGCCCTTCGACACGGCGGCGATCTGGCTGACGGTGATCGCTTCGATGACGTTTGCCGGGCTGTTTGCACTGATGCTGCGCTACCGCAGCCGAACGCTCGGCGGAGTGCAACACAGGTCACCAAAGCTCGCGACCCGAGGCTGACACACGTCACCCGGGATTCGAGAAAACTCGGTCGGCGGCGTGGTACAAAGCCGCCCCTCGATGGTCTTCCATCATGAGATGCAGATGACGCACACCGAACCGAGGTCATTCGACGACTTCGTGGAGCGCACCGAGCCAAAGCTGCGCCGGGCGCTCGTTGCCCGCTACGGAGCTGAGGTAGGGCGGGAGGCGACGTCGGATGCCGTGGCATATGCCTGGGAGCATTGGGATCGGGTCCGCACCATGGCGAATCCCGCCGGGTACCTCTATCGAGTCGGTCAGAGCAGCACGCGACGCTGGATGCGCCCCCGTGCCCACTTCCCTGCGGTCCAAGACACCGGAGTGCCGTGGATCGAGCCGCGTCTCCCGGCGGCATTGAAAGAATTGAGCCCTCGCCAGCGAGAGGTGGTGGTGCTGGTGCATGCGTTCGAATACACGCTCTCGGACGTGGCCGAGCTCATCGGGTTGTCGCGCAGCACGGTGCAGAACCACCTCGAGCGAGGGCTCACCAAGCTTCGCCATCACCTGGAGGCAGCCTCATGAGCGATCTTCGTCGGGACCTCCGCTTGTACATCAATGCGATCGCAGAACCGGTCACCGCCGAATCGGCCGGCGTCGAGAGCACGCCTCTCTCCCGCCCCGACCAGCAGCGTGCGATGCGCCCCCTCACGGCGGTGGTTCTGGGAGCGGCTGCAGTGCTCATCCCGACCTTGTTGCTCTTTGGGCTCGGGGTACTGAGGGTGGCTCCCGAGGATGTCTCACCCAGCGCAGATCAGCCCACTGCCCCCTCGTCGCTGTCGTCCTCCGTGGTGCCGACCACGGTGGCCAGCACTACGACGACAAGTGCGCCGGCGACGGTCGCCGTGCCCGACGTGGTCGGGATCGCCGCATCCGATGCCGTGGCGAACCTGCTCGACCTCGGCTTCGAGCCGGCCCCGTACAACATCTTCGATACCGGGAGTGCGCCGGGCGTCGTCGTGGATCAATTCCCCCCTCCCGGGGAGACGGCCGAGGCCGGTGCCGTCGTCCGTGTCGGGGTCGCCGCCATACCGCACTGCGAACCGGACGAGGGTGCAGAGGTGCCGGCGGGGATGCAGCGCATCGTTGTCCTCTACGGGTGTATGGGCGGTGACGGTGTCGATCCCGACATCTCGCATCCGACGTATCGCACGGTTCCCGATGACGCCGATCAGCTCACCGCCACCATCGAAGCGCTCATCGCCGGACCAACGACCGAGGAGATCGAGAATGGCTATGCGTCGTTCTTCACTGCCGAGTCGGCGCCGGGTCTCAACGGCATCGAATCGGATGGAGGCCGCCTCGTCGTTGACTTCAACGAGGCGGTGCTGGTCAACGGGTCGAACACCAGCACCGGGATGCTGTTCTACCACGCCGAGCTGTACGCCAACGTCTTCCAGTTCGAGGAGGTGCAGTCGGTGGAATTCCGTCTCAACGGGAGCTGCGAAGCGTGGGCACGCTCGTTCGAGGGCGAGGACTGCCGGGTCCTGACTCGGGTCGAGTGGGAGGCGCTCGCCCCGGCAGATTGACGTTCTTCACTGAACGCAGAACTCGTTGCCCTCCGGGTCGAGCATCACCGTCCACGAGCTCGTGGAATCCGCCCGCTCCTCGACCTCGACGGCTCCGATCTCGCGCAGCTCGGCAGCCTTGGCCCGGCGCCGCTCGGTCCGGGTCCTCTCGTCGAGCGATGCGTCGCCGACGTTGATGTCGAGGTGCACACGGTTTTTGGCCGTCTTTCCCTCCGGCACCTTGAGGAAGAGCACACGGGGGAACACACCGTTCGGGTCGACCACGGCCGCGATCGAATCCCGTTCCTCGGCGGGCATGTCGATGGCATCTGCAAACGCATCCCAGGTGTCGTAGCCGGGTGGGGGAGGTTGGAGGACGTAGCCGAGTGCAGTCGCCCAGAACTCGGCGAGCCGTTGCGGGTTCGCTGCGTCGAAGGTGACCTGGAAACCGTGGCTCATCGTTCGACGATACCGATCGGCGTTGGTAGGTGGGGCGTGGCAAGCTGCGTGCGGCAGAGAAAGGACATGCATGGATCTCGACGCCGCACTCGACTACCTCCGCTCCGGCAGCAAGGGCGTCTTGGCGACGCTCAAGCGGGATGGGAGGCCCCAGCTGTCGAACATCGTGTATGCGGTCATCGATGGCGAGATCCGTATCTCGGTGACCGCCGGTAGGGCCAAAACCGCGAATCTGCGGCGCGACGCCAGAGCATCACTGCATGTGACCAGCGCCGACTTCTGGACATACGTCGTCGTCGACGGCGACACCGAGCTGAGTGATGTCACCACCCATCCGGCGGATGCCGCCGCCGAGATGCTGCGTGGCACGTACCGAGCCATCTCCGGCGAACATCCCGACTGGGGCGAGTTCGACCATGCCATGATCGATCAGGGACGGTTGGTGGTGCGGCTCAGACCGGTCCACGCCTATGGGACCGTCCGGTCCCGCTAGAGAGCGCTACAGGTCCAAGACGCTGAGGATGTCCGAGTAGTCGTCCGTCCACAGCGGCCCGTTCTCGGGAAGCGGCTCCCAGAGATCGCCGGTCCATGCCAGATCGGAAGCATCCCGAGCTAGCAGCACCCAGTGCGACCGGTTGCTGCCCAGTTCTTCTTCTTCCGGTGTCGGCTCGTAGCGCTGCTGCAACCCGGCGAGATCGAGATGGTCGGTTATCCGGCCCAGCACCGGTGCCAGCTCGAAATGACGGTTGGAGATGTGCAGGAGGATGACACCGTCGTCTCCGAGCACGTCCAAGTACTGCTCGATAGCCTCCACGGTCATCAGGTGGACCGGGATGGCGTCTGAGCTGAAGGCGTCGACGATGAGCAGATCGAATCGTGCGTCTTCGTCCTCGAGGGACAGGCGACCGTCGCCGACCACGAGATCGACCTCGGCCGGTGTGTCGCGCATGTACGTGAACAGCTCGTCGTTCTCGGCGAGCTCGACGACGAGCGGGTCGATCTCGTAGTAGGTGTAGCGATCGCCGGGTTCCGAGTAGATCGAGATCGCACCGACACCCAGGCCGATGACACCAACGTCGTCACGCTCCGGCATGCTCAGAAAGGTCTGACCCAACGGCCCGGTGGGGTAGTAATACGCCCAGGGTACGAGCGCTTGATCCGGATCGATCGCCTGGGCGCCATGAACGGTCGTTCCGGAGACGAGCTCGACCTTCTCCCCGTCGGTGACCTGGACACGGTACACGCCGAAGAACGAGCGCTCCTGAGTGAGCAGATTGCCGGGAGTGAGGAAGAGACCCAGGGCAAGGATCGCCGCGATGGTGCCCGCATACATCTCGGGTCGCTTCAGCGTGAGCAGGGCATTGAGCGAGGCAAACGCCAGCAAGGTGAGGGCGATCGTGCTCTGTCCGGCGAGCTGTGCGGCGAGGGCACCGCCGAGGGCCGCCAGGGTGAGCACACCGGCGACCTGGGTTGGCGCCGGGAACGCCGGTCTGATCCTGGGCACGATCGCCAGCGCCATGACGATGGCGATCGGGTACTCGTAGACGCCGTTGAACAAGATCGGGGCTACCAA
>JBFISM010000112.1:0-12451 GCA_041608535.1 Acidimicrobiia bacterium
CCAGCTCACCGAGCAGGCGGTGATCTTGATGGGCGTCGGAGCGCGACGGCGCCATCACCAGGTCGGGTGTAAAAGCCCGCCGTGCGTCGAACAGCGCCTGTTTCACCGCAGCCGGATCGTCGTACGGCAGGAAGCCGTCACGGAGGTCGTGGGTCACGAGCTTGTCCGGATCGCCGAGATAGAGCTCGGCCGAATGCACCACTTCGGCGCGCCGTTCCGCGGTCGCTGTGAGGACCAACCACCGCACATCGACCTCGTGCCGATCCGTGAGCAGCGTGATGAGCGTGCCACCACACCCGATCTCGATGTCGTCCGGATGCGCTCCGATGCACAGCACCGCCTCGAGATCAGCGAACAGTTTGGCTGCCAGCACGGCTAAGCCCGGCCGTCCTTCCAGACTTCCCAGGGAGCGGCGCCACTCATGAACATCTCATCGAGCCGCTGTTTGTCCTTGAAGGTATCCAGCGGCGCCCAGAACCCCTCGTACCTCGTCGACCCCAGCTTGTCGATCTTGATCAGGCGCCGGAACACATCGGTGGCGATGTCGTCCCCGGCTTCTATGTAGTCGAAGATCTCGGCACGGAACACGAAGTAGCCACCATTGATCCACAGACCCGATTGGGCAACCGGCTCGATGCCGGTGACCTGGCCCCGCTCGTCCGCCGTCACCTCGTGATACGTCAGAGGCGGCTGGACGAGAAGCACGTTGGCGATGTTGGCCGATGACGAAAAGTCGGCGATGTACCGGTCGAGCGACAGATCCGTGAGACCGTCGCTGTAGTTGGCGAGGAACATCTCGTCATCACCCACGTAACGACGAACAGCACGTAGCCGGTCGGCGATGGATGAGTGCACCCCGGTATCGGCGAACGTGATCTTCCACTCATGGATATCGGTCGAGATGTAGTCGATCTGGCGCCCCCCGCCCGACATGACGAAGTCATTCGTCAGGGCCTCGTCGTAGTGGAGGAAGAAGTCCTTTATCGCCTCGGCCTGCGCACCCAGGGCGAGAATGAAGTCGGTGTGTCCGTAGTGGGCGTAGTACTTCATCACGTGCCACAGCACCGGGCGATAGCCGAGAGGAACCATCGGCTTGGGTATCGCCTCTGCTTCCTCCCAGAGCCTCGTACCGGGTCCGCCACAGAACAGCACGACCTTCACCGAGATGCCTCCTCGTCCCCGCCCGGAGCGTAGACCGCGACCTCGGGAATGGGCGTGACAAACCGTCCACCCCACTCGGCGATCCCCGCCATCTGGCTCATGATCTCGTCTTTGAGGTTCCACGGCAGTATGAGCACGTACGCGGGCCTCGTCTCGAAGATGTGGTTGGGTTGGTACACGGGGATGTGTGTTCCGGGGAGAAAGAAGCCGTGTTTGGCCGGACTGCGATCCACGGTGTAGGAGAGCAGATCCGTCCGGATCCCGCAGTAGTTCAGCAGGGTGTTGCCCTTGCCGGGGGCTCCGTAACCGACCACCGTCTCCCCGCGCTCCTTGGCTTCGATGAGGAACCGCAGCAGCTTGCGTTTGGTGGCCTCGACCTTGGCGCCGAAGTCTGCATACGTTGCGAGGTCATCGACACCGAGCCGTTGCTCGCGCTCGAGCATCTCGGTGGCTTGGGCCGTGGTGGGGTAACGATCGTTTCCGGCGTGTTTGCCGTAGATGCGCAGCGAGCCGCCATGGGTGGGAAGCTCCTCGACGTCCCACAGCTCGAGTCCGTGCCCGGCGAAGATCCTGGACGCAGCGGTGAACGAGAAGTATGAGAAGTGCTCGTGGTAGATGGTGTCGAACTGGTTGAGCTCGATGAGAGTGAACAGATGGGGAAACTCGATCGTGATCACCCCGTCGGGGGCGAGCACGTGCCGCATTCCCGCCACGAAACTGTTGATGTCGGGCACCTGGGCGAGCACGTTGTTGCCACACAGCAGGTCGGCCCGGCGGCCCTCGGCGGCCAGCTGCTTGCCGAGCTGCTCATCGAAGAAGGCGACCAGCGTGTCGATTCCGTTGGCCTGGGCCACCTTGGCCACGTTGGCTGCCGGTTCGATCCCCAGTGCGGGGATGTTGTGCTCGACGAAATACTGCAGCAGGTAGCCGTCGTTGCTGGCCAGCTCGATCACCCGTGACGTCTCGTCGAGGCCGAAGCGGTCGACCATGTGGCCCACGTAGCGCTTGGCGTGGTCGAGCCAGCTGTCGGAGTACGACGAGAAGTACACGTAGTCGGAGAATATGTCCTGCGGTGTCACGTACTCCTCGATCTGCACGAGTGAGCACTCTCCACACACATACACGTGGAGCGGATAGAACATCTCACCATGGTTGAGCTGTTCTGCCGAGAGCATCGTCTGGCACAGCGGCGATTTGCCGAGATCGACCATCGTGAAGCTGAGTGGGGCACTGCAGAACCGGCACGTGGCTCCGGTGGAGCCGAATGGCAGGGCCGTGCCGCTCACCGTTCCGACCGTTCTGCAACCCAGTGGAGGTCCGGATCCAGGCGCCCCGAGTCGAGCAGCGTCCGCAGCCGGCGGAGCCGGACGTAGTCGTCGCCCTCGAACAGCTCGGTGGTCATCCCGTTGGCGAGATAGGACTGATAGAGGTCGGCGGTGCCCGATTCGACGGTCCACCGCGGCGTGAAGTCGTCGAGAACCTCGGCGGCTTTGGAGAAGTCGACCTTGTAGTTGCGGGTGTCCGGCTCGCCACCTGCAGCGAAGGTGACCACGCTGTCGGGGACCACGGCGCCAACGATCTCGGCAACCTCGCGTATCTGGTAGTTCTCGCCGGGTCGGCCGATGTTGAAAGCCTGGTCGTGAATCTTGGCCCGGTCCGCAGTGAGACAGGCGAGGAAGGCGTTGCAGATGTCGCCGACGTGCACCAGCGGCCGCCAGGGCGATCCGTCCGACAGGATCCTCACCTGGCCGGTCGTCACCGCCCATCCGGTGAGATTGTTGACGACGATGTCGAGCCGGAGACGCGGTGACGACCCATACGCGGTGGCGTTGCGCAGATACACAGGCGAGAAGTCATCGTCGGCGAGTGCGGCGAGATCCCGTTCGGCCAAGATCTTGGACTCGCCATATGGGGTCACCGGCGCCATCGGGGCCTGCTCGTCGAGAAGGGCGCTCCCACCGGCGCCGTACAGACTGCACGACGAAGCGAAGAGGAAACGTGTCGCCCCCCCTGCCTTCGCTGCCGTGGCAACGGCCACCGTGGCGTGGTGGTTGATGTCGTAGGTGAGCTGAGGTCGCACGTTGCCCAGTGGATCATTGGACAGCGCCGCAAGGTGGATGACGGCGTCACAGCCTTCGAGATCTGCAGGCTCGACGCGGCGAATGTCCTTGCGGATCGACGAAACGGCGGCAGGAGCGGGGCCGAAATCACAGTTGTCGAAGAGTCCGGTGTCGAGTCCCACCACGTCGTACCCGGCTTCGACGAGCATCGGTGTCAGCACGGCGCCGATGTAACCACCATGCCCCGTGACCATCACTCGCATTCTTCCCCCAGTCCTCGAGCCCGGGCGATGGTACCGGAGAGCCCCCGATGCCGATACAGGTCGATCGACCTATGCCCGTCGAGTGTGCTTGTTCGCCGCGTAATCGTGCGTGCAAGCACACTCGTCGATACGACTCCAGCGCAACTACGCTCGCGTCATGAGCCAGCCCCAGTCGTTCACGGAGCGGGTCGCCGAGGCGAGACGGAACATCTCGGAGATCACCGTGGGTGAGGCCTACCGGCGCCAGCTCGACGGTGCCGTGCTCATCGACGTGCGAGAGTCGACGGAGCATCAGGACGGGATCGCAGCAGGTGCCATCCCTCTCTCGCGTGGCTTGCTGGAGGGCGCCATCGGTGCTCGGGTGCCGGATGTCGAGACCGAACTGGTGCTGTATTGCGCCGGCGGGGCACGCTCCGCCCTGGCTGCGGAATCGCTGCAGCAGATGGGTTATCGCAACGTGCACTCGATGGTGGCAGGGTTCGCCGGGTGGAAGGCGGCGAGTCTTCCGTGGGCCGTCCCCGCGGGAATGAACGAGACTCAGCGGAGCCGCTACCAGCGACACATCACGTTGCCGGAGATCGGCGAGGCGGGCCAGCAGCGTCTGCTCGACAGCACGGTGCTGGTGGTGGGCGCCGGCGGTCTCGGCTCACCCGCTCTCGTGTATCTCGCTGCTGCCGGTGTCGGCACCATCGTGCTCGTGGACAACGACTCGGTCGATGCGTCGAATCTGCAGCGGCAGGTCGTCCACTCCACCGACCGCATCGGGATGCCCAAGGTGCTTTCGGCGCAGATGACGATTGGATCGCTCAACCCCGATGTCACCGTCGAAGGTCACGACGAGCGTCTCACTGCTGCCAACGTGTTGGATCTCATCAAGGGTGTCGATGTGATCGTCGATGGTGCGGACAACTTCCCCACTCGCTACCTGCTCAACGACGCATCGATCCTCACCGGGACCCCCGTCGTCCATGGCTCGATCTTCCGTTTCGAGGGCCAAGTCGCCGTGTTCGACCCGACCCGTGGCCCGTGTTACCGGTGCCTCTTTCCCGAACCGCCACCTCCGGAACTGGCGCCCAATTGTGCCGAAGCCGGCGTGCTCGGTGTGCTCCCGGGTGTCATCGGCGCCATGCAGGCCGTCGAGACGATCAAACTGCTCCTCGACATCGGTGAACCGCTCGTCGGCTCGCTCCTCACTTATGACGCCCTGGACCAGCGAGTCTTGCGGCTCGACGTGCCCAAGCGCCACGACTGCATGGCCTGCAGCGATCCGGACCTGCCGCCCGTTCTCGTCGACTACGACGAGACATGTGCGGCGGTATCTCCCCAGCCCGGGAGCTGAAGCCCGACCCGCCGCCCCTTGACCATGGATTGCCCGCAGTAGACCCGGAGCCGGAGTGCCGCCGGCCGGGCCGTGATCAGCTGCGATCGGTACGCTCGACATGTGGCGTGCGGAGCGGTGAGGACGATGCAATTCGCATCTCGGGACCGGTGCGGTGTCGATGTATCCGTGGCGGGGCTCGAGCGTCTTGCACCGTGCAGCGATCAAACCGTGGAGGTGGAGAATGGCCGAGTTTCCCGAGCGCCTGACGACCGGTGGTGACGAGCAGACGACGACGTACACCCTGGCCGAAGGGCACTATCTCATCCACACCCCCGATGGTGACGACTTCTCTGCGGTCGATCGCTTCTCGGCCAGCGGGCTGATGCCGGATGATCTTCCTCGCTACATCGAAGCCGCTCGACCCACCCTCGAGCCTGCCGGGTTCCGCTGGGTGGAGATCGCACCGAGCTTCGATGCCGCGGTCGCCGAAGCCAGTTTCGCCGCCGACGATCGCATCGACGATGTGCGGCCGGTGTACTTCGTGGAGGGCGGCGGAGTCGAGTCCGCGGCGACACCGCTGTACGACACCATCAACGTGGAGCCGGCCGGCTCACCCGAGTCGGCTGTGGCGGCCGTGGAAGCGCTGGGCCCCACCCACGACGCCACCGCATCGTCGTTCCTCACGCCGGTGCACGTGTTCCGCGTTGCAGAGGGGACGTCGTTGGAGGAGGCAACGGAGTTGCTCCAACAGATCGACGCCCTCCCCGAGGTGGCGTCGGCAGAATTCGACTGGCTGAAGCTCGAGACCTACCTGGCACCGCCCAACGACCTGTTCTTCGCCAACCAGTGGGGACTCACAGCCATCAATCTGCCCGGCGCACTCGATCTGGCCAGCGGATCACCGTCCGTGGTCATCGCCATCATCGACTCCGGATTCGATCTCACCCATCCCGACATCGACTACACCCCGACGGCCACGCACTTCAACGCCATCCAGGCACTCAGCGGTCAGGCGCCTCCGTACGACGCCAGTTCCTCCGGGGTGTTTCACGGCACGGCCGTTGCGGGTATCGCTGCGGCCCGCACCAACAACGCCACGGGTGTCGCCGGCGTAGGTGGTGGATGCAAGGTCATGCCGATCCGCCTCGGCACCGTGCCCTCGTCCAATCGCGTGGCCGCCGGCGTCAACTGGGCGGCGAGCAACGGAGCCAACGTCGCCAGCATGTCGCTCGGCACCTCGGTGACGACGGCGGCCACCAACGCGATGACCAATGCGTGGTCTGCCGGGCTCGTCCTCTGTGCGGCAACCGGCAACAACGGAGCCAACACCACCAGCCCGTCCGTGAACTTTCCGGCCAATCATGCGAATGTGATTGCGGTCGGCGCCTCCGACTCGAACGCACAGCGCAAACGACCCGCCAGCGTCGACGGTGAGTGCTGGGGCAGCCAGTTCGACGCCAACACCGATGTGGTTGCGCCGGGGGTGCGCATCTGGACGACCGACGAGCAAGGCGCCACCGGATACAACAACAACGGCGGAGGGCCGGTCAACGGCGCCTGTGTCACCTATCCGAGCGGGGGTGATGCGGCAGGTGACTACTTCTCGGTGTTCAACGGGACATCGTCGGCGACACCCCACGTGGCAGGTCTCGCCGGGCTCCTGTTCTCGGCCGATCCGGCCGCCACCAACACCGACGTGCGCAACGCTATCGAATCGAGCTGCGCCAAGGTCAACCCGGGGTTGTATCCGTATGCCACCGTGGCCGGGCGCACCAACGGGACCTGGCACCCCGAGGTCGGCTACGGACAGATCGACGCCCTGGCGGCAGTGACGGCACTGGTGGGGACCAACTCCTCGCAGATCGCCTTTCGTGAAGGCTGGATCACGTTTCCCCAAGAGACGGGGACCAGGCAGCGGCGCAGCGCCAGTATCGATTTCGGGCGGCCGATCATCGCGCACCAGGCGATGCTCAAGGGATTCAACATTCGATACGACGACACCGACCACCACCTGCTCGAGACGGAGATCGATCTCGACTCCTCCGTTTTGGGGAGCGTTGTCACGGTCAGCGGAGACTTCGTGCTGCGCGACAGCTCCGGCTACTACGACGACCCGTACCGGGGATGGATCAACTTCGTGGTCATGGCCGAGCTGGCCTGATCTGGAGCGACGGGAAGGGACACCAAAGATGGCACTGCAATTCAAGGAAGGCTGGATCACCTTTCCGGCCACCACCGGTCAGCGGCAACGGTTGTCGCAGACCGTCAGCTTCACCGGTCCGGTGAACGCCTACCAGGTGGTCATGAAGGGATACAACATCCGCTACGACGACGGCGATCACCACATCCTCGAGCTGGAGCTCGATCTCGACTCGACCGTAAGCGGCACAGACGTCACGGTGACCGGCGACTTCGTCCTTCGCGACAGCTCTGGCAACTACGACGACCCGTACGAGGGCTGGATGAACTTCGTCGTCATCGCCGACGTGGGGTGAGTGCCGAAAACGCAGTCCACACCCCAGAGCACGGAAGTCGATCTCCTGCGTCGGACGTACCAGAACTGCGGTATCGCGCTCGCCATCGGCGCCGGAACATCGCAAGCGTCAGGAGTTCGGTCGACGCCAAACCGGCAGCCGCACGGTCTGCGCCGCACCCCTACTGAGCGGCCGCCACGTCCTCGGCCACGGCGATGAGGGTACGCACACCGAAGCCGGTGCCGCCCTTGGGGATGTAGTGCTCGGCGGCTGCCGACCGAGCGGGTCCGGCGATGTCCAGATGTACCCACGGTACGTCGCCGACGAATTCCTGGAGCATGAGCGCGGCGGTGATCGCACCGCCGAAGCGATCGCCTATGTTCTTCATGTCCGCCACGTCGGACTCGAGCTTCTTGCGGTACTGCCTGTCGAGCGGCATTCGCCACACCTCTTCACCGGCGCGCTTCGCTGCCGCTTCCACCAGCGCCGCGGCATCGTCGTCATTCGCCATCAGCGCCGCAATCTTCTCTCCCAGGGCCACCTTGGCTGCACCGGTGAGCGTGGCCACATCGACGATGAGATCTGGTTCCAACTCGGTGGCGAGCGACAATCCATCGGCAAGCACCAGCCGGCCCTCGGCGTCCGTGTTGAGCACCTCGACGGTCTTCTTGTTTCGCGCCGTGAACACGTCACCGGGACGCAGCGCTCCGCCACCCGGCATGTTCTCGGTGAGCGGGGTGATAGCGACGACACGAATGCCGAGGTCGAGCTGGGCCACCGCCCACAGCGCACACAGCACCGCCGCAGCGCCACCCATGTCCGTCTTCATCGCCTCCATCGCCGCGGCGGGCTTGATCGATAGACCGCCGCTGTCGAACACGATGCCCTTCCCCACGAAGACGATCGTCGTGTCCGCATCCTCAGGACCATGAACGGCGCGGACCAGCCGCGCCGGATTGGTGGCACCCTGGGCGACCGCAACCAAGCCACCGAGGCCCTCGGCGGCGATGCGGTCCTCGTCCCACACCTCCACTGCGGCGCCGACTTCCGCCAGGTGCTCGGCTGCCCATTGCGCCATCCACTCCGGCGGCTTGTCCCCTGAGGGTCGGTTGACCAGATCGCGTGCCATCGCCACGGCTTGCGCCACGAGCACACCACGATCCGCCGCAGCGGCGGCGCCGGCGAGCACCAGCGTGGTGTCGGTGTCCGGACTCGGCTCGCTGCGAAAGGCGTCGTAGCGATAGCGTCCCAGCGTGAACCCGAACGCAACGGCTTCGGCGGCGCCGTCGATGTCCATGTCGTGCAACGACGTGACGACTCGCTCGTGTTTGGCGCTTGCTTTGGCCGCCTCGGCCGCGGCCCGCCGCAGCGCCTCGGCATCGACCTCGTCGCCGAGACCAACCACGAGCACCGAGCCGTACGGGAAGCCATTGCCACCAGGCATGGTGACGGTCTGTCCGGCCATGCCCGTGAAGTCGGCGGCCGTCAAGAACGGGCCGGTCCACTCACCGAGCTGCTCGAGCGCCCAGTCGGTTCCCGGCCCCGGTGTGGACTCGGCGAGCATCGGGATCACGAGCAGATCGCCGGTCCCGTCTTCGAGAGCCGGCCCGCTCTCCACAGTCACGCTCACGATGGGTTCTCCCTGGTCGGTGTCCAATCGGCCTCGGTGGCCCGGGCCGCCATGTACAGATAATCGGCGAGACGATTGAGGAACGGCACGATGTTGCTGTCCTCGATGCCCCCAACCCGGACGTGGGTCACCGCCCGTCGCTCGGCGCGACGCACCACGGTGCGGGCGACGTCGAGGGCCGCCGCAAGCGGGTTCCCTCCCGGCACCACGAACTCGGTGGGCATCCCTCTGGTGTCGACGAGGTCGTCGATCCAGTCTTCCAGCGTGGTCGCATAACCCGGCGGAACGCGACTGACCCCGTACTCCAGCTTGTCCAAGTTCTCTGGATCCGTCGCCAGCTCAGCGCCGGCGACGAAGCACCAGCGCTGGATCTCGAGCAACCGGTCTGCAAGCGCATCGGCCGCAGCGAGGGCGCGTGCCGTACCGAGACACGACACCGCCTCATCGAGCGCTCCGTACGCTTCGGGACCGGTCTCGTCCTTGGCGACCCGCCCCCCGTAGAGCAGCCCGGTCGAGCCGTCATCGCCTTTCTTGGTGTAGATCTTCACCGGCGGGAGAGTACTGCGACACTCATGTCTCGAAGCCCACGATGCGGCCGATCACGAGAACGCCGAGACCGGTGAGCACGGCCAGATAGCTGAGCCCGGTGGCGGCCATGACACCGGTGTAGCGGGGCTCGCGCAATGAGAACCACACCCCGACGAGCAGCAGGGCCGTCATCGCAACCAAGGCGACATACGTCCAACCGAACACGGTGTCCGCTTGCAGCCCATCGCTCTGCACCCTGATGGCGATGACCACGGCGTCCGCCACCAGCCCGGCTCCCCCGGCGACGACGAGCGTCTGCAGGGCCCAACGAGGAAGCGTGGGATCGACCAGATACCAATGACCGAGGAGCATCTCGGATGTGATGCCACCGATGAGCACCGCACCACTGACCACGGGAAACCAGGGTGATCCCTCGAACCCCACGACGAGGAACGCCGCCGCTGCGATCCCGAACGCTGCCGCCGCCGGCCGGGGGCGACGAGCGACAACCACTCCGGCAAGCGCCGCCGCCACCCCGATCCAGGCCAGCGCACCGGCATCGACGAACGCGGCGAATACGCCGAACCCGGCAACGGTGCTCCCGGCCAGCCATACATAGCCCGGTCCGACGATGCCCCACTGCGCCACGGCAGCCGCTCCGGCGGCGATGCCCGCCGTCCACGTGGCCATCACCAGGGCCGGCGTCAGCTCGATCATCGTGTGGTCAGGAGACCAGCCACTCCGCGATGCGGGCGGCCACGGCGTCGGCTGTCAGCCCGTACTGCTCGGCGAGCACCTTCCACGGCGCCGACGCCCCGAAGTGGTCGATCCCGATGTGGAGCGCATCCGGGCCGGCGATGTCAGCCCACCCGAACGTCGCCGCCGCTTCGAGCGTGACCAAGCGCACGCTACCGAGAACCGATTCGCGGTACGCCGCATCCCGGGTGCGAAACGCCTCCACACACGGCATCGACACCACACGCACAGAGTGTCCCAGCTCCCGCAGCTGCGCAGCAGCTTCCTTCGCCACCCACAACTCGCTGCCCGTGGCGATGATCGCGAGGTCGTCACCATCCTCGACGACGTAGCCACCCAGGGCCACCTGGGACGGTTCCACGGGTTCGCTCGGGATGGGGACTCCTTGTCTGCTGAAGACGAGCGCCGTTGGTCCCTGGGTGCGGTTCATCGCAAGCTGCCACGCCCCGGCGACCTCGCCGTGTTCGCCCGGTCGCACCACCCACAGATTCGGGATCGCTCGCAACGCCGGCAGATGCTCGATGGGTTGATGGGTCGGCCCGTCCTCTCCGAGAAACACCGAATCGTGCGTGAAGACGTGCACGCTGGGTATCTCCATGAGCGCAGCCAGACGCAGCGCCGGCCGCATGTAGTCCGAGAATTGCAGGAAGGTCGAGGAGAACGGACGGACGCCCCCGTGGATCGTCATCCCGTTCACCATGGCGCCCATGGCGTGTTCCCTCACCCCGTACCGCACGTTGCGGGCACCATGGTCACGTGGACCGAGATCAGCGGAGCTCTCGATGTCCGACTTGGTGGAGCCGGCGAGATCGGCGTCACCGCTGAGCACGTCGGGACGCAGCTCGGCGAGCTGCTGGATGACGTGGCCGCTCAGTGCCCTGGTGGCCACGTTGCTCCCGGGCTCGACATCGGGGGGATCGAGTGCGACCTCGCGGGGCGCCGCGTGGCTGCGCCAGGAATCGGCGAGCTCGCCCCCGGCGGCAAGCACGGTTTGCAGCCGAGCGTCCCACTCTTGACGCATCTTCTTGCCTCGCTCCATGGCGTCGCCGAAGAACCGATACACCTCGTCCGGGATGATGAACGGAGGGTGCTCCCACCCCAACTCCCGCCGCACGATGTCGATTTCATCGTCGCCGAGCGGTGAGCCGTGCGCCTTGGCGGTTCCCCCGGCGTTGGGGCTGCCGTATCCAATGGTCGTCTTGCAGCAGATGAGCGACGGCCGGTCGACCGTGCGGCGCGCCTCTGCGATCGCCTCGTCGATCGCATCCTGGTCGTGCCCATCGATCTCGAGGGTGTGCCAGCCATAGGCGGCGAAGCGCTGTCCCACATCCTCGGTGAAGGTCCATGAGGTGGGGCCCTCGAGAGAGATGTCGTTGTCGTCGTAGAGGTAGATCATGCGGCCCAAACCGAGGTGGCCGGCGAGCGACGCCGCCTCCGCAGCGACACCTTCCATGAGATCGCCGTCCGAGCAGAAGACGTACGTCCAGTGGTCCACCAGATCGGCGCCCAGTCGTTGCCGCAGGTGCGCCTCGGCGAGGGCCATCCCCGCTGCGGTGGCAAAGCCTTGTCCCAGCGGACCGGTGGTCATCTCGATACCGAGCTCGAGTTCGATCTCGGGATGTCCGGCAGTCGGATAGCCCCACTGGCGAAAGTTCTCGATCGCTTCCATCGGCAATGGAAAGCCGGCGAAATGCAGCACGGAATACAGCAGCATCGAACCGTGACCATTGGAGACGATGAACCGGTCGCGATCGGGCCATTCCGGATGCGTCGGATCGACGTTGAGGTACTTGCCCCACAGCACCGTCGCGATGTCGGCCATTCCCATCGGCATGCCGGGATGACCGGAATTCGCCGCCTGAACGGCATCCATCGACAGAGCGCGAATCGCGTTGGCAAGCTCGCGCCGGGGCGGCTTTCCAGCTGCCGCAATCTTCTCGCTACTTGATGCCATGAATTCTTGTGATTGAGTTTGAAGGGCCAGAAACACGATTCTCGCCCAGTCGCCGAGCGCCACGCAACCGGCCCGGCTCCCGATCTGTGAGCCAAATCCGCCGGGCTTCAGGCGCTTTGAGTAAGATTGATAGCCTGCCTGCCGATCGTTACCGCAGAATGACAAAGAGCCCGGACGCAAGACCGCTTCACTTGCTGCAAATCAGCGATACGCACCTGCACGCGTCGAAAGACAGCCGAATGCGGGGCGTCAACACATTCGAGACTTTCAGTGCAGTTCTCGACCGGGCCCAGGCGGACGATGC